>CAMZGF010000001.1 GCA_947306315.1 uncultured Candidatus Saccharibacteria bacterium
ATAACATTCAAGTGAATCCAAAAATGCAAATGGGCTATTATTATAAATAAAATTGGTGACATAGAAATTTAAGATCTTGGAAATGAAGTGCGTTTTACGGTTGGTGGTGGCGTTGAATGGGACGACTTTATTAGAGAAACGACAAAAATTGGATGTACTGGCGTCGAATGTCTTGCAGGAATTCCCGGCACTGTTGGCGCAGCACCTGTGCAGAACATTGGTGCGTACGGACAAGAAGCAAAAGATTCTATTACGAAAATCTTTGCAATCGATTTTGAAACAGGTGCAAAAATTGAACTAAAAAAAGACGAATGTGATTTCTCTTACCGCCACTCGATTTTCAACTCTTCAGCACGCGAAAGATACTTTATTTACAAAGTCGAGTTTGTTCTTAGAAAAGGACAGATTGAATCTGAATTATACGGTTCGCTTGAATCATATTTAAATAGTAAACAGATCGAATCAAGAGACCCTGAAACTCTTGCAAATGCTGTAAGAGCAGTCCGCGATTCTAAACTCCCAGATCCAAAAGATTTTGCAAGTTCAGGTAGTTTCTTTAAGAATATTTATGTTGATGAATCAGAAGTAAAAAGTCTCGATGAACGTGGAATCCCTCATCATGGTACAAAAGTTAATACTGGTTGGCTTATCGAAAATGTAGGGTTAAAAGGTAAAGATTTTTATGGCTTTAAGATCTCCGAAAAAGCGTCATTAGTTCTTATTAATGAATCCGGAAAAAGTTATGCAGATTTAGAAAAAGCTATATCTGAGATTTCGAAGATCGTTGAAGAAAAATTTGGGTTTAAACTCGAACAAGAACCAAATGTGATTGAGGGGTAAAATGGTAAAAATACTAGATGGAAAAGAATTAGCTGGTTTTATTAAGGAGCGTCAAGCACATCTCGTTAAGATTTTGCGCAGTCAGAAGAAACATCCAAGACTTGTGATTGTGCGTGATTCGGAAAATCCAGTTATTACAAAATACGTAAATTTGAAGTGCGCATACGGAAACGATATTGGCATTGAAGTCGTCGATGAATACGTAAAAAACCCAAGTCTTGAGGTTTTAAGAGAAACCGTAAAACGTGCAAGTGAGGATGAGACGGTCTCTGGAATAATTGTCCAGCTCCCGCTTACAAACACAGACTGGACTGAAGCTGTGGTGAATGAAATTACTCCAGAAAAAGATGTTGATGGACTTGCAGACTATGACGGAAAAGAAGATAAACGCGTCTTTGATTCTGCAACTGCGACTGCAATCAACTGGCTCTTGGTTGGGCATAACATTGAACTTTCGGGGAAGAAAATTGCTATTGTTGGTCGTGGAAAATTGGTTGGCGCACCGCTAACTCGCATGTGGATAAACTCCGGATTTGACGTCGAGGTATTCCATCGAGGTTCAGATTTCTCGAAATTGAAGGACTTTGATGTAATCGTTACTGCAACTGGCGACCCGCATCTCATTACTAATGAAATGATAAAAGAAGGTTCAATTATTGTTGATGCTGGAACCGCAAGCGAGGGCGGACATCTTGTTGGTGACATTTCGGAAGAGATTAGAGAAAGGAGTGATCTTTTTGCAATAACCCCAAAAATCGGTGGTGTTGGTCCATTAACAGTGTCAGTATTATTTGAAGATGTATTAAAAGCGGCAGCAATGGAGAAATAAAAATGAATGATAAACTTGAAAAATTAAAAGCAAAGAAAATTGTCCTTTATTCAATGGTCGCTTTTTGGGTAAATTTCTTTATTATTTTATTCACCCATGTGGTTACCGGAACAACTGGTTTGAGGCTGGATTATAGTATTTCGAAGTATGTTGGACTTTCATTCCCATCAGCAATCATGTTCTTAGTTATTAACTCAGCTGTTGCTTTTGGAATGTGGCACTATTTAAAGCCGAAACTCTCAAATACTATACAACGTATCTTAATGATTACTATCGTCATCACATTAATTGGACTCAGCCTTTGTCCAATTAGCTTATTCGATACGATCATTCCGTCGCCAATTATCCTTGGCCGCACACCAATCTCATTTCTTCATGTTTTAACTTCACGTCTTATGTTTGTAATAATGGCAGCATTTTCACTTCTAACATTTTATCTTGGTAAGAGCCGAACTTTGCATGATAAGAATACGCAAAAAACTTGTCTAGCTTTCTTTATCTACGCAGCAATCTGTATTGTTCTTTATATATTTTTTCCAAGCATCTTCTGGTCAGTCGACGTGATTATTGAGTCGCTCTATATTGCGTTTTTCTTTATTGTTGTATTATCATTCTAAAATTTGTCATAAAAAAATGGTACCCGCGGAGGGGCTCGAACCCCCGACCCTCTGTTCCGAAGACAGATGCTCTAATCCACTGAGCTACGCGGGCAAATGATAATGCTATTCTACCACATTTTTCTACCTCTGTAAAATATGATATAATTACTCAAATGAATATTGTCATTCCGATTATTCTAATCCTCGTTGTTTTGTTTGGATTTACGGCTTTTACGGGTGCTCCATATGTTCCAAGTCTAAAATCGGAAATCAAAAAAGCCTTCACAAAACTCTACAGAATATCTAGTAAAGATTTTTTGATTGACTTAGGTGCAGGCGACGGTATTGTCCAAAAAATTGCAAGCGAATACGGCGCGAAGTCTGTAGGTATAGAGCTAAACCCAATAATTGCTACGATCGCAAAAATCAGATTGAGAAAAATTAAAAATGCAAAAATCGTCACAAAAAATTTTTATAATTATAAATTTCCAAGAGAAACAACAGTTGTTTATGTGTTTGGCGATTCCAGAGATCTAAGTAAAATTTTTAAAAAGATTGAAAAAGAAGCAAAACGACTTAGTAAAACTTTGAAAGTAATCTCTTATGGATTTGAGACGAAAGACTATGAATTGTTGAAAAAAGTTGGTGCGTATTTTCTCTATGAAGTTCGCTAAAACACCGAATAAGTGATATAATAAGCTTATGGCAAAACGAAAGAAACGAAAATCTACAAGAGAAGCAGCTCCTGAACATAAGCTGCCGGGTGGTTTCTGGCGTCAAGTTGGCGCTGTTGTTCTTCTAGCACTTGCAGTTGTCCTTGTTATGACATGGTTCGGCTCTGGTGGCACTGTCTTAAATGCGATTCATACTGGTGCACTTTATGCAATTGGTTACGCAGCATATTTTATCCCTGTGCTTCTTGCTTACCTTGCAGTGATGATTTTTCGCGCAGAAGGGAATCGTCTTCCGTTTGTTACATGGCTTGCAAGCTTTTTGATGGTTGCATGGCTTTCTGGAATTTTCGGCATCCCAACATTTGGTCAAGAAAATCCAACCGGCGGTATTGTTGGTGAAGGCCTAAATAGTCTTATGACTCAGATTCTCGATAAAAGCGTAGTCGTGTTTATCTATGCTCTATTGATTTTCTTAACTGGGATATTTATTCTTGCGGTTTCGCCAGCTTCAGTCTTTCGTTTTATTGGTGGCCTCTTTAGGAGTACACGCCGTGCAGAAGATCAGGAAAATGCAAAAATTGCTCGTCGTGCAAACCTTGACGCTGACGCAGCTAAAATTCCGGTTAGAGGTGGTATTTCAGCGGCGGTTGCCGAGGCCGATAAAGAAAATCGTAAATTAAACATTAGTCATGCAAAACCTGAAAGCAAACCTGAAGTAAAAGAACCAGAACGCGCACTTGTTGCTGTGTCTGACCCAAATTGGAAGATGCCTTCAACTGAACTTCTTTCTAAGAAAACCAATCCACCTGATGGAGGTAATATTCAGCAGAATGCTGCAATTATTCGACAAACCTATGAACAGTTCGGCATTAACGTTGAAATTGATGGCGCAAATGTTGGTCCTCGTGTTACGCAATACACCTTGAGACCACCTGCAGGTATTAATCTCGGGAAAATCACTGCGCGTGACAAAGAACTCGCAATGAATCTTGCGGTTGATAAAATCCGTATTGAAGCTCCAATTCCTGGTACAAACCTTGTTGGTGTTGAGCTTCCGAACGCTCGTTCTGAGGGTGTAACTCTTCGCGGTCTTCTTGAGAGTCCAGCTTGGAAGAAAGCCGACAAACCACTAACCTTCATTGTTGGTAAAGATATTTCTGGCGCACCAGTCGTCGCAAACCTCGCAAAAATGCCACATCTTCTTATTGCGGGTACAACTGGTTCTGGTAAGTCTGTGATGACGAATATTCTTATCTCGTCACTCCTTTATCGTAATGCTCCAAGTGACCTTAAACTTATCATTGTCGACCCAAAGCAGGTTGAAATGGTTCAATATGACGGTATTCCACATCTTCTAACTCCAATTATTAACTCTACTGATAAAGCACTCTCAGCAATGAAGTGGGCAGTAAATGAGATGGAGCGTCGCTATTCGCAAATGGCTGAAGAACATGTAAAAAATATCGAAGATTATAACGCTAAAATTATGAGCAAAGCTGCTACTGTGAAAGACGAGGACGGTAACGAACAGCAACATGAAGGCGCAAAAATGCCATACATTGTCGTTATCATTGATGAGATGGCAGACCTCATGATGCAAGCAGGAAAAGATCTCGAACAGCCGATCGTTCGTATAGCACAGAAGGGCCGTGCTGCTGGTATGCATCTCGTTCTTGCTACACAGCGTCCAGTTGTAAAAGTTATTACCGGCCTTATTAAATCAAACGTTCCTGGCCGTATTGCCTTTGCTGTAAATAACAACCAGGATTCGCGTATCATGCTTGATATGGGCGGCGCAGAAAAACTTCTTGGTGCTGGTGATATGTTGATGCTCACAACCGAAATGATGGGTAAGCCTCGCCGTATTCAGGGTGCGTTTGCATCAGATTCTGAAATTGAGAAATTAACGAATTTCCTTCGTGAACAACGTGCTCCAGAATATAATGATGAAGTTATTGCTCAGGCGGTTTCAGTTGGCCCTGCTGGTGGTGGTGCAATTGGCGACCTTGGTCGTAAATATGATCCAAACGATCCAATTGTCAGAAAAGCAGTTGAGCTTTCGATTCAAAAAGGAAAATTCTCTACCGCAATGCTTCAAACATATCTTGGAAAAGGTCATGGCTTCGTTTCGGGTCTCGCCATCTGGTTTGAAGAGATCGGAATTATTGGGCCAGCAAACGGCAATAAGCCACGTGACGTCCTAATTACATCACTTGATGAATTTGACGAAATCGTAAATCAATAGAAAACAAACCTCCGAAAAACGGAGGTTTTTCTATGGACTTTTCCACAATTTTGTGCTAAAATAACAGGTAATATTAGCTCAGCAAACAACCATTTATGAGTGTGTTTGCTTTAACCAAAGGAGTACAAAGTGAAACAGTATGAACTTACTGTCATGTTCCATCCTGATTTAGAGATGAACTTGACTCCAGCTGTTGATAAGGTGAAAAAAATCATCGAATCTGCAGATGGCAAAATCGTCAAAGAGACGAATGAAGGCAAGAAACGTATGATGTACTCGATCAAGGGTAATGACTATGCTGTCTATTACTACTATGAACTCGAGCTTCCATCAACTGCACCTGCAAAGATTTCGTCAGCTTTGAACATCACTGATGAAACACTTCGTTATCTTCTCTGTGCTGCTGATCCACGCAAAGCAAAATATGAAGCTTTGAAAAAATCAGCTGAACCTGAAGAAGAAAACGCAGAAAAATCAGAAGAATAATTAAGAGAGGAGTTTATTTATGGCGCGGGGTTTTAGTAAAGCAATCATCATCGGTAATATCACAAGAGATCCAGAGCTCAGAGCAATCTCTTCTGGCTCACAAGTTTGTTCTTTTAGTGTTGCAGTAAACCGCAACTACAAAGGCGCCGATGGTTCCGATAAAGAATCAGTTTCATTCATTAACTGTACGGCTTGGGGTAAAGCTGCTGAAATTATCTCAGAATACGGCAAGAAAGGAACCGGAATTATGGTTTCTGGCCGCCTCGAACAACGTTCATATGAAGCTAAAGATGGTTCAAAGCGCTCAACAACTGAAATTGTTGTAGAAGACTTTAACTTCCTCGGTGGACGTGATGGTGGTTCAAGCTACTCAAGTGACGGTGCTCAGGATGAAGCTCCAGAAGATATCGCACCAGATGATATTCCTGATGAACCAATTGATCTTAGTGATGTACCATTCTAAGAAAAATAATTAAAGGAGAAAAATGAGAAGGGTTAAAAACGATCCAAATCTTTACTTCGATTATCGCGATGTAAAGACTTTGCAACGCTACATTGACGCTTATGGCCGCATTGAGCCAATCTCAAAGACTGGTCTTTCTGCAAAGCAACAACGTCAACTCGCAGTTGCTATCAAACGTGCACGTCATCTTGCACTTTTGCCATTCGTGGCTGAATAATTTAATGCTTAATTTATTTAAGCGGAGAGGAAAAATATGTACGGACCAACAGATTTGAAGAAAAATGTGCTGATCACACTTGACGGGCAACCGTACAAGGTGGTTGAGTACTCCCAAAAAGTTATGGGCCGTGGTGGTTCAATCGTAAACGTAAAGGTTAAAAACCTTATTACTGGCGCTCTTCTTCCAAAGACTTTTAAGGGTCAGGAAAAAATTGAGCCAGCAGAAGTTACAAACAAACACGTCCAATATCTTTATAAGGATGATGAAAAATTCTATTTCATGGATCCAGAATCATTCGAACAATATGAGCTATCAGCTGATATGGTTGGTGATATGAAGGATTTCATGAAAGACGGCGACGAGATGGATATTCAGTTCTATAACGGAACTGCAATCAACCTCGTTCTTCCTAAAAACCTTTGGCTTGAAGTCACTTACACTGAAACTGCAGTAAAGGGTGATACTTCAACTTCAATTGTTAAGGATGCAACTCTTGAAACTGGAGTCGTGATCAAGGTTCCAGCATTCATCAAAGTTGGCGACATCGTTTCCGTTGATACTGATACTTACGCTTATCGTGAGAGGAGAAAATAATTAGCGCTCCAGTATCAAGAGCAGAAGGTAAACTCGCGGGCGCAGCTCGCGAGTTTGCTTACGATTTTCGAGGAAAAGTTGTGCTCGATATTGGTTCCTCAACTGGCGGATTCACGGAATATGCGCTAAACGCTGGCGCAAGCCATGTCATCGCAATTGAAAAGGGGACAAAACAAATGAAGGCCCCACTTCGTTTTGATCCAAGAATTGATCTACGTGAAAAAACAGACATTTTTAATATTACTCGTGAAGATTTAGAAACTTGCGACTATTTTGAAACACTTGATTCAAACAAGTCTCAAATTTCTAAAAAACATATTGATGTTATACTGGCGGACGTTTCTTTTGTAAGTCTTAAAAAAGTGCTTTTGTATGCAAAGTATCATATTGCAAGCATCGACACCGACTTTCTTGTCATGCTAAAACCGCAATTTGAAGCGAAACCATTCGAACTTAAACGCGGCGTCGTGAAGAACGAAAAAATTAGACGAGACATTATTAAAGAATTTGAGAAATGGCTAAAAACTCATGGATTTATTATTATCAAGAAACGAGATAATGACTTTTCTGGAAGAAACGGCAATCTTGAACGTTTTTATTATTTGAAGCTTGCAAAAAAATACTAATTCATTCAATCTGTTCGTGTACGTACTAAAAGATAAGAAAATGTGCAAATCAACATTTTGAAACAGTGCTAGATTAGCTGATCTATTTTTTATGGATGATTCTTCAAGAATATATCTGTTAAATAAATGAAACTGCGCTTATGCTTGCAAGTAAAAAAATTTTTGATTAAATGCGGATTGTAAAACCAGTAGTCGAGGTTTAAGCCGTCTGTGGCTTGGCGGTAAAAAAGAAAGGAATATATGTCAAAACTTAATACAGAAAATCATATAAAAGGACTAGATAAACTCCAAATAAAGTATATAAAAGTAAAAGTGAATAAGTAACTATAAAAGTAGAAGTGAATTTAAAAAATATTCATCCTGTGATATAATTATCACAAGAGGATATTTATGAAAAAAGAAGCAACATATCAGCAGGAAATCGGTCGTGTGATCGAGAGTATGCGCAAAGAAAAAGGGTTAACACAATCCGAACTTGCGAAAAGAATAGGAACTTCTCAATCAGCAATACATCGTATTGAAAAAGGTGATCAAAACATTTCACTTGAAATGGTTAAGAAGGTTTCAGGTGAGCTAGGCGGACAAATTCTCTCTATTAATGATTCCTCCTCGCAAAGTTATCGCATCAATGGCGGTAATACTCTTTCTGGTGAAATCACTATCAATACATCAAAGAACGCGGCCGTTGGCCTTTTATGTGCTTCGTTACTTAATTCTGGAAAAACAATTTTGCATCATGTTGCAAGGATTGAAGAGGTTTTTCGCATCATTGAAGTCCTTGAGTCAATTGGTGTGAAATGTAAATGGGTTAATCGTAGAAAAGATCTTGAGATTATATCACCGAAAGAATTAAACTTAAAGAACTTGGACGTCGAAGCGGCTCGTAGAACTCGTTCGATTATTATGTTTATGGGTCCGCTTCTTCACAAGTTCAAAAAATTTGAATTACCTTATGCCGGTGGATGTTCTCTTGGAACAAGAACTGTCGATCCACATCTTCGCGCACTCAGCTCATATGGATTAGAAATCGATGCAAAAACAAAAGTTGGTTTCTATGAAGCTACTGTCGATCAGAAAAGTCTTAAAGCGAAAGAACTAAAGAGAATTGTCCTGATTGAACGTGGTGATACTGTGACCGAGAATGTCTTGATGGCAGCAGCCCTTTATCCAGGCAAGACGACAATTATTGGCGCATCTCCAAATTATATGGTACAAGATGTTTGTTTCTTCCTTGAAAAGCTTGGTGTAAAAATTAAAGGTATTGGTTCAACTACTCTTGAGGTTACTGGTGTAGAAAAAATTGACAAAGAAATTGAATATTGGCCGAGTGAAGATCCGATTGAATGTATGAGTTTTATTGCTGCTGCGCTTGTGACAAAATCTGAAATAACAATTACGCGTGCTCCAATCGAGTTTCTTGAGATTGAGCTTGAGGTCTTAAAGTCGATGAATGCAGAGATAATTGTTAGCGAAGAATATAAATCGAGAAACGAGAAAACTCGTCTTGTCGATTTGACGATTAAAAAATCGAAGCTAAAAGCGCCTATGGATAAGATTCATCCAATGCCATTCCCAGGACTTAACATTGATAATTTGCCGTTCTTTGGAGTTATTGCTGCGGTTGCTGAAGGTCGTACTCTCATCCATGACTGGGTCTTTGAGAACCGTGCAATTTATACAAGTTATCTCTCAAACTTAAACGCAAAAGTTGAACTTCTTGACGCTCATCGTGTATATGTTGAAGGCCCAACAAATTGGCGCCCTGCTGAACTCGTTGCGCCACCGGCTCTTCGCCCAGCAGTTGTGATTTTGATTGCAATGCTTGCGGCACCTGGCACTTCAATTCTTAGAAATGTATACTCAATTTCGCGTGGTTATCAAGATTTCGCACGTCGTCTAAACCATCTCGGTGCTGATATCCAACCATTAGCGGGGATTTAACTAATATTCAGGAAATGGGTCGCCATCGTCATATTCGATGTCATCCTGCCAGTTATTTGATGATTTTGTTGATGGTTTTTTGTAGAATCTTGCAAATGGATCAAAAGGTTTCTTCTTTGGATGAGGTGCATATGGGTCAAATTCCTCGTCAACCTCATCGTATTTTTCGTTCGCATATTGCCCCTCAGTTGCTGAGTATGGATTATATCCGAGTTCAGTTAGAAATCTTGAAGGTAAGTTATAAGCTCTTTGCCCCATCGAAAATCTGCTTGATGCAAAAGTTAAAAATAGCTTTTCCTTTGCACGTGTCATACCGACATATGCGAGACGGCGTTCCTCTTCGATTGAATCTTCAGAGTCATCGTGTAGAGACGGGAATAAACCTTCTTCGAGTCCAACAATGAAAACAACTGGAAATTCAAGACCTTTTGCTGCATGAAGGGTCATGAGTGTCACGGAGTTTCTATCGCTTTCCTCATCAGCTGAAGACATTAACACTGCCTCGGCAAGAAACTCGTCGAGTGTTTCGAATTCTGATGCGTTGCTTACCATTGCATTGAGGTTTAATGCACGTTCGTCTCCTGCTGGAGTTCCATCTCTTACTAGTTCAACCAAATTAAATTCTTCGAGCATATTCAATACAATTTCGGAAGGTTCTGTCGTTAAATCTACTGAACGAATATATTTCTGGAGTTTCTCAATGGATGTTTTGGCTCTGCCAGAAGTAATTATAGATAAGTCATCTTCACGTAAGACGTCTACTGATGTTGAGCCTTCCATTGCCGATAATAATTTTGTGATTGATGACGGTCCAACGCCAGGTAAAACATTCTTACAAACACGTTCGAATGAAACTCTATCACGCGAATTTACGAGTATTTTAAGGATTGCGAGTGCGTCCTTAATCTCCTTACGATCGTAAAAACGTACGCCGCCAATGATTTTGTAAGGTATCCGCATGTCTAATAACGCCTTTTCGAAATTATAAGATTGAGCATTTGTTCGATATAGAATAGCGAAGTCGGAATAATTTCGGTGTTGCGCGAGTGTGGCTATTTTAAAGGCGACGAATTTTGCTTCTGCGTTTTCGTCCTGCACATTTTTTATATCAACTGGCTCACCATCACCAGCCTCTGTAAATAATGTTTTTTCTGTACGTGTTTTGTTGTAGTTAATAATTTTTTGAGATGCTTTCAGGATATTTCCAGTCGAGCGATAATTCTGCTCTAGCTTTATAACGGTTGCACCTGGAAAATCACGTTCAAAATTTAAAATATTTGTAAAATCAGCACCACGCCAAGAATAAATTGACTGCCAATCGTCACCAACGACACAAATATTTCTTTCGGAATTTATAAGACATTTAACAAGTCTGTATTGGATATGGTTCGTGTCTTGGTATTCATCAATCAAAACGTGTTTAAAACGATTGCGCCATTTGTTGCGAATCAACAGGTCTTTTTCGAAAAGATTTGTGACTCGAAGTATTAAATCATCAAAATCTAGCGCATTCGATTCACGCTTCATTTTTTCGTATAAACGATATACTTTTGCAGTATTCTTCTGATTTGGATATACTGCAGATGCTTCATATTCATCAATCGATTCGTCAGAGTTCTTTAAGCTCGATATTATTGATTGTATAGCCTTTGGCTTTAAATATTTATCGTCGATTCCAAGCTCCTTAAAAGCGCGTTTAATGAGAGATATCTGATCATCCATATCGTAAATTACAAAGTTTTTATCGAGACCAGCAGATTCTGCTTCAATTCTAAGAATTTTTACACAGATCGAATGGAAAGTGCCCATGTATGGCATGAATTCTCTTGGTACTTCATCATATTTTTCTGGGTAAAGTAGATTCCAGAGTCTTCCGCGCATTTCCTTTGCAGCTTTGTTTGTAAAAGTAACCGCTAGAATTTCACGTTCAGAAATGCCAGTTGATAAAAGATTGGCGATACGATGGGTTAAAGTTTTGGTTTTTCCAGAACCGGCACCAGCCAAAATTAACACTGGTCCTTTCAGTGTTTTAACTGCACGTGCCTGCTCTTTATTTAAACCCTCCGTAAACATGTAATGATTATAGCAAATCTTGCAAAACTTGTGTATCACTGTTATCATGGTTATGTATGAAACTGCGAACTCATACTATTTCTGTATCTAAATTATCTTATGTTTGGATTTTTGCCGTTGTTGGCTTGCTTTTTGGCTTCTTAATTACAGCAAACCTTTCAAGAATGCACGACTCAAAAGTTTATGCAGAAGAGTATACGGATAACGAAGATGCAGAAAATATTACTGATAATCGCTTCGTTACTTTCCACGAAAACGGCGAGAGTTTGACGATTAAAACGGATGCAAAAACCGTCGGTGAAGCAATTTCTCGCGCAAAAATTAGTCTCGCTGAGTATGATATTACTGACCCAGCTAGAGATGAGAAAATCAATTCTGACAACTACCACATCAATATTTATCGTGCACGACCAGTTCTTATTTCAGATGGTGTAATAAAGAAATATATCATGAGTGCAAGCTATGACAAAGAGCAGGTTGCGAAAGATGCGGGATTCACAGTTTATGATGGCGATAAAATTTTGACAAGAACAAAGGCCCAAAATCTTCTTGAAACTGGCTTAGTTGATGTCTATGAAATAAAACGTAATGGCGGTTCAACTATTACGGTCGAAGAGAATATTTCCTATGACGAAAAGACTGTTCAAGATAATAACTTAGCTGCTGGTCAACAAGTCGTAAAGCAACTCGGTGAACTTGGCAAAAAAGTTACAACTTACAAAGTCCAATTTAAGGATGGAAAGGAAGTTACTCGTATAAAAATCTCTGAAGAAGTTACGAAACAACCAGTTTCTCGTATTACTGCAGTAGGCACAAAAATTTCAGAGATTGTACCAAACCCAGACAAAGCAACCTGCCAGGCTTGGATGCGTGCCGCTGGAATTTCCGAAAATGATCTAGAAGTTGCATATACACTAATTTGGCATGAATCAAAATGTCGATACAATGCAATAAATAGATCTTCTGGTGCATACGGTATTCCGCAATCACTTCCTGGCAATAAAATGGCAAGTGAAGGCTCAGATTGGCAAACGAATCCGATTACTCAGATTCGCTGGATGATAAAATATGTCAAAAATCGCTACGGTAGCTGGCAAGAAGCTTGGCGCTTCTGGGGATGTCGTGGACAGTGTCGCAATATAAAAAATAAGACTTCCAACTGGTATTAATATGGCGCTACAGAACAATAAATCGCTTGGACAACACTGGCTAAAAGATCGCGAGATTCTTGAAGAAATTGCTGATGAAACACTCTTGACTGACAAGGATGATTTGCCTCTTGAAAATCAACCGGTCTGTTTGGAAATTGGCCCTGGTCTTGGGACCCTAACTAGTAGTCTGCTTAGAAGATTCCCAAAGGTTATTGCAGTTGAATTTGATCCAAAACTGGCACATAATCTTCCAAACTCTTTTCCTGGGAAAAACCTTGAAGTTATAAACGAAGACTTTTTGAAATACGACCTTTCGACGATGCCGGAAAAATATGTTGTTTCTGGAAATATCCCATACTACATTACCAGCCCAATAATCAAGAAATTGCTTGAAGCAAAAAATAAACCAGAAAAAATTGTTTTACTGATTCAGAAAGAGGTAGCTGAGCGTATCCTTGCGGAGCCAGGGAAACACACATATCTAAGTCTAAGTGTACAAAATTATGCTGAAGTAAAACCAGGTATTGTTGTTCCAAAAGGATTCTTCACTCCGCCCCCAAAAGTTGATTCTGCTACGATAATTTTGATACCTAGAAAAAAGCCTCTTGTTGGTGAAGATGTTCTGCGTTTTCTAAAACAAGGTTTCAGCAACCCACGAAAAAAACTTATAAAAAACCTTCCATATGAAAACTTAAAACTCGAACAATCATTTGACGAGTTAATGTTTGATAAAAATATTCGTCCAAGTGATTTATCTCATGAACAATGGCAGCAATTGCTTGACAAGATGCCAAAACGCGCTTAAAATAAACATAAGGTTTATGCTATCTGTGTGTCCTGAGCACATAAAAGCAAGAAATTAGAAAGGAAAAAATGAAAAAGTTAAATACTAGTAAGAAGGGTTTCACGATCATTGAGGTTGTCCTCGTGCTTGCGATTGCGGGTCTTATTTTTATGATGGTATTCATCGCTCTCCCTGCACTTCAACGCTCACAACGTGATACTCAACGTAGTAGTGATATTTCACGCGTTCAGACTGCACTTAATCAATATCAGTCTAATAACCGTGGCGCAATTCCAACAACAGGTAAATATGTCGCTGGCCACGAAAACCCATCATCAACAAAAGTAACAAGTGCAACCGGCACGAAGTCATGGTCGTATTTCTATGATAATTATCTAATTGTTGACTCTGCAGGTTCACAAGATGTCTTCGCAGATCCAGACGGTAGCTATTACTCTCTCTGGATTGTTGATTGTAAAGACACTAAGACGACCAGCACCGACACACCATGTGATAACGGTCAACGCTATAATGTAACCTTTGACGAACAAGCACTTGGCTCACTCGAAAGCGCTGGCGGTATTCAAACCCCAGACAACGATGATACTGGTGCTGAAATGGGTCACTCAATCTCAATCATTACCCACGCAACATGTAAGGGCGAAGTTGCATACTACTCAACAGGTGCACGTAAGGTTGCTATCCTCTATAAGAAGGAAAGCGGTGGTACCTTCTGTCTTAATAACTAGTTGAAAACACGCGAAGAACTAAAAAGTACTCCTCAAAAAGGGGTACTTTTTCTATGCCTTTTATGGTAGAATATATATTATACTGAATTAGGAGTTCTATGGTTGAAAAAATGAATAAAAATACAAAAAATTTAAAGAAAAAACCAGGGAATAGCGTCCGTGGGTTCATCTTCTTTTTAATACTGTTTTTATTTGGCTATGCGATGTTTAATAGTATCTTTGGTGGAAACGTAAAAACTGAAGATGTCGCACTTTCTGACGTGGTTGCACGCGCAAATGATGAAAATGGAAACATTAAAAAAATTACAGTTTCAGGGAATGATCTTCTTATTACGTTAAAAGATAAAGAGGCTCCAACTCAACATTCTAGAAAAGACTCTTCTGGAACGCTCTACGAACAAGGTCTTAAAAATAATTGTGAAGGCCTCTCGAACGGTGAACTAAAAAAATGCCAAGAAAAGTATCCAACTATTGAATATGAAGAACCGGTCGACTATAGCGGAATTATCTTCAATATTATTACTCTTGGCGTCCCAATTCTTATTATCATCCTTTTCTTTAGCTATATGATGCGCCAAGCTCAATCAATGAATAAGGAAAACATGGGCTTCGGTAAGGCAAAGGCAAAACTTTATGGCCCAGACAAAAAGAAGGTCACGTTTAAAGATGTAGCTGGTAATGAAGCAGCAAAGCAAGATCTTGAAGAAATTGTAGACTTCCTTAAAAATCCTAAGAAGTACGAAGTTCTCGGTGCAAAGATTCCACGTGGCGTGCTTCTTGCTGGTGATCCAGGTACTGGTAAAACTTTGATGGCTCGTGCAGTTGCTGGTGAAGCAAATGTCCCATTCTTTAGCATCTCTGGTTCTGAATTTGCAGAAATGTTTGTCGGTGTCGGTGCAAGCCGTGTTCGCGACCTCTTTAGTAAGGCAAAGAAAAATGCTCCATCAATCATCTTTATTGATGAGATTGATGCCGTTGCACACAAGCGCGACGCACGTGGTGGTGCTGGTCGTGAAGACGAACAGACCTTGAACCAAATCCTCGTCGAAATGGATGGTTTTGATAACGAGTCTGGTGTTATTGTTATGGCTGCAACTAACCGTGTCGATATGCTTGATAAAGCGCTTCTTCGCCCAGGCCGTTTTGATCGTCACGTTGACGTCGCTCTCCCTGAAAGGAAAGATCGTCTTGCAATTCTTAAAGTTCACTTTAAAAACAAACCTCTTGACGAAGATGTCGACCTCGACTCATTAGCAGCAAAGACTGCTGGATCTTCTGGTGCAGACCTTGCAAATATTGCAAACGAAGCTGCAATTACTGCCGCTCGTGAAGGTCATAAGACTATTTCAGCTAATGACGTTACCGAGGCGTTTGAACGTGTAGCTATTGGTCCGAAACGTCAATCAAAAGTCATGAATGATCATGAAAAGAAACTTACTGCTTACCACGAAGCTGGCCATGCAATTGTTGGCCACGTCCTTCCTGATTCAGATCCAGTTCATAAAGTCACAATTATTCCACGTGGGCATACCGGTGGTGTAACCTGGTTCCTTCCTCCGGAAGATCGTAGCTACAAAAATATTTATGAGCTCAAAGATATTCTTGCCCGTGCAATGGGTGGACGTATCGCTGAAAAAATCATCTTTGGAAAAGATGACGTTACGACCGGAGCAAGTTCGGACCTTAAAAACGTTGCAAGTCTTGCGAAAGAGATGATTATTGAAGAAGGCATGGGTAACGAGACTCGTAACCTTGTTTTTCCATCTGAAGCAACTGGCTATTACACTATCTCGACAGGTAAGCCATATTCAGAGAAGACTGCTGAACTTATTGATAAAGAAATAAAAGCCCTTTCAGATGAAGCAGCAAAACGCGCAGAAATCGTTCTTAAAGCCAATAAAGACGTTTTGGATCGTCTCGCAAACGCGCTTCTAGAAAAAGAAACTCTCGAGGAAGAGGAACTTCCAGCTCTTCTTAAGGGGACGACACTCCCAGAAGGAGCAAAACTTCACTAATGAAAAAATTCCAATTTCGCTCAGTCGTAGCACTCGCAAACAGTAAACTTTCGATTAAGTTTGCTGCTTTGCTTCTTAGTTTCTCGACTCTTATATCTGCGTTGCTTGGAATATTTCGTGATCGTTTATTAAATTCGCTTTATCTTGACACTTATCCAACCGGTATTGATGCTTATACTGCTGCCTTTACTGTCCCTGACTTTATGTTCTTTGTCCTAACTTCTGGTGCATTGGCAGTTTCGTTTATTCCAGTTTTCAACCAACGTCTTGCCTCTGGGAACAAAAAATCTGCATGGGAATTATCGACGAGTGTTCTTAACCTCTTTGCTCTTGCAACGCTTGTTACGTCGATTCTTATTATGATTTTTGCTGATCCTTTGATCCGTTATGTTGTTGGCCCAGGTCTTGATGAGTCTGGTACAACTCTTGCAATTAATATGATGCGTGTAATTGCAATCAATCCATTCTTATTCTCAATTGCGACTGTATTGTCTTCAATGCAACAAGCCGTCGGTCGATTTGTCTTCTATTCTCTTGCTCCAGCTCTCTATAATATCGGCATCCTAGTCGGTATTATGGTCTTCACTAACGGCATAAATATTTTTGGCTTCCAACTCTTCGAGGGCGGAATTATGGGCGTTGCGCTCGGCGTGGTCTTTGGCGCAGTCCTCCAGGTTATTGTCTCGCTCATTGGTCTATTTGGGCTAGGTTTTGACTATGAATTTAAGATTTATTGGAAGAACCATGGTTTTAGATCGGTATTAAAACTTCTTCCGGCTCGCTCACTTGACCAGGGGATTGACTATGTATCAGGAATTGTAAACACAAATCTTTCATCTCGTATGGGTGCAGGTGCATTACGTAGCTATCAGCAGGCAAATACCCTCCATACCATGCCAGTTAATTTGATTGGTGTCGCTATTTCAACTGCATTTTTCCCGAAAATGACTGAAGAGGTTGGCGAAGATAATGCTGAAGAATTTAATGACACTTTTAGAAAGGCCCTGCGCATGATCGTATGGATTTCTCTTCCAGTGTCAGTGATTGCTTTCTTTGCCCGTGGCTATGTGGTGAATTTTATTAAGAATGGTGGCGATCCGGTTATTGCCTCTATTCTTGGTGCGCTTGTTCTTGCCATCTTTGCCCAATCAGTATTTCATATTGCATCGCGTGGCTTCTATGCTCGACAAGATACGAAAACGCCATTCATTGTCTCGATTGTGGCAATTGGCCTCTCAATGATCTTATCGGTCCTCTTTACTATGTGGGGTTTTGGTCCAGATGGTCTTGGTTGGGCTCAAAGTATTGGTGCAGTGCTTGAGATGTTTATCCTCCTTGGAATTTTGAACCGTCGCTCAAAGAATAAACTTTTTAATAAGACCTTCTTAAAGGGCACGTGGCATATGATTTTAGCCTCTGTTGTTACTGGTGTTGTAGCTTATATTATGACAAAGTTTCTTCCGCTTCTCGCAACCGATAATTCCTTCCTTGCTACATTCCCTAAATTCTTAATTATTAGTGCAGTCTCGCTTACTACTTATCTTGCTGCGAGCTATCTTATGGACCTTGAAGAAGTTGTACCAATCTTCAATTGGGTTAGCCGAGTTCTCTTTAGAAATATTCCTGAGCAGAAAACTGACAAGACCGACTAAAATTTCTTGTAAAAAACATTTTGCTCGTGTATAATTATATAAAGAAATAAGGAGGTTAATGACAAGAGGTCATTTTAAGACAGTATTTGCTGGTTTTGCGGCATCTTTCATGGTTGCTGTCTCTGGAATATTCGGTGTTACTCCTGCTAGTGCAGCGAAAGCTCCAGAAACATATCTATTAGTTTCGCCTGCAAGCCAGACTCTCGGAAAGCTTGAACCGGGGAAAACATATGAGAATACATTTCTCGTAAAAAATATTGGAACAGAAACGACAAACTTTAAGATTTATCCTGCTCCATATTACGAAGAAGGCGAAGACGGAGAAAAGACTTATACCGTCACAAACAATTACACCTATCTCTCGGAATGGATTAAATTCGATATAGAAAGAGGAACTTTAAAACCACAAGAATCTGTAAAGGTCACTTATCGCGTGAAAGTTCCTGCTGGAACTGCTGGTGGTGCACAGAATGCAGCTATCATGGTTGAATCTGAAGACACCAAAGATTCATCAAAGGTCGTTTCGGCATCTTCTCGCATTGCAATGATTCTATTTTCTCAAGTCAATGGCGAAACAAATGCTTGCGGTAAAATTGTCTATAAATCAATTCCAAACCTTCTTTTAAATCCGCCAATTATTGCATCTGGTCGCGTAGAGAACTGTGGCAATATTGACCTTAATGTTAAATATGTGATGGAAGTATTCCCGCTCTTCTCAGATGAACCTGTCTATTCAAATGAGAATCAGCCAAAGATTCTTGCAACGCTTCCTGAGACTCGTCGATACACTGCGCTTGAGTGGGAGAACACTCCGAGCTTTGGACTTTATAAGGTGAAACTATCAATAACTTACAATGGGGAAACGGAGAAAATCGAAAAAATCGTTCTCGTCTGCCCGCTTTGGTTAATTGTTCTTATCATTGTCTTTATCGGAGCACTTATCTTCTGGCTTGTGTCAAGAAGTCGTGAACGTAAGGAAAAAAAGAGTAATAAAACGGTGGAGAAATAAGGAGTTAAATATGAAAAGAATATCAAAAATATTAGCAGCAATTTCCTTTGCATTAGTGTCGGTCTTTGCTCCAGCTTCAATAGCTTATGCTGATGAAGGTGAAAAACCAGCAGTTTGGCTACAGATCTCGCCAGTTGCAAACCGTGTCGTTCTTGATCCAGGCGTAGAAATCACCGACAAGATGGAAGTTGATAACATTGGCTCAAAGAAATTTAAATTCCGCGTTTATGCAACTCCATATACTATCGCAAATGAAGCATATGAAGTAAACTTCAATACAGATACTAATCGTACTCAAATTTCTCGTTGGATCTCATTCAATCAGAAAAAGGATGCAAAGAAGGATTCAGAGAAAAAATGGCAGAATGAGGTTGTATTCGAACTAGAGCCAAATGGTCGTCAAGAAGTTGAATATAAAATCTCAGTTCCAAAAGACATTCCGGACGGTGGTCAATATGCAACTATTTTTGCAGAATCAGTCCCTGAAGAAACAAGCGGTGCAACTGGTGTTCGTACTATTTCTCGTGTTGGTCTTATTCTCTATGGCCGCACCAACGGTGAAACTGTTGAAACTGCAGAAATCAGCAATTTCAGCATGAAATCATTTATTACAAGTGGTAAAATTGCAGCTGAGGTTGATATTGAAAACAAAGGTAATACCGACTTCGTCGCAACTGTCTCAATGAAAATCGATAAGGTTATCGGTGGTACCGTAGCTGAACTTAACAATCCATATCCAGTGATTCCAGATTCCCCAAAGCGCCACGCCGTTCTTGAGTGGGAAGATACGCCAATCTTTGGTATCTTCAAGGTTCATACAACTATAAAAGCAGCTGACAAAACTATCGAAGAATCTAAGCTCGTCCTTATCCTTCCAGTTTGGATTATCGTTATTATGCTTGTGCTATTGACAATCATTATTGCATGGCTTATAATCCTTATTAGGAAGCGCCGTGCTCAGAAGTCGCGTCTTATCGTATAATCGCGAAATACAGATAAGAAGACTTTAAAGCAGGAGCTCCGATTCGAAACTGCGAAACTTTGAATCGGAGCTTTTAGGTTCCAAAATAAAAATAAAAAAAATAAGCGAGTGTGAAATGAAAAAACAAGCAAAAATTTTGGGCTCATTGAGTGCAGTTTGTGCTCTCTCGATGGGTATTTTTGCCGTTACACCAGTAATGGCAGAGGATTCATTGCCTCTAAACTATAATCAAGCAGGTACATCTGCTAATGTAACAGTTAGATTAAGAGTTGTCGGTGAAGTTCCGGCGGTTCAGATTGCGAAACCGCTAGATGGCGAAGACATTGTTGGTAAGGTCATCCCAGTAAAAGTCGACTACGAAAAATCTAACAATCTTCAATATGAACTTATTTATGTCCAGGAAGATGGTACAAAAATCTCATATGATCTTCCAACCAAAGATGTATCAGATGCCGGTATTGTAACCGATGGTACGGATACTTTTGAAGTAAATATTGATAACTACGGCGGAAAATTTGGTACGTATATCTTAAAAGCTCGTGCTAATGGATCTGGCTCAGCTACTGACTCAGTCCAATTCACCGTCTCATCATTCGATGTTAAACTCAAAGGAACTGAACCTGAAGATAATAACCCAATTATCACTATTAAGAAGAACCCAAGTATTAGAAAAACAATCATCCAGGTCTTCGATAGCGAAGGTAATCCAGTTCTAGACGAACCAATTGAAGTTGATGTAACTCCAGGCGAAAACACTGATGTAACTATCCCACTTTCAAGATATGGTGTCCCTGATGGTGATTATACAATCGTAGCAACAGCTTATGACGGAAACGGCGATATTTATGATACAAACAGAGAAGTTCCATTCACTTACAAAGCTGCTCCTGCACCAGAAGTTCCTGATACAGGTTCAATCTTCGCAAACCTTGGTCTTTCACGCCAAGATCTAATCTCAACCGGTCTTGCCCTCCTCTTTGTCTGTGCATTCTTCGGAATTCTCATCATCGCAAAGAAAAGTAGAAACCAAAAACGCCGCTAATCTAGGCTCTAAAAAAACAGATTAAACTCGCTTAAAAATAAAGCGCCTCGTTTCTGAGGCGCTTTTTGACGTTTTTTAAATTGTGATAATTAAAACTAAAGAGATTAGAGCTAAACCTACAAGAACAAACCAAACCCAACTAAAGCTACCAGTTTTCTTTAGGTCGCGGGTGTAATCTGCCTCTTCTACGAAATCTGGGTCTTCCTGCTCTTCCATCTTTGCTCTGGAGCGAAGATCTGCTGCAATACGATCATTAAGATCGCTTCTTCTTTCAGTTTCTTTATGGACAATTACTCCCATCTTACCTCCGATTTTTCTTATGCTAAAACAATATTCTTATTTTAACATAAAGTTGTGCTATAATAAAAGTATTATTACTTTAAGGAGGTAAAATGGCTAACACAAAGTCAAAGAAGACGACCGCTAAGAGATCGACTTCAAAAGCCAAAGCTGTTGCAACCAAGTCAGTAAAGACAGTTCCAGCAAAAGCAGCTGCCGCTACAACATCGGCAAACGCCATCGCTTCTAAAGCTAAAGGAAACCCATTTAAGGGATTCTTCGCAAAGAAATGCGATGCAGACGAAAATATTTTAACAATCTTTAAGAGCCCAAAAATCTGGGGTGCTATCTGTGGCGAAATTATCGGCACAATGCTCCTCACTATGCTCATGTTCACCCTTGGTGTATACCAACCACTTTATATTCTTATTGGCGTAATTGGCATCACAATGGCCGTCTACGCTCTCTCTGGTGCACACCTTAACCCAGCAGTAACCGTTGGTATGATGGCTACTCGCCGTGTTTCAGCAATCCGCGGTGTTCTTTATATCGTTGCTCAGGTTGTTGGTGCTTGGCTTGGTCTTATCATCCTTAGCGCCTTCCGTGGCCTCGGTGAAAACGCAATTGAGCTTCCTGCAATTGTTGCTCTTGAAGACAAAACAATCTGGAAGAACATTTTCGTTGAACTTCTCGGTGCAGGCGTAATCGGCTACTTCTTTAGCCGCGCACAAAGCTATAAAACTGCAAAAGGCGCATTCACTTATGCAGCTCTCGTTGCTGGTGGTATTGCACTCGCAATCCTCTTTGCAGTTGTAGTATCAAGCAACTACCTTGGTCTTCAAAACAACTTTGTCTTGAACCCAGCAGTCGCAATTATGGAACAAATCTTCCCAACAGTCCTCGATGACTTTGGTGCTATCGTAATCGCAGCTGTAACATATATTATTGTGCCAATGATTGGTGCAGTACTTGGTTTCTTCCTAGCAGACGCTTCAAAGAAGCTTGCAGGCGAAGAATAATATTCTACCTGGAAATTAGCCGTCCCTCGATTCGTCGGGGGATGGTTTTTTCTTGCAGAAAATAAAAATAAGCGTTATAATATAATAAATATTGCGCAAAATATAAAAAGGAATAAAAATGGATCCAACAAATAATCTTGTACCAGACATTGGTACGACACCGGAAGCTCCAGCTCTGGAGTCTCAGGATTCTCCAGTGATTGATACGGCGGCACTAGAAGCTGCTATGAGTAGTATTAACCCAGCTAGTGATGTAGCAAATGCTGCGATGAATGGAGCTACTCCAGTCGTTACGACAACCGACGATAGCGCGAGCGACGTCGCTCCGGCTCCCACTCTTCAGATTTCAGAAGAGCCTGCTGAGCCAGCTCCTGCCGAGGAGTTAACTCCTGCTGCTGAGCCAGCTCCTATAGGGGGACCAGTAAACCTTGCCCCGTCAGCGGAATTTCAAATGAATGTAGCCCCAACACAGCCTGAAGAAGTTTTAATTGGGACTCCAGTAGAAACTCCAGTAGAAGCTCCAGTTGAAGAATCTGTATCGTCCGAAACTACACAAACTCCAATTGAGCCAGCTCCCGCAGACTATACTTCTGAAACTCCAAAGACAGAAACTGCCTCAGTTCAGAATGAAAACGAAGAGCCAATTGTCGCTGCTGCGCCAGTCCCAGGTTCAATTGGCTCAGCAAAATCATATGCTGATATCCAACGTGCAGAAGCTGAAAGAGCTGCAAAAATGGCCACAAAGAGTGGTTCAAAAATTCGGATGACCAAAAACACGATTATCTTAATTATCATAGCAGCAATTGCAGTTATTGCGACTGTTATTACGATGATTATTGTAATGGGTGGCAATACTCTATCAAATCCAGTAAGTCCTGTTAACCCTAACCCAATTGAAGAGCACGAGTACTCAACTTTGTCCTGTAAACGCAACCTTGCACCAGAAGAATACTTATCATATGGTGCAACTAAGGGAACTCAAGAAAATGTTTTCTACTTTGTGGACGACGAGCTAGATGGTCTAAAGACGAACTTTGCTTATACCTATGCAAATCAAGCCCTTGCTACGATTGCTCGTGACAACTTTAAGCGCGACTATGGTGTAGTTGAAGAGCCAACAGATGAAGACTCGGAAGCTGAACGAGAAGAGGACGATATAAGGCTGAAGACTACCGCTGAAATGCTTCATCATTATGTCGAGATGTCGGAGTATACTGTTACTCATGGTATGGAAGTCAAATCTGAAGACATAAAAGATTGGCTTGAATCTGATGCGTATAGTGATGTAACGTATGGTGCAGTCGAAAAGGTCACTCCAGACGAAGGTGGAGAAGAAACTGAAGAGGAAATTGTTCGTAACCTAAAATACTACAATAAACTCCAAAACAGTATAGATTATACCTGTTCAATTTCAAAAGGTGACTAAAAAAGATCCCCTTCGGGGGATTTTTTGATGGTGCCCGGGACAGGACTTGAACCTGCACGCTGAAGGCATATGCTCCTAAGGCATACGTGTCTACCAGTTCCACCACCCGGGCGCTTAGGTTATTATATCATATCTTATTATTTTGAACAATTAAGGTGAAATTCGACATCATAGTCTTTCTTGCCATATGGTTTATGAGGCTTGAAAGTGGCCGAAGATGTGTTTGTATCGCAACTAAATGAATCGGTATTAAAGTACGAACGATAATTAGCGTCATGTTCGAGGAATTCATAGTTTAAAATCTGACGGAGTCTAACGATAAAACCGGATTTATATTTTTCGAACGCTTCGTCGAGGTTCTCGCCGTTGTGTTCCATGATAAAATTCTCATAGAGTGAATTCTCGTAATAATTTCTCGATAGTTCTTCAAATTTTTTCTCAGCAAAGAACTTGTTTTCGAAGAGGTTAGTGAATACAACCGTGAAAACTACTGCTGCCACTGCAACGATCACAACAAAAATCATTAATTTTGAAGCAATCCCACTCCTCTTCCTGGCAATTTTCATATATTTATTATAACATGCATAAGCTCTTTCGTGTGGTAAAATAGATGTATGAGGAGATTATTAGACAAAACAGCTAGACGAATTCTTACTCGTCTTTTTATTATTTTATTTACCTCAATTATTATCATGTTCTTCATTGAGTGGAGATTCTTCGATAATAATATTAATCGCACTTGGCAGTTTGTTGGCGAGCGCTTTTTAGTGTTCTCGTATAATGTCTTACTCCTATTCTTTATTGAACTGGTGGTATCGGCACTTTTTAAAACGCCTTGGACTGGCGCTGGCATAACGTTCATTCTTGCTATAATCTTCTCTTATATTTCTTCCCAGAAACAGTCGTTCCGCGGTCAGCCGCTCCTCCCAGAAGATTTTATGCTTACCGACCAAGCCGGCACAATTTCAAAATTTATTGATATGGGCTCGCTCGTCCGTATGATTCTCGCGTGTCTAATTGCGTTTGGATTAGTTTTACTCCTGAACTATTTAACAAAACATTTCTTCGATGTAAAAGATCGCAAAGAACCAAAGCGTTTTTGGAATAAAAACCTTAGAATCTTTAGACTTACGATTCTACTTATCGGTGCAATCTGTTTCGTAAAATATACTGAATTTATACGAAACCATAACGGTGAACGTGCAGAGGACATTCCTCAGTTAAATTCTCAATTTGTCGCTTGGAACCAAATGCAAAACTATGAAGACAATGGCTTCATTATTGGATTTATGTATAACTGGTCTAAATTTGAAATGAAAGCCCCAGACGGCTATTCAGAGGAAAAAATTGCCGAGATAAAATCTCTCTATGAAAACACCTCGACTACTGAAAACATTATGGATTACAACATCATTGTTGTCCTCAACGAGTCGTTCTTCGACCCATCAGTCATCTCTGAATACTATCCGATTAGCGCAAATAATGTTGGTGGTAAAAACTCGATGGGGGTTCCAATTACAAAAGACGTCACACCAACAATTCGAAATCTCATAAAGAATGATAGAAAGTCAAACAACTACGCAACCGGTCAGATGTATACAATTGACTATGGTGGTGGAACCGCAAATATAGAATACGAAGTCGATACGGCGATGACAAATTACTGGGCAAATACTGTCCCATTTGTTGATTTGTACCCGCATATTGATTACGTCCCGTCGATTGCTCAGATCGCGAAAAAAGCTGGTTACAAAACTCTTGCGATTCACCCATTTAACAGTGGTATGTATAAACGAAACTTTGCCCTTCCAAAAGAAGGAATTGATGGTTTTATTGACGAAAACCAGATCTCTTTTAAAGATTGTGACGATAATCGCCAATATATAAATGATCGTTCAGCTTATAACGAAACTATAAAAGCTATTGAAGATAGCGATAAAAAAACATTCATCTCTCTCGTAACAATGCAGAACCATGCTGGCTACGGCGATGATGGCTATAGCTCATATAGCTACAGCCTTGGTAATGCACCAAAAACCGGCGATCTTCGCTCGGAGTTTACTGAAGACGAAAGAAGACAGTACGAAGTATATCTAGAGACGCTTCATAATTCCGATTATTATCTCTCTGAATTCCTAGGAAAGCTTGAGAAAATGAATGAAAAGACTGTCGTTCTCTGGTATGGCGATCACGCTCCTGGGGTAATTGGTCGTGTAAATGACTCAAAAGATAAAGACACACGCGATTTATCACGTGTCACCCCGTACTTTATTTGGGCGAATTTTGAATTAAAAAATATCGAATATAAGGATATTAAACGTTTTAATCAGGCAAAGACTACTCTCCCGACAACCACTCCGAACTGTCTAACAAACACCATGCTCGACCTCTTGGGACTCGAAAAACCAGATTATATGAAGCTTGTAAATGATGTATGTAAAGAAGTGCCAATTCTTGCACAAGCTTATTATGGCAGCGGTGCGCCGTTTAAATCCACTACTCTCTCTAATTACGAAATCTTCACCTATGATATCCTCGGTGGAGAACAATATTGGTTAAAATAGCTCCATCTCTAAATAAGCATAAACATCTTGCATTTTTTTACATTTTGTGGTATAATATAGGTATAGTAGTTGTAACCGGGCAAAAGCCCATAACTAAGAACATTGCAAAAAAGGAGGAAAACGTATGTTTTCATTAAGCCCTGTAGAATCCCATATGGTAATAATCTGTTTATTGCTCGCAAGCTTCAGTGCATCTGCGCTGATTGCTTATCTTGGAAAGGTTGTATACCTTATCCAGGTTAACGTCCCGATCATGGGCGCTAGGGGAGTGCTCTATGCACTGATCTGCCAGAAACTGGTGAAGAAACCTCGTAAGCAAACCGTCAGAAATATAATCCATGAAGATGATTATAATTGCAGGGTAATAACTGCAGACGGGGAGCGATTCTTTGAGTACTCCGTAGTCAAGAGTGATCAATTCGTAGGTTATGAACCTTTCGACGATGCAGTCATCCTTGCTGGAGGGAAAATGGGAGATTTCGATCCCAAAAAAGATAAAGGTCTCAATAAAGAACTCTTGAAGAGGCTTCTGCCGGATTCAAAGGTGAAAAGCTATACCAGAAGGAATGGGCGTATTGAGCTCTTTGTAGTCTATCTAAAAGAAGACTGCGACGAAGAGATCAAGAACGCTATCAATTCGTTCTTTGAGGACGAGTATGAAAAAGAAATGTATGCGATAAGCCACGCATCCCCCATCTATCATCCTGTCTGACTCCTTTCAGAAATTGCCCTGCTTCTTATGAGCAGGGCTTTTTCATGTTAAAATATAGATATGGAAAACGAACAGACATTTTTCTTCTATGACCTTGAGACAAGCGGCCTCTCTCCAAAAACCGACCGTATTATGCAATTTGCCGGAATTCGCACAGACCTTGATTTCAACCAAATCGGTGAGCCGGTTAATATTCTTGTCAAACTTTCTAATGATATACTTCCGTCTCCGAGAGCTATTAAGGTTACGGGAATTACTCCGCAATCGACGCAACTTGATGGTTTAACTGAGCCGGAATTTTGTAAATTCGTCCAAGAAGATATCTTTACGCCAGGGACAATTGCAGTTGGTTATAACTCAATTCGTTTTGATGACGAACATATGCGCTATACTTTTTATCGCAATTTTTACGATCCATATGAATGGGAATGGAAAGATAGTCGCAGTCGTTGGGACTTACTCGATGTTGTAAGGATGGTTCGTGCTTTGCGTCCAGAGGGGATTAAGTGGCCAGTTGGCGCCGACGGAAAACCAAATAACCGTCTCGAGAATCTAACAAAGGAGAATAATCTTCCGCACGAGCATGCGCATGATGCACTTTCCGACGTTGAAGCTCTAATTTCGGTGACAAAAATGGTAAAGGAAAAACAGCCAAAGCTCTATGATTATCTCTTTAAGATGAGAAATAAGCGAGAAATTGCACGCCAGTTAATGATTGGTTCGAATATGCCAATCGTCTACACCTCCGGGCGTTATTCTTCGAAGACGCATCATACTGCGGTTGTTTTGCCGTTCTGCACACTCGAAAACGGCAATGTGCTGGTTTTTGATCTTCGCTATAATATTGAGGAGCTATTGAAAGCTGAAGAAGAATTTGTCCCAGATGAAAAGTGTAAAACTTTCAGTTGGTACCCAATTGTAAAGGAGCTTGCTCTAAATAAATGTCCATGTATTGCACCAGTTACTGTTCTCGATGCAGTCGCTGAAGGACAGAAAAATGGCTGGAATAGGCTTGAACTTGAGAAAGAACAGGTCGAGAAAAACAAGGAAGTTTTTCTAAAACACCTCGATGATTTCCGTATTCGAATGTCAAAAAAAGTGGAAGAAAAAAAGGAAACTTATGAAAAATCTGATGATGTTGATGCAGCGCTCTATGAGGGTTTTATCCCCGATAGCGACAAGGTAAAAATGAAAGATGTGCGTGGTCGCAATGCAAATGAGCTCGCAGACTATCACCCACTGTTTGAGGATCCGCGTCTTTCTGAGCTTTTGTTCCGCTATAAGGGCCGCAATTTTCCAGAGTCGCTTGATGAAAAAGAACAAGAAAAATGGGACAAATACCGAATTTCTCACCTTCAGGCTCAAGAAGCTAAATTCGTTGCGGAACTTGAGGAAATTAAAGATGAAATTGACCCGTCAATCCTCGAAGATCTTCTGCTCTGGTACCAATCTCTCGCCTAGAAGTCTAGACTTTTTCGCGTTTTTATGCTAAAATATACGCGTTTTAAGGAGAGAATTATGACTAGTGGACTACTTAGCCCAGCCGGAATCAAGATGCAGAATGGTGATGCGAATTGTATAAAAATTCGAGGCGCAAGACAGCATAATTTAAAAGATATTGATGTTGATATTCCACGCGAAAAACTCGTTGTTATTACGGGTCTTTCTGGCTCTGGAAAATCAAGCCTAGCTTTTGATACGATTTACGCCGAAGGCCAACGCCGTTATGTTGAATCTCTTTCAAGCTACGCCAGAATGTTTCTCGGCGTAATGGATAAACCTGATGTCGACACGATTACTGGCCTCTCCCCGGCAATTTCGATTGATCAGAAATCAACGTCCAGAAACCCTCGTTCAACTGTCGCAACCGTTACTGAAGTCTATGATTATCTCCGTCTTCTTTTTGCTCGCGTTGGTGTTCCACACTGTCCAATCTGCCATCGCGAAGTGTCTCGTCGTTCGGTCGAAGACATTGTTAATGAAGTAATGAAACTTCCACTAGGCAGCAAACTCATGCTTCTCGCGCCAATTGTTCAACAGAAAAAAGGTGAATTCCAGCATATTTCTGAACAGTTTATCCAAAAAGGCTTCAGCCGTGTACGCGTCGATGGTATCGTCTACGCGCTTGATGAGTTTCCGATGCTTGAGAAAAACGTTAAGCATGATATCGAAATCGTCGTTGATCGTTTTGTACTTAGTCCAGATCTTCTGTCTCGCATTTCTGGCTCAATCGAACAGGCGCTCGATTTCGGCCAGGGAATTATTAAGCTTCTAAAAATTAATGATAATTCTAGCTCAATTGAACAGAAAAATCTTAGTACAGACACAGAAGTTCTTACTTATTCTCAGCGCTATGCTTGTGAATACCACCCAGATGAGCTTATTCCTGAACTCGAGCCACGTCTCTTTTCGTTCAATGCCCCACAAGGCGCATGTCCGACATGTACTGGTCTAGGTAGTCGCCTCGAAATCGATCCAGACCTTGTCTTTAACAAAAATCTCACAATCGCCGAAGGCGGTATTCGTCCATTTAATAGAATCCGTGATGATTCTTGGTGGATGAAACGTCTTAATGCCGTTGCGGTGCGTCATGGATTCTCGATTCACACTCCGATTAAGGATTTAACTGATGAACAACGTCATATGATTTTATATGGTACTGGCGATGAAAAATACCAGGTGAAGATTATTGGTTCAGGTAAATTCCAAGCAGGTGCAGTTTATGAATCGACCTACGAGGGTGTTATTCCAACTCTTGAACGTCGCCACAAAGAAACTGATTCAGATTTCATTAGAAAAGATATTGAACGTTTCATGCGCGTTCGTGAATGTCAGTCTTGCCATGGTGCAAGATTGAAACCTGTAGTTCTCGCAGTTACAATTCATGGTTTAAACATTGTTGATATGTGCAATCTCGATGTTGATCAGACGCTCGAAGTTTTAAACCAAGATCTTGGATTCACCGAATCAGAAGAAATGATCGCAAAGCCGATTTTAAAGGAGATTAAAGAGCGCATTAAATTTATGCAGGATGTTGGCCTTGGATATATTGAACTCGGCCGCGCAGCTAATACGCTTTCTGGTGGTGAGGCTCAGCGTATTCGTCTTGCAACTCAGATTGGCTCTGGCCTTCAAGGCGTGCTTTATGTCCTTGATGAACCTTCAATCGGTCTTCATCAACGCGATAATGATAAGCTTATTGCAACTCTAAAACACCTTCGTGATTTAAAAAATACTGTACTTGTTGTCGAACATGACGAAGATACAATGTTAAGTTCTGATTATATTATTGACATTGGTCCAAAAGCAGGTAATCTTGGTGGTGAAGTGGTTGCAGTCGGCACTCCGGATGAAATTATGAAAAATGAGAATTCAATCACCGGTAAATATCTTTCTGGAAAAATGACAATTGATGTTCCAAAAAAGCGTCGCAAGGCAAAACCGGGGAAAGAATTGATTGTTAAAGGTGCACGCGAAAATAATCTTAAAAATATCGACGTGAGATTCCCGCTCGGTGTCATGACTGTCGTTTCTGGCGTTTCTGGTTCCGGAAAATCAACGCTTGTAAACGAAATCCTTGCAAATGATCTTCTTGCTCGTTATCACCATGCACAAACCGTTCCTGGAACTCACGATGCAATTGAGGGAACCGAAAATCTAGATAAGTGTATTGTAATCGACCAATCACCAATCGGCCGCACTCCACGTTCTAATCCAGCAACTTACACTGGTGTCTTTAACCAAATCCGCGAACTCTTTGCAAAACAGCCAGAAGCTGAAATCCGTGGATATAAAGCTGGTCGTTTCAGCTTTAACGTTAAAGGTGGTCGCTGTGAGCATTGTCAGGGTGACGGTGTAAATAAAATCGAAATGCACTTCTTACCAGATGTTTATGTGACTTGTCCTGCCTGTCACGGTAAGCGTTATAACCGTGAGGCTCTCGAGATTAAATATAAAGGCAAAAGTATCAGCGATGTACTTGATATGACGATCGACGAAGCAGTTGAATTCTTCAAGAATATTCCAGCGATTGTTCCAAAACTCAAAACCATTCAAGAAGTTGGTCTCGGCTACATTCGTCTTGGTCAACCGGCAACTACGTTCTCTGGCGGCGAAGCTCAGCGTATTAAACTCGCGACGGAGCTCGCTCGTCGCTCAACTGGAAAAACTCTTTATATCTTAGATGAGCCAACTACTGGTCTTCATACTGACGATGTTAAGCGCCTTCTTCAAATTCTAAATCGTCTCGTTGATGGCGGAAACTCAATGGTTATTATCGAACATAACCTTCATGTTATTAAGTCCGCTGACTGGATTATCGACATGGGCCCAGAAGGTGGTCAAAATGGCGGCCAAGTTATTGCTGAAGGCACTCCTGAGGACCTTGCAAAAAGAACAGATACGCCAACCGGTATTTTCTTGAAAAATCTGATGAAATAGTGTATAATTGAAAGAAGTTTTAAATAAAGGAAAAATATGTCTGATATTAAGTTAAGCTTAAACGCTAGAACTTCGACTGGCAAGAAAACTGCTGGTCTCCGTGCTCAGGGTCTCATTCCTTCTGTAATTTATGGTGAAGGTGAGCCTGTTCTCGCACAAAGCGCCTACAACGAGACTGAAAAAGCTCTTCTCGCTGCTGGCTACCACTCAACAATCGATGTTGATTTCGACGGCAAAAAGAAAATGGTCATCGTTAAGGATGTTAACCTCGATCCAGTTTCACGCAAGATTGTAAACGTTGAATTTCAAGCTGTTTCAGCAAACCAAGCTATCGAAGCAACAACTCCAATCGTTCTTGTAAACTTCGAAACTTCAGATGCAAATAAAGCTCATCTCGCAATCCTTCAAGTTATGGAAGAAATTGAAGTTAAAGCTAAACCGTCTGATCTTCCAAAAGAAATTACTATTGATGCATCTAAACTTGCAACTCTCGAAGATAAAATCACTGTTGCTGACATCGTTCTTCCAAAAGGTGTTGAATTTGCAGATAAAGAGCTTGATATGAATTCTGCAATCGCAATCCTATCAGATCCAGCTGCTGAAGCTGCTGCACGTGAGGCTGAAGATGCTGCTGCTAAAGAAGCTGGTGAAACAGCTGCAGCCGACGTCCCAAGTGATAATGGCACAAAACCTGAAGAAGCTACTGAAGAATAATTCTTCTAAAAAGAGCCCCATATTGGGGCTCTTTTTTTGTTCTTGACACTTCAAAAAGCTAATGGTAAAATAATATTGGCTATATAAGGTCAAATAAAAATGAAAAATCTCCACAAAAATATCACTATCTTTTCTCTATTTTTACTTGGGGCTTTAATTATCGGTTATATTTTCCCGCCAGTCTTTCAATCAAAAGCTAATACTATTGCAGATGGGTCCGAAGCATACCTTGCATCTGTCTCAGCTGACGACACAGTGACAATATCTGCCACTCCAACCTCAACCCAAACTATCTTTACCGGAACCAGCACCGTCTCATATACAAATACTTGTGATGAGGGTTTTTATCTCTACCTCTCTTCGGACTCGGAAGAAACCGATCTTGTCCGTAGTGATGATACAGATTATAAAATCCCAACTATTTCGTCTGGTACAGCCCTAGCTAATAATACCTGGGGTTATTCTATTAATAGTGGATCTACTTATAATAAGATTCCTGTATTGTCGAACCCAGACACAATCCTTGACGTAACTTCTACTAATACGACAGCTAACACTCTTGGAGTTGATTTTAGTATTAAAATCGATAACAACGTTCCTGCTGGCTCATATGAAAAAACGATGGTTTATACGCTTGTCGCAAAGCAAAGTTGCTATGCGTATGATGTTTCATGGGACGCTAATACTGGTACTAATCCTGAAGATCTTCCAGATGCAGTGAATTTAAATGGTACGCTTAACCTTTCTGCTCTTCCTAGACCAACAAAAAATTATTATACATTTAATGGTTGGTCAAATGGATCAACAGCGTTCACTGGTAATGAAACAGAAGCAGATATCAATCCAAATGATGAATCGAGCGTGACTATGACTGCTCTCTGGAAGCCTACTGATTACGAAATTACATATAATCTTGATGGTGGCGAAGCATCAAACCCAGAAACATATAATATCGAATCAAATACAATTACGCTTTCTGCTCCAACAAAAAGAAGCTATAGCTTTAGAGGATGGAGTGGAACAGATCTAGATGGTGATGATAATACTGTAGTTACTATTCCAACTGGTTCTCATGATGATAGAAACTATACTGCAAACTGGGATGAAGCATGTGCATTCACATCTCAAGATTTCGACTATACTGGTAATATTCAAGAATGGACTGTTCCAGCAAATTGTGAAGGTATCTATATTTTGGAGACTTGGGGTGCGCAAGGCGGTCGTGGCGGTAGAGGCGGATATAGTAAAGGCAACGTTACTTTAGCTGCCGGTGAAACAATTTATGCAGTTGTCGGCGGCGCTGGTACTTATAACTACGCTATGAATATTGGTTCATATGGTGGCGGTTATAATGGCGGCGGTAACGGCTATCACTCAGGCTGGGAAGGTGACTGGGCTTGGGGTATCGGTGCCGGTGGTGGTGCAACACACTTTGGTAAAACCAACGCGCTCCTGTCTGCAACTGATAGTGAAGATGTCTTCCTTGTAGCAGGTGGTGGCGGTGGCTACTTTGACGGTAGCTCATCACATGGCGACAATACTAAACATCTCGCAGGTGGCGTTGGCGGTGGTACAACTGGTGGTGGCGGTTCTTATGGTAGAGGCGCAAGCTATGGTGGTGGCGGTGGATATCAGGGGGGTCGTTCATATTCTGGAAATAATGGTGCATTAGGTGGCACCGGTTATATCGGTGGTGTTACGAGTGGTACGACAATTAATGGTAATGCGGCGATGCCTAAGATAGACGGAACCGGTGATGAGAGTGGACATGGCGGAAATGGATATGCAAGAATTACCTACGTAGGTAGGGGAATTACGATTACATATAATACCCTAGGCGGAACTCTTGATTCGTATACTAAATTCCTTCCATCAGTGGGTGAAGTCGGTGAGTTACCTGTTCCAACAAAAACTGGCACATTCTTCTGGGGTTGGTACTCGGACCCTGACTTTATCAACTTCGTTACTCCGGAAACCGTTGTAACTAACAACATTACATTTTATGCAAGATGGGATGCGAATGGACTAGATTTAGACTATGCCGGTATTCTTCAAGGCTTCTATATTGCGGAAACCGGAACTTATCGCTTAGAAGCATGGGGTGCGGAAGGGGGTAAAATCGGAAATTATGGTGGCGGTCGTGGCGGCTATGCTATCGGTGATATCGAGCTCGAAGCAGGCACAATGCTATATTACGCAGTTGGCGGTAAAGGCGGAGATAGTGGTGTAACTCATGCTGGCCAAGCTGAATACCAGAATTATTGTCACGGTGTTGCTGGAGGCTTTAATGGCGGTGGTGCCGGTAGCTGGGGATGTCACTGGAATAGTATGGCTTCTGGTATGGCTTCTGGTGGAGGTGCAACACATGTTGGTAAAACAAACACTCTCTTGAGTGGAACTGATCCAAGCGATGTCTTGATTGTAGCTGCTGGTGGAGGAGGTGGTGGTATGAAGACTGGTTGGACGAATGAAGGTGATGGCTATACAAATGGCTCTAGCGGTGGCTTTGGTGGTGGTTTGTCTGGAGGTAGTGCAGAACAGCGTGATATGCCATGGGGCGCAACTGCCGGAGTTGGTGCAACTCAAACTACTGGTTATGCGTTTGGTCAAGGCGCAAGCTATGGTGGCGGCGGTGGCTGGTACGGTGGTACTGGTGGTAGTTCACTCGGCGGTGGCGGTGGCTCAAGCTATATCGATGCGCTTTCTAATGCAAGCACTATTGCAGGTAATAAAGCTATGCCAACTATAGATGGCAGTAGTACGATGACTGGAAATACTGGACACGGACATCTTAAAATCACAAAGCTTTAGAATGTGTTATTCTTATTGACAATATGATTATGCTTATGTTAAAATTATGCTAACATAATAAGGTCATAAAAATGAAAATCTCCACACAAGAACAAAAGACCGATAAGTATGCTGTTGTTGGCGGCATTGGCGTCTTTTCGGTAGCTTTGTTAGCTGCTTTGTCAGCTGCATATATCTATTCACCAATAATTGATACGAATGCTGCCGAATCTAGGGAAGTCGATGTTAATCTTACAGTTTCATCAGCACTTTCTCTATCAACAAACACAAATAATCTAGCGCTTTCTGCTGGGCTCGATGAATTTGTCTACGGATCAATAAACGCGAATGTCATGACAAATTCCCAATATGGATACACTTTGGCTCTTGAGGATTCTGATAATAGTTCAAATATGACCCATGAAAATACATCTATTCTAGATGCGATCTCATCTTCTTTCTCTGGCGCAAAAACAAGCGCAACGATGGCTGATAATACTTGGGGATTCTCCCTTGATGAAACAGACTTCTATATGATCCCTACTTTAGGAAATCCAGTCGCCTTAAAACGCACTAATTCACCAATGACTGCAGACTATGAAACTACGAAGGTTGATTTCGGTGTAAAGGTTGGTCCAACTCTTACGGCTGGTACTTATACTGATACCGTAAAATTTACAGCATATGTAAATGGTGTTGATGGAAATCCAGCAGACGGTACTGAACCTCTTAACCCAGGGGTACCACCTGAAACTAGAACGATTTCCGATATTACAACAATGCAAGAAGTAAGCCATAAAATCTGTGCAAATTCAGCAATTGGCGCAGTTGCAAACCTTACTGACACTCGCGATAATAATGTTTATTCTGTCGAAAAACTCAACGACGGCAATTGTTGGATGACCTCAGATTTGAGGCTTATTGACTATACTCTTACTAGCGCGGATTCAGACGTCCCAGCTGGCTACTCATTTACCTTACCGGCATCAGATATGAATAGCTTTAATGCTGTCGGTGATGATAGTGTTGATTCGGGTAATAGATTCAGGGTTGTCGCAGCTTACTACGATGAAACATACGGCGGCTATTATAATTATTATACCGCTGTAGCTGGTTGGCATGGCGATGAGGCGAGCGTTAATGTAAACTCCCCACAAAGCCTTTGTCCTAAGGGCTGGAGACTTCCGACCGGTACTTATGGTGGTGAATATGAAACCTTGAATTATTCAGCTTATAATTATAGCGACACTGCTACTATTGCAGCTCTAAAACTTCAGCTTCGTGGACAAACTCACTATTCTGGTGAACTTGACGGCGTAGGCGTCTATGGTTCATGGTGGTCTGCATCAGTCTATCCTGGATACACCTTCGCACAATATGCATCTGTATATATTGATGATATAAACCCAGCTGGCTATGCAAGCCCATCCACAAGCGCAGGTATACGTTGTATTGTAAGATAATAAACTGAAGGATAAAACAAAAATGAAAAATCTCCATATAAAAACAGAACAAAAAACATCCATTATAAATAGTATCGGTGTCTTCTCAGCCTCACTCTTTGTAGTAGCAGCTGCTACATATATTCTAAATCCTACTGTTGGCACTTTTGCCGATGATTCTAGCACAGTTCAGGTTAACGTTAATATTGACTCAGTTATTGCACTCAGCTCTAGTGCGGATGAGCTTAATCTTAGCGCAAACGTTAATAGCTTTGTTAGTGATTCAATAAATGTCGATGTAACGACAAACTCTCAATATGGATATACTCTAACCATTGAAGATAGAGACGCCGATTCTAGTATGATCCATATAAATTCGGCAGTTTCAGACAAATTGACTTCTGAGTTTGCTGGTGCAAAAACTTCAGAGCAAATGGCTGATAATACTTGGGGCTTCTCCCTTGATGGAACTGACTATTATTATGTTCCTGTATCTGGTAATCCTGCAGCTTTGAAGCGAACTGCTTCAACCACTTCGTCTTCATATGACCGCACTGCGGTCAGTTTCGGCGCAAAAGTTGGTCCAACTCTCACTGCCGGTACCTATACTGACACAGTCCAATTTACGGCATACGTTAATGGTTTGGATGGGAATCCGGAAGACGGTACTACTCCAGGAAATCTCGGTGTAGTTCCATATAATCCATGTAAGGATGCTGCGTATGTTTCTAATGGTATACTTACGGATCCACGTGATGGCAAAACCTATACAGTTAAAGCTCTTAAAGATAATCAATGTTGGATGACACAGAATTTAGCGATTGTTGATGCTGAGCTTACTAGCGCAAATTCGAACCTTCCAGATGGAGTAACCTTTACTATCCCAGCAAGCTCGACGGATAATTTCTCACCAAGTAATCATAATGCTGCTTATCTTCAAGCAGAACCAGGTTACGGTGCTCTGTATAGCTGGTATACCGCAACTGCAGGGTGGGGAACTACTGATGTAACGAGTGGTAACTCACCACAAGATATTTGTCCGTTTGGTTGGAGAATGCCAACTGGTGGTCCTAATGGTGAATATATGAAGCTTATGACCGATTATTATCCTGGTGAGAGCTATGCGGACCCACGTCCATTCGCTAACGAACTTGGATATGTGCTCTCGGGTAGCATTGACTATGGCTACTTAAGCGCGCAAGGTAGTCGTGGCTTCTATTGGACCTCAACCGCCTATAGCGCAAACAATGCAAACTTCTTCTATATTAGCGGTTCAAATATTAATCCAAATAATGATTATGCTAAATATTACGGTTATTCCGTACGTTGTGTTGCTGAAAAGGAATAATTAACTTAAATCATTCTTCGTGAGGGCCTTGCAGTTAGCGACAAGCCTTGCAGCGAAGGCGTTGCGTGCTTCATCTGCATTGTTGTTGTCGCCCTTCCATGCTTCAAGCGCTGGTGCTTGAAGTGCACGTGCAAAAGAGAATGTGACTGGCCAAGGGAATGGACCATTATTTGTGATTTCCTGAAGGTTTGCAGTAGCTTGTTCGACGGTTTGTCCACCAGAAAGAAAAACTACGCCTGCAAGTTCCTTTGGACAATATTCACGAAGAATTTTTGCTGTCCATTCGCCAACTTCTTTAGGAGTACTCTGTCTTTCAAATTTTTTACCGGCAAGAATCATGTTTGTTTTGAGAATACATCCCTCTAGATTTACGTTGAATTTCTCGAGTGTTCTAAACAAACAATATAAAATACTTCCAGTCACTTTTGCTGACGTCTCAATCGAATAATAGCCATCGTAAACTACTTCTGGCTCAACGATCGGAACTATGCCGGCATTCTGACAGTCTTTTGCGTATTGTGCGAGAATTTCGCAGTTTTTCTCAATTGCATACTTCGAAGGGGTCTTAATTGTGACATTATCGCTTCCAACACCGTCGAGTGTAACCTCAAAAGCTGCGCGCCATTTTGCAAAACGTGCGCCCATTTCATAATATTCAGCAAGTCTTTCCGGAAGTCCATCGAGACCTTTTGTATATTTCTCTTTAGCGTATTCCGGGTCTGAGAATGATTCTAGTCCTTGGTCAACTTTTATTCCAGGAACAATTCCAAGAAGCGTTAAATATGAAACAAAATCACTTCCATTGTCAGCTTTTTGCCTTGCGGTTTCATCAAATAAAATTATACCATTAACATACTTATTGAGATCGTGTGTTGTAAAGAAAATATTTCTGTAATCACGACGGTGTTCTTCGTCATCCAGTATTCCGGCTTCTTCGAATTTTTTATGGATTGATCCACCGCTTTCGTCAGCTGCTAAAATTCCGCGTCCAGGGCTTACGATTGTTTTTGCAATAAGGCGAAGATTACCTTCCTTTCTATGTCTCTCCTCTAAAATTTCAGTAAGTCGATTTACTGTTAGGGTCTCGGAGAGAGTTGCATTTTCTGCGTTAATTGCGGCCATTTCTAGAGCTTCTTTTGTGCTTTTTCCGCTGAGCATTGAACAGAAAATCGTTACGGCCACAATTGAATATGACGTGAGATGTGTCATTAGATCATTCCGAGAAACTTTGTATCGGCGTACTATACTCCCACATTTTATTTCTTGATCCAGGATTGTGCAAACGACACCCTTTTGTGGAAGTTCCTTTAGTTCGCCATCGGCGAATACTAAATCTGCTATTTTTACTAATTCTTCAACTTGTTCGTGATAATTTTTTGTCGTAACGAATATCGCGAGCTTTGCGTTACTTAATCCAATGTAGTTTTTGATTCCAGTTATTAAATCATCGCTTATTTCTGTAGAGCGATCAACAAAAATCCAGTCAACTGGTTCATTTGGCGCGATAAATTTTGTAGCGGCTCTTTCTGTTGGTACAAAGTAAGAAATATTATCGCCAACCGACATGATATAGCGGTAAGTATCGGCGACGTGGTTCTCTGGGTTATAACCAGAAATGGACGCATCAAGTCCAAATTTCTTAAAAACTTCTAACGTAACCAATGCGCCACCAAAAACTGAAGTTCTTGAAAAAAATGAATGACGTTCGCCATTAAAGGCAACATCCATCCATGGTGTACCGTTCTCGTCTGTTTCAAAACGGTTTTGTCTCTCATCGAGGCTAAGATAGACATCTTTGATGATGTTCCCAACAATCAAAATACGCATATTAATTATATTTTAACATAAGCGTAATGATTTTTGTACCTCAAGTTTACCTAATAAGTCATTTGTTTAAGGAAAAAGAAAACCCGCAGGATGCGGGCTGACTTTTATCTAACTTCGACGCGAACGCGTGGGAGTGATTTTCCAGAGAAGTGGGTCTTCTTTGTCTTCACGAAGACGACGACACCATCTTTTGCTGCGTGAATAGTAAAGTTCCTTGACATGTATGTACCAGGACCAGCAATTTTGGTTGAGCCAGTTTGGCGAACGAGAACTTCACCGTTCCTAACTTTTTGTCCACCAAAGCGCTTAACACCGAGGCGTTGACCAGCGTTATTGTGGACGTTCTTGGCGGTACCGCCAGCTTTAACGTGTGACATATCTTACTTTTTCCTTAATACTATTATTTCTCGAGCCACAATTTGACCATCTCTAAAATAGAGCATATCCTCTTGACTCAAGTGGTTTAACTTCACTACATTATACCCCATATCTGTCAATTCGTCAAGAATATTTAGTCGTTCGTAGTGGCCGTTTGGTCTGAGCCATGCTGGCACAGCTAATGCAAGTGGAGTACCGCTCTCAATCTGAGTGGAGACGTTCTTCAAAAAGCCTAAAATTATTGATTTGCACTCAGCCTTTTGCTCTTTTAGCTTAATCTCGACTGGCGGTTGACTCATCGGTGCACCAAGATAAGTTTCGCAAGCGATTGCATCGATCTTCTCGGTCCAATTAAACGAGGTTGCATCACCTTGTTCAACCTTAAAATCTTTTGCATTGAGCCACTTTAAGTTCTTTTCAGAGTATTCAATCATGCGATCAGAGAGATCTGTACCATATACTTTATATCCCATAAGGGAAGCTTCTTGGAGAACAACACCAGTTCCACAGAATGGATCGAGCACTCTTGCGTTGTCTCCTAGTGGACCACAAAGGTTAATTAAAATTTGAGCAAGTTTTGGCGGGAGCATGCCAACTCTTGCATCTCGTGCAGGACGAGCCTGATCGCGATTTTTGTATGCAGTGATATTCTGTACGCCAACAAGCACATACCATTCTCGGCCATTAATCAAAAACTCAACGTGACCATCTTTTTCACCCATCTGGTTATGGTGAGATGTTGCAGTGGAAAGAGCTGCGTCAGTATTTTGGAGTACTCTTGCTGAACGACCTTGGCGAGAAAGAATCTTTTTGATTTTTAGTGCTTCGCCTTGAGACTTAAACTTACGCGCACCTTTTGAATAATCTGATATTCCAATTGTAAATTTTCCAGAGAATTTTCCGTTTTCAGTATTCAGATTCATCAAATAATCTACTGGATTTTCAGAGATTAGACGTCCAATTTTTAGTGTTCCGCCGAAATGATTAATATCGACGCTCTTGTCTGATTCAAAGACTGCAAGGTTTGGCGCGATTTTCTTTACACTCTCACCAAAATAAGCCGAGAGTTCGGCCAGAGAAATGTCAGATAGTCTGCCCAAGACTGCTAAATACTTCATAATCCCATATATTATAACATAAAAATAAGTGGTATAATAGTGGCATGTTTAGAAAGATTCTGTCAATTATTACACTCATTCTTGTAGCCTTTGTTATATACAAAGCATGGCCAGAACTAACAGAAACAATTGGTTGTGTAACTGGTGGGGCTTGTCCTGACGGCGGTGAGTTTAGTATTAATTTATTCATTGTTTTACTTCTCATCCCAGAACAACTATTTATGTATTTCACGGCTGGCCAGATTTTCTTCTCTTATATGAAAGCAAAGAAGACTACGAAGGAAATTAAGCCATGGCAGCTTGCACGTATCTCATTTGAACTTAATTTTGTGAATCACGCCGTACCAAGTGGTGGTGTTTCTGGTCTTGGTTATATTGCATGGCGACTTCATGAGTTCGGCGCAACCGCTGGACAAGTTAGTTTTATGTATCTTCTCCGTTATATTATTACAATTGTCGCAAATCAAACTCAGACAATTTTTGCAATTGTGGTTCTACTCCTCTGTAATGCCGTTCCAAATGACGCAATGTGGATGGTTGGGCTAGTTGGCCTAATGTCAGTTGGCATTATTGCTGGAATCGCACTTGGTATTGCTGTTGCAAGCAAAAGAAAACTCATCAATTGGTTCAGCAAAATTGCTGCAAAAGTTTGTAATAACTTCGTAGAAGGAATAACTTTTGGTAAGAAAAAGAATGTTCTTCCATATAAAAAAGTGAACAAGTTTTTTCTTGATCTTCACGAAGATTTACTCTCTGCAAAGAGAGACAAAAAGATTTTAGTAAAACCAGTTTTATGGGGGATTGTCTATAATTTTCTCGAAATCGCAACCTATGAAATCGTTGCAATTGCGCTCGGTCATCCAGAAATTTTCCCACAAATCATGGTCGCAGAAGCACTTGCTTCAGTCATCGGCGCAATTGTCCCGCTACCTGGTGGTGTCGGCGGTTATGAAGGTTCAATGATTTATATCATCACAAAACTCGGCACACCACTTCCAATCGCATCAACCGTCGTAATTGTTACTCGCGTCATTGTGCTCATGAATACGATTGTTTCCGGCTATGGATTCTACCAAAATGCCATTTCGAAAATCGGTAAAAACGATCGTAAAAAGATCATGGAGATGAATGGAGAATAAGTTTTCCGTCTCAGATTTTATTGTATACTGCAACCAAACTTTAGAGTATGCGTATACAGGCTGCATTATTGAAGGTGAAGTTTCGGAAATGAAAACTTCGCAAGGGAAATGGGTCTTCTTTTCTTTGAAGGATGAAGGTGGCTCGATTGATTGTTTTATTCCAATTTGGCAACTTCGCATTCCAATCGAAGATGGCATGAAGGTGATTGTGCGTGGTACACCAAAAATCACAAACTGGGGTAAATTTAGTTTTACGGTCCAAGCCATCATGCCAGTTGGACAGGGTAATATTAAGAAGAGCTTCGAACTTCTTAAAAAGAAACTCGAAAGAGAAGGTCTCTTCGATCCAGCTAAAAAGCGCCCACTCCCAAAAGATATTTCGAAAATCGGTGTCATTTCTTCGACCCAGGCTGCCGGTTATGCTGATTTTATTAAAATCGTAAATGAAAGATGGGGCGGCCTCGAAATTAAAGTATGCCATACGCAGGTCCAAGGGCTCGTTGCGCCAGACCAAATCATCCGTGCACTTAATTATTTGAATGAACATTCTGCAGTTGAAATTATCGCAATTATTCGTGGCGGTGGCTCAGCGGATGATCTTGCTTGTTTTAATGATGAGAAACTTGTGCGTGCAATTGCCGCTTCGAAAATTCCAGTTATTACCGGCATTGGGCATGAGGTTGATGAAAGTCTTTCTGACCTTGCTGCAGATGTCGTTGCGTCTACTCCAAGTAATGCGGCTCAGATGTTGACGAAAGATAAAAAAGCTGAAATTCGAAATCTTCACGATAATATTTCTCATATTTACACTCAGATCTCGTCGCGCGTTGATTTAATCATTAATGATTCAAAGATCAAGACCTTAAATATATCGACAAAAATATTGAGTGCTATTGAACTTTATGAAAATAAAATTGAAAGTTTTGTGAATGTCTTAAAAAGTCTAAATCCAGAAAATATTCTTAAAAATGGCTATGCGATTATTAGAGGCGATATAAAAGTTGGAGGTGAAATTGAGATTGAGATGAAATCGAGAAAAATTAATGCAAACATAACGAAGGTAAAGGAGAAATAATGCCACAGAAGAATATTAACGAAAAAATAGACGAACTCAATGAAAAAGTTGAGTGGTTCTATGGCGAAGACTTTAAACTTGAAGAAGCAAGCCAAAAATATAAAGAAGCCACAAAACTTGCGAAAGAAATTGAAGTAGATCTGAAGAGTCTTAAGAACGATATTAAGATTATTGAAGAAGATTTTACGAAAGAATAAACTTGATTTTTTCAATAAACATAAGTAAAATAGAACCATATGGAAAATAGTGGGCAATTTGGTCAAAATATAAATAATTTCCAGGGGCAACCACAGCCTATGTCGGCCCCAGCGCCAGAAAAGAAAGATCATTCCGGACTCATAAAAACTGTCTGTCTATCTTTTGTGTCGTTAATTGCAATCACCTTTATTGGGCTCTTTATCTACATGTATTTTCAATATGATGCAGCACATACTGATCTTGAGGGACAAATCGACAAGGCTGTAGCTGAGGCAGAAGCGGAAATCCGTGAGACTTTGGAAAAGACTTTTGCGGAAAAAGAGAAATATCCATATCTGACTTTTGGTGGTCCAACGGATTTTGGCGCATTAACTTTTGAGTATCCAAAAACCTGGAGTGTTTATGTTCCTGATGATGCATCGCATGCTGATGATTATCATGCGTACTTAAATCCCGGAGTTGTAAGTGTTGTATCTGATGATACTGTCATGGCACTTCGCGTTAGTATTATTAATGCCCTTACCGACACGGTAAAAGAAGATTACGCTGACAAAGTAGAAGATGGTGAAATGACAGTTAGCTCAAAAGTTGTTAATGGCGTTAACGTTGATGTCTATAAGGGTCTGCTTGATTCAGATTACTATGGTATAGTATGCATCTTCAAGATTCGTGATAAGACTGCAATCATCCAGACGGATGCATATATCTTCGAAGCAGATTTCAACCGCGTTCTCGAAACAATTAGATTTAATGCATAGATAAAATCCGGCGTGGCCGGATTTTTGATGTATAATAAAGATATGGCAGTGGAGGTTGATTCTGTTTTTGTGGTAGCGCATGAGCTGAAAAGCCCGCTCTCGATTTTGCGCCAGTTGGCTCTGTCTATGGATTTTGATGATCAAAAAACGTTCGAGAAAACTAGAAATCAGATGGTCCAAGTTTCTGAGCGCGCGTTGCGTCAAGTTAATGATCTTACAAAGATTAATCGGCTCGAAGACGGTTTATTTACACTTGAGCCAGTTTCTGTCCGTGCAATTTGTGATGAGGTGACATCGGAGCTTCGTTATTTGTATCGTGCAAACCATCGCGATATTTCTGAAAAATATACTAATAAATCTCGTCTTGTTATTGCGAATCGCGACCTCTTATATTCTGTAATTTACAATTTCTGTGCCAATGCGATACATTATTCAGATGAGGGAACTCGTGCTGAGATTTCGGTTCGTGACAAGAAAGGCCGAGTTGAGATTCAGGTTCGAGATTTTGGGCCAACTCTTCCGACAAAAATTTGGAAAGATATGAAGCGCGGCTGGATTAGTGAACCAACGTCTGTCGCGATGCGACCAGGCTCAAGTGGTCTTGGTCTCTACATTGCATCGAAGTTTAGTAAGTATATGAACGGTGAAGTGTCTGCTGTTCGCCACAGAGATGGAACAAGTTTTACTTTAGTCCTTCCGGTTTCTACTCAAGCAAATCTTTTTGGAGAATAAAATGAGCCTCGCATATATTATCGAAGATAATGAAATTATGAGTGATCTTTTTTCACGTTATCTTTCTGGGATATGTGAAACAAAAGTTTTTCATGATGCTATCTCGGCGATAAATAATATTTCACGCGATAAACCAGATATGATTTTCCTTGACATCCTTCTTACTGGCCCAGATGGCTTCACATTCTTAAATGAAATTGTAAGCTACGAAGATACGGCAAAAATCCCGGTCGTAATTGTTTCATCACTCGACCTCAAAACTGAAAATTTAAAAAGCTACAATGTTTTTAAAATTCTAAAAAAAGAAGAGTTGATTCCAGAGGATATAAAAAAGACTGCGCGCATGCTTTTGGAGAAAAAATATGCAAACAAATAGGCGTCGTAATGATTTGCGAACGAAAGCGATAATTTTGCACCGCACGAAATATGGCGAAACTGATCGAATTCTGAATCTATTGACCCCAGAAGGCCGAAAATCATGTGTTGCAAAGGGCGTAAGAAAAGAAAAATCAAAACTTGCGGGTGGAATTGAAATGTTTACAGTCGCAGATATTGTGATACATGAGTCGGAGAAGTCTGATATGGGTATTCTTACGTCTGCAAAAATGACAAAAAGCTACATGAATATCATTTCTGATCTAGATCGTTTTGAGCTTGGCTCTAAGATTATAAAACATGCAAATAAAATCTCCGAAAATGTAGATTCTCCAGAACTTTTTTCTCTCGTAAACCAATGTTTTTGGGCGCTCGACAAAGATCTTAATCGTGAGCTAATTGAGGGATATTTCCTTCTTAACCTTATGAGAATATCCGGAGAAGACGTAAATCTTCATCGCGACACCAACGGAGAAAAGCTTGATGCTGACAAGAAATATGTCTGGGATACATACGAGAATTCACTAAAACCTGAAAATAACGGAAATATCGAGGTGAACCATATAAAAGTTATGCGTCTTATGTTGACGTCGCCGTTAAAAACTGTGATTCAGGTAAAGGAAATAAAGAGTCTTCTGCCGGAAGTACTTTATATTGCAAAATCAGTCGCAAAGATCTCGTGAGGCCTTGACACCGGTGTCGCTTATGCTAAAATTAAATTAGCATAATAGGGTCAAAAAATGAAAAATCTCCATAAAACTATAGGTATCTTTTCAGCCTCGCTGCTTCTTGCGGTAACAGCTTTCTATATTTATTCTCCAATTTCGGGAACAAATGCTGATACTACTGGTCAGATGCATATGTCGCTCGATATAAACTCGAATATTAGCATTAGTACAAGCGAAAACGAACTCGAACTAGATGCAACTGTTGGTTCATTCGTTAATGATTCAATCGATGTCTATGTCTCAACTAACTCTGAATATGGCTACACTCTTACCCTTGAGGACTTAGATAGCAGCACGAACATGGTTAATACGAATCCAAGCGTGGATTCTGTTGTAACCTCAGAATTTGCTGGCTCAAAAAATAGCACCACAATGGCTGATAATACTTGGGGTTTCTCGCTTGATCAAACAGATTTCTTCCGTGTTCCGGTAAATGGTAATCCTGTGGCGCTAAAACGCACGAACGGCGTTATGGCTGATTCGTACGAAGCGGTCCCTGTAGGTTTTGGTGCAAAAGTTGGCATGGGACTTACAGCTGGTACGTATGAAGATGTCGTACTTTTCACAGCATATGTAAACGGTGTTAGTGGACAACCTGCAGACGGTACTATTATTAGTAATAACAATGGTCCTGATGTAAGAACTATATCTGATATCACAAGCATGCAGCAGATGACTAGTAAGTTCTGTGAGAATACTTCACTTCATCAAACTGCTACTTTGACAGATATTCGTGATGGCAATAGATACACAGTCATAAAAGCAAAAGATGGTAACTGTTGGATGACTCAGAATCTTCGCCTTATTGACTATACACTCACGAGCGCAGATTCGGATGTCCCGGAAGGATTCTCATTCCATGTTCCAACGTTTGAAACAAGCGAATATCACGTTGGTTCCGGCAGCCAAGATGAGTTTAAATCTCCAGCTGCAGCTTATAACGAACAATATGGAGGCTACTATAACTACCATACAGCAGTAGGCGGATGGTGGGGAGAAGGAATCGATCAAGACGTCAATTCGCCACAAAGTATTTGTCCTAAGGGTTGGAGAATTCCAACTGGAACCTATGGTGGTGAGTTTGAGATGCTCTATCGCGCTTATAATATGAACTATCGACTCAACGCTATCGCATTGACTGCTCCACCGCTTAACTTCGTAGCAAATGGTTATTATATCTTCAATGGCCCTAACCACGAGTCTAATGGCTTCTATGAAGGTGGGGTTACTGGTAATTATTGGTCAGCATCTGGATATAGCGGATATAGTTATGCTCAATACTTATGGATTAATGCAAATATACAATACGGACAGGTAAATCCTAATGGTTATGCTAGCCCGTCCTATCTATATGGCGTCCGCTGTGTTGCAAGATAGCTAACCATACTGTCCCCGTTGTCTTGATTCTTAAGATGTGTTAAAATAATAGAGAAAAATAGGAGATTTTTTATGGCAACAAAACTTGAAGATATCGTAAGCCTTTGTAAACGTCGTGGATTTGTTTTCCCAGGCTCTGACGTTTATGGCGGTATGGCCGGTACTTGGGATTTTGGTCCACTTGGTGTTACTCTAAAGAAAAATCTCATGGATGCATGGTGGGACTTCTTCGTTGAGAAGCGTGACGATATGTTTGGTGTTGACGCAGCTATCATCATGAATCCACGCACTTGGGTCGCTTCAGGCCACACTGCAACTTTTGCAGATCCACTCGTTGAATGTAAAGAGTGTAAATCTCGTTTTCGTGCCGATAAAATTGCCGACGGCATCTCCGAATCTGTTACAACCGAGGAATTCCTCGCAACTCACACAAAATGTCCTGTCTGTGGTAAAGAAAACTGGGGCCCAATCCGCAAGTTCAACATGATGTTCTCAACTCACGTTGGTGCAGTTCTTCCTGAAGATACAAAAGAAAACCCAGAACTCGCAGAGAAAAACATTGCTTACCTTCGCCCAGAAACTGCACAAGGCATTTTCACTAACTACAAAAACGTCGTAGATACTATCTATCCAAATCTTCCATTTGGTCTCGCGCAACAAGGTAAGGCATTCAGAAATGAAATCTCTCCACG
>CAMZGF010000002.1 GCA_947306315.1 uncultured Candidatus Saccharibacteria bacterium
AGCGGTTCATGTATTTCGGAGCAGGATTTCTCTCGAAAGTCAGAATCGTCTCAAAAATATTTGGGCGTCCTTGTTGCATATACTGACCGAGCGAATGAAGATCAGTCGTATAGATAGCCGTGGCTGGGAAAATTCCCTTATCTTCCTTCCCCTCCGATTCGCCAAAAAGCTGCTGCCACCATTTTTCAAAACTTTCCATGCATGGTTCAAAGCAAGACAAAACTTCAACATCATAATTTCTTGTCCTTAAAATATGACGTGCTGAAGCATACTTAAAAATCGTGTCCGTAATACTTCCTGCGATTTCTTCATTCGAAGTCTCACCTTCGCCGGATGCGAGTTGTGTCATAAATGCAGCTTCTTCTTCGCGTGCACCTGCTAAGAGCTCATCGATATCGATCCCCGCAACCGCGAGTGGCAATAGCCCGACCGCAGTAAGCACCGAATAGCGCCCGCCGACATTATCTGGAACAATAAACCTTTCGTAGTGATTATAAAGAGCCTCGTCATGCAAAGCACCAGCTTCTGCATCTGTAGTTGCAAAAATACGTGAAAATGCCTCATTTTCACCATATTTTTCAAATAATTTTTCCTTTAAAACGCGAAAGGCAATCGCTGGCTCCAAAGTTGTTCCTGATTTTGAGATGACATTAACAGAAAAATCTTTGTCGCCAATTTCATCAAGGACTTTTTGAAGAGAGATTGTAGAAATATTGTTTCCGGCATAGAGGATTTTTGTGTCAGATTTAGTTTGAGACTCGAGCGCGTCAATAATCGCCTTGTGTCCGAGATACGAGCCGCCAATTCCGATACAGACAAGATAATCTGAATCACTGCGAATTTTTTCGGCAGCAGTCTTTATGCGAATTAGTTCATCTTTATCATAATCTTCTGGAAGTGTAAGCCATCCCGCCATTTTATCATTTTGAATTTCGGCGAGTAAATTTTGCGCGGAACTTGCTTGTACGGCAAGAATGCTTGCATCAATATCAGTATGAAATTTTAGATTAATCATTTTACCTCTCTTGTTTCCCCTATTATATCATGATTTATGCTATAATTTACTGGTAGTCCGGATGGTGAAATTGGTAGACACGCTAGCTTCAGGTGCTAGTGCCTCACGGCATGAGGGTTCAAGTCCCTCTTCGGACACCATTTTTTTTGGTCTTTTTTCGAGCCTTCTTCTGAGTCTTTTTCATCGTCTTCAAAATCTTCTTTGCAAGATGGCGTGTCTTTCTGGTCTGTTTTTTATAGTAGTTATAGGCAAACTTTTTTATTTCGTCCGTAAGATCAACTTTCCCGCCTTTGAGTGTATTTTTTACGGATATTGCAGCGGCGTTGCTCATAAGGTTGTCAATGAAGAAAATTACAATAAGCGCTGCGGAAAGAATTATTTTCAACGCCGGTGAAAATGAATTTACGAAAGCCTCAATACTTGGGTGGACATAATTAATTACGACCAACCCCGCAACCCCAAACCAGAACGAAGTCCAGAATGAAATACGCCCATTTAGTGTGATGTTATACCATGAATTTTTATAACACCACCAACGCACGTGATAAAATTTTTCCATTACAAGGCTCGCAGTATATTCGATAGCACTACAAACTACGGCGCCTATGAGAAATTCTGCCACAAAGCTAAGCTCACGAAACGGCTGCATGATAAATATAATCGAAACTATCCCCGCGCCATAAATCGGGCAAAGAGGCCCAAATAAAAATCCACGGTTAATAAAATGAACCGGTTTCGCCTTAAGAGAACAGTATAGCGATTCAAATACCCACCCGACGATTGAGTATATAAAAAAGTAGAGAACCCATTTTGACACTTCGTTCAAAAAATCTACCATAGGTCTATTATACAACAAAATATCTCCTAGTTTCCTAGGAGATATTTTTTAGCGAGAGGTGAGCGGTCAAATTAGCGAAGTTGTTTACGGCTAGCAATGAAGTAACCAGCAGTTGTGACAACACCACCAAGACCAATTACACCAGCAGTAATTTCAGTTGCACCAGCATCTGGAATATGCTTCTGTTCACATTGTTTCTTGTATGTAGCGAGGTCAACCTTGTCGCCTTTGATACCATAGTAGATACCGCCAGCTTTCTCACAAGTGTGAGTTTCTGGTTTTGCACATTTCTTTTCAACATAGACATCTGCGTCATCTTGAACAGCAAATGCTTTAACTTTTGTTGAAGTACCAACTAATGCGTCAGCTTTTGCCCAGTTAATAAGACGGTTAGTGCCACAAACGAGGCCGTTGTCTTTAACTGTAGCTTGGAAACGAATATATGCGTCACCATTAACGAGATAGTTACCAATATTAACACCATCAGTAACGATTGAGTCATTATCAGCAGCTACGCCGTTTGGATGGCTAGCAGTGTAAAGTTTTGTTGAACCTTTTACAAGTTCCATGCTCTTTGGAAGTGAGTCACGAATGATGACACCTTTAACCTCTGAAGCGTTAAGGTTCTTGTAGTGGATTTGATATTCAACAGTTTCACCTACTTCAGCATTAACTTCTTCACTGAACTTATTGTCAGTAAGTTTACGAACTTTCTTCTCGATAGAAGTGTTCTCGAAAACTGGTTTGACTTTGATTGAGATATAGTTTGCAAATTCATAACAACCTGGAATCTCACCATTAAGTGAGTCATAACCAATTAGTGTACCGTTAGTAACGATTGCATCAGAAAGGGTTTTACCACCTTTTGCGAAACCGTTATTCTCGATAAGTGCTGAACCTTCAACATAGTCGAGGTAGAATTTACGACCATCAGCTGATTTGAAGACAACATCGTCCCAATACTTTGATGGAGTTGCGTTATCTGCATTGATATAACCATCAATACGTTGTTCCTTAGAAACTACTGTACCGAGGCTAAAGTTTACAGCAACGTTTTTAGCGACAGCTTCACGGCCCTTAGGGCTGTTATTGTGTACGTAAAGACGAACAATGTAAGTTTTGCCTTCTTCTACTGTAATTTCATTGTTTTGCCAGACGTTATTAATGCCATTGGCACCAGTTGAAGCGTCACGAGCAGCAACGAAGTTACGCTCATCTTTGATGTTACCCTTTGGAAGAGTATCATCTTTGATAGAGTTAAAAACGATCTTGTCGCCAAGAGCATTGTTTTTAATCTGTTCAACAGTATAAGTCTTGCGTCCGTTGGTGTTATCACCCCAAGCAGAGACCGCAGTAGATGTAGCTACACCAGCAGCAACAACTGCAGCTGAAAGCGCAGCAATTTTAATAGCTTTGTTCATAAAAGCTCCTTTCTTATATTTGGTTAAGAATAAAAAATTAAATAATAATTTTTGGTTTTGCTAGCCGAATTGTTAATTTTCGTCTTAACCATGCAAAACCGAATCATCTCAAACACAAATTCATGGATATCTGGAGGGGCTAAGCCCCTCCAGAAAAAAGTACTTGTTGGTTAAGGTATTTCAGGTTCGGAAGACATTGCGCCTTCAAAAGGAACTTCATCGATGGATGAATAGCTCTCACCACCGCTGAATTCAAAAGGCTGACTGTGATCTTCTTCGCCATAGTCCATCTGATCCTCTTCCTGGCCTTCAATCGTATTGGTATTGCCATCGTCTTCATTGCCGATATTCTCGTCATGAGTTTCAGATGGATTCGAACCAGGTTTAACCGTTTCAGGATCACTGTGCCCCTGATTGTTATCAGGTCCACCATGTGCATCCGACATATCGGTCAGCGATGGATCAGGATTGTTCTGATCATTCGTTCCTCCTTCTCCTTCATTACTTCCCCATGGTGCATTGCCATGATGCAAGGGATCCTTTGACGGATCCTTGTCAAGTGTGGAAGGCGTCGGTTCCGGACTTGGTGTGGGGTTCGGACCGGGCGGATTAGGAGTTGGTGTAGGCTTAGGTGGATTTGGAGCAGGTGGCGTCGGAGGATTTACTGGCCTCGAATAACGAGAGTAGATCATGAGACGCTTGTCGTATATATTAAATCCGAATAAAAGCTGCTTTGAGTCATCTTTCAAACGGACGGAGAAAACCAGCGCAGGCTCGCGCTCAACATAGTTCTTGTCTTCATTCATATACGTACGAACAAAGTTTGCATCGAGGCTCGCATTGAGCGGCCAGTGTTTTGTTGTTGCGTACGTCTGAACGCCTTCGATAGTGCACCTATCAAGGAATGCCAAGATACGTTTTGCGGTCCTCGCATAGTACTCAGTGACAAAATACTTCTCGTCACCGTTCTCATCACGGATAAACTCCAACTCTTCATCTGTAGGGATCGGAGCGTTGGGATGCTCTCTCTCCCACTCAGAAACGAGTTCGCCGTCATGAGGCAATTCAAATCCGTGGTCCTCCCAGTAGACAGTGTGTTTAGTTAAAAACGTCTGCAAGCCGAACTCATCATAGTTAGCGAGAAACTCGTCTACCCAATCTTCGTTCAACTCTGCCACAGTTGTCTTGTCCTGAAGAGCCATTTCCTTCATTCCCTGGATGATCATATCTCCCAGAACGGGGTTTCTCATGGTCTCATCCTGGAGTTCCTTATATATCGCTTCGATGTCATCGTCGATATACTCGGTTTTCTTCGCTTCTACCACTTCAAACGGGAACGATACTGCATCAAACATCTTTGTGCCTTCCTTCGAAGACCATCCGACTAATGATGCTGCACTAGTTCTTGCGTCGCTCTGGTCAAGCGTTGAATAGTTCAGAAAATCTCTCATGAACTCTGTGTACATCTTATCCAGAGTTTCCGTATCGAGATCGACACGAAGAGAAAGCTTAATTTCCTTGAAAGGATCTTCCTCTTCAGCAACTACAGGGATCTGCGGTTCTACCGCCGGAACAGAAACATTATTCCGACCGAAAAGATTATTGAACCAACCTTTCGTGATAGCCGCAAGCAAGCCAAAAATCGCAAGAATTATAACCGCAATGATTATAATCCATTTAATACCTTTCCTCGTGAGCTTCATAAGCACACCCCCTTTCTCATGAATTGAATGGCGGGAAGTAATCAAACTTACACTCCAGCCAAACAAAGACCAAAACGACGATAATAATGAAGATGCCCCAGACTAACCAGCGGGCCCATCTTCTCGACAAGAAGTTATCGAGTCTGTCTGCAAGCGACAGCTCGTTACCTTCATTATCGTCATCTTCGGAAACTGCAGTATCTGTTCTAGGTTCGGTTCCTCTGAGGTTAGGGCTATCGATATCAATCGATGCCACGTCCTCTTCGGTATCTTCGGACTCTTCGATTCTCCTCTTTGTTTCGAGGATTATTCTATGGAGCTTTCCTGAAGCTGTGCCGAAACAAATCAGCACACCTAAGATCAACTGGAACACAACGTAAACCACTGACCATAAGGTTACCTTAACGGCGCTGATATTTGATACAAAAAGACTTACAAGAAAACTAACAATCCAAAGTGCAAACGCACCATAAGTTGTCTTAAAACCCCTCTTGTTGAGGAAGTTATTCGCTATTGCGATCAGACAACTGAGGATTGCGCACAGTACTAAGCCGACAGGCGGTACTTTCTTTGAAAGAAAATAGACCACCAAGAGCGGTATAAAGAATACTGTAGCATAGAACAATTTGCCAGCAATTCCGAGATCAGTCTTTACTTCGTTGGTACTAGATTCAACTTCGATCTGCCCTGTAAAATTATAGGCAGCATAAATAGCTACTGCTATCATAAAAGCGAGAACGATATAATTCATATTGTTACCTCCTTGAATTGTGCTGGGCTTTTGCCCGTTAGAGTAAATTACAAGATCCAAGAGAGGTTCACCACGCCTCTCTCTTCACTTCCTGCAAAGCAGGTTGCCCGAGAGGGGCGGTTTAACCAACATATTGACAACAGACACAAAATATTTCATTTGTATCTGAGATGATTCGGTTTTTAATGGTCGTCGTTTCCTCTGTTAAACAGATTCCACAGACTACTTACATTATATCATACATAAGCGTAAAAGTCAATAGCTACAACACATTTTTGCTAATGTTTAAAGCATTATTTTTAACACGAAAAAGGCCGTGAATTTCACGGCCTTTTCTTGGTGCTCTGGTGTGATGAAGGAGGTGATTATTTTTTTGCGTTTGCGTCGTCTTTGTTCCTTGCGTAAGTCTCCCAGATGAGCTTCTTTATAGATTCGATTTCTTTCGAATCAGGTGCGTCATCCAGGCGCTTCTGATCGTACTTGCGGAACCTGAATACATCCAGCTTCATATTAAACTTGGATTCGAGATCTTCGAGGTTCACGCCAGTCTTAATGACGCCTATGGCTGCTTCTTTGCAGTCTTTGCCATCCTTATCGACAAAAGTGAAACCGACCTCGTAGGCATCCTTGGTCGGAAGAACTCCGTTCTGATCTGCGATCATAACGCGAAATTCAGGGTTACTTACCAGGACCTGAAGCATCTGCTTCAATCCGGCCGTAAGTTTTTCGCCGGTGAGGGCAGAAATTACTTCCTTTGTCATCTTGAGGGAGTCGGCAGCATACTGCATCGCCTTTTTCTGCGCTGCGGGCGTAACTTCGAACTCTTCCTCCTGCTTATCAGCAGTAGTGACAGCCTTATTGCCTGAAGCTTTCTTGGTAGTACTAGTGGTATCTACGCTTCTTCTGTTGTCTTTGCCAAGAATGGCATCAAACGTTGTTCCAATTATTCCTTTACTCATACTAAATCCTCCTTTGACGGTGGTCCCCCTATATTAGCAGAGACAAATTAACAACAATTCCTTCATCTTAATGTGCGGCTAGTAAGCCGTTTACCAGGATGAGTACATTATACCACATATGCTTAATTTTGTCAATAATTATGACATATTTTTAGCGATTTTCGTGTGGAACTGCTTTGAATTTAAGATTGTTTCTATCAGAAATTGCTGTTATGATTTTTTCTTCTGGCTTTGGATAGGTGTTGACTGTTTTAAAAAGTGAATAGGTATTACCATTGTCTGACGAGACGAGAAGATCGAAACCGTCTATACTGTTTGTTGTCACGGTTGCCGTATAGATAGTCTTTCCGTCGCTCTGTTCAGAGACAACAGAAACATTCGCCACAGGGGCGACTTGGACGCTGATTCTAACAGAATTTGCATATGCGCCAGCAACAGGTGCAAGAACTGCAGCCGATAAAAGGGCGCCTTTAATAAGGTTTTGTGTTTTTGCCATTTTAACTCCTTTTTTATTATTATTCGCGTAGATTCGCAGTTTACGCGTCGCAGTTTATCTCAGTTCCCTCCTTGTGTTTAGTTCGTAGAACAAAAGACCAGTTAGAGCTAGGATAGCGATTTCAATTAGGGTTTCGTAAGAGGAGTTGCTTAGAGCGGCAGGTTTTTCCTCCTCAGAAAGAGAACCAGTTACAGGGACCTCAAGAGTCGCAGATTCATTCGAAGCAGCGGAAGTATTAGGATTGGCCTGTACCGTCTCGAAGATTGCTAACACCAAAAATGTGGCAAATAACAGAGCAAAGATGTTTTTTATTTTTATTTTTGGCATTTTACAACTTCATCATAACATAAGCGTTTTAGGTTTGTCAAATATTGACCATCTTTTCTGTTTATGGTATAATATGTGAATTATTTCATGCGAAGGAGGGGCATGTATGAAGTACGTATTTTCTACTCGGACTGCGAGAGCAAAAACAAGAGCTAAAGCCAAAACTGAATTTGAATACAGCTTAAATGTCTTTAAGTTGCAGGTTTTGCATCATGAAGAAAACGGATTCACGGTTCCGCTCGAGCTCAACGCAGAATATATCATTTCTAAATGCGAGACCGAGCTTCAAGATTATAGCTATATTCGGAGAAATATTCCGGCCAAGCTAAATGAGAGAAGGCTCAGAAGAATTATGATTGAAGCATTTGGAGAGATATTCACCGAAGACGCAAAAGAATTAGAGAAGAAAACCGCTTCTTTGATTGAAGATTGGAACAAAAAGTTCAATGAAAAACATAAAGGACAGGACCCAATCATCATAATCAACGAAGATAACATCTAATCCATTTGAAGCCCGCTTAGATTTAGCGGGCTTTTCATTATTTTAGTTATATGATTTATTGAGCAAATAGTCGGATTTTATGATGTTTTTAGAACACATTGCACCACTGCACCATTATATTTATTATGTCTAGATGTATTGGTGGACCCTGAGCTATTGACGGAAACGACATTTACTAAACTATTGCTATCAACTCTAGAAGTCCATAATAAGACGCCTTTGCCCTGACTGCTGCCGATAGCCCCATTATAAATTGACCCAGAGAATACCATCATTAAGTTTTCGTTTGAACCCAATCTATAAAAGTCATTAACATCGTTCGTTATCTTCCAACCTTTCGGGCAAATGTCCATTGGAGAATTCTCGTTATAGCCCTTGTCTTCCGTTCCCCATCCAGCAGTTGCGGTATAGAAGTTATAATATGCACCATATTTACCATCAATATACGCCGCTTTAGTATTAAAATCTGTAGTGAACGAAGTCAGGCTACTTGCTGGAATGACGAAAGCTGTACCATCAGGGAGATTTGAATCTGCCGAAGTAATTTCTCTATCAACAATACGCAAACTACTAATCATAATAGCATAGTTACTAATTCTAAAAATAATATAATTATTACCGTCTCTTTCATCCTTCAATACGGTATAAGTTTTCGTCGTACTACTATTATTGCCAGCAGCACCCTCATTAGTGGGGACATCATTTATACTAAAGGATTGCATTGATGCATTTGCTATACAACGAGCGCGAAGCATATCATATCTGGCACTGCTGCCCAGATATAACTTGCCGTTGTTTGAATAAGCATTTCCACGCGTTCCAGAAGCATTCCAAAAGAGTGAACCCGTCCACCACGAACCATCGAAAAGTTCTGCTGCGTTAGCTTCCGTGTCACTCATCTTTTTCCACTCGTTCGAAGACGGAAGTTTCCAACCTTTTGGACAGATAGATGAAGTTGCTACAGGCGTGGTAGTGTTTTTTGAACTAGTGATTGTCCCAGCACTTAATGCTACGTAGTTATAGAAAACATCTTGGTTGTAAACTCTAACTCTTGGATTACTCTCATCTTGAGAGTATGTAGAAGATGCTGCTGGAATTTCATATGTATAGTCTGCAAATACATTTGAATCTGCTTCCGTCAATGTATAGTCAGAGATACGGATATTTTCCGTCATCCAACATCTATCATCTGCGAGTTTTGCTCCAGTGTAGATATTATCGTCACGGTTATCTTTGAGCTTAAACTTCTCGCCCACTGGGATAGCGGAACAATCAAAGTTTTGCATAATATAGGTCTGTAATGGCCTTGGAGTTTCGTGTGCTACGACTGTGAAAACTACATCTTTAGAGTATGATCCGGACGGGAGGCTGGAAGAGATTTTTGTGCCAATATAGACTGGTGTGCTCTTCTCTGCTGTTTCTGGGAAGTGGTCAATATCCTTAATCTTTGTGCTGTTAGTCAGAGTTGGGATTTTAAGGAAATCTGTATCATCCAAACTATATCCCCAAGTGTTTGCGCTCATAGTTGAGCTAGTTACGGTTCCTTCAAAATTCGATGGGATAGTATCAGTTATTGAGCTATCGGAATGAGTCATAGCGGTGCCATCGTCAACCGATGAGAAATAAAGCTCATAGCCACCAGTGCTGTTTGTTGTGACGGTCGCAGTAATCGATTGAGAACTGAAAGCTCCTGCACTCGTCGGGACAACGTTAAAAGTCAGATTATTCGTATCAAGAGTAATTGAAGCGACAGGTTCGATTGAGGCCTTAACTTCGGTAGTTATAGAACCATCAGCATGTGAACCAATTACTGGAGAATAGAGCCAAACAGCAGCTGATGTTACGAGAAGAGAGGAAGCAAAAATCCCAAATTTATTTGCTAAGTCTAATTTGTATCCTGATTTTTTCACTTGGCCTCTCATTGCTTATGTTTATTTTAACAAGTTTTTAAAATTTTTACAAATGTTTTTAGCTCTCTTGAATTATGGTCGGTTTTTTGTTATAATAGCAGAAGACTTGGTGGGATTAGCTCAGATGGTTAGAGCGTCTGATTGTGGTCCAGAAGGTCGTCGGTTCGATCCCGATATCCCACCCCACATATACCAAGTCGGTTAACAATTTGCGAGTGTAGTACAGCGGTTAGTATGCAAGTTTTCCAAACTTGAGATGAGGTTTCGACTACCTCCACTCGCACCAAAAAAGAACCCCGAAGGGTTCATTTTTTATTTCAGATTATTTGAAGCTTGGTTTTATGCCCGGCATAAAACGCGATGCTGCGCTTGGAGCAGATGGGGCCGGAGAAGAACCGGTTTTGAATGGGGAGTAGTGATTTTCTCCAAGATCGCCATTTTTGCCACCGATACCGACAACATTACCCCTATTTGGGGCGCCACCCGTAACCCTTGGACCGTCATTTTTTGGCGGAACATATTGTTTAGAATGTCGAAGAGAATATGTTTTTCCGACGAGATTCGATTCATTATAATTCTGGACAAATTTGCGTTTTTCTTCAATTGCTTTACGCTCCTCCATTGTTAGGCCTACTGAAGCCGTACCGATATTTTGGCCATTTTGGGCGGTTGCGTAACCAGATGAGTGGAAGAAATCTTCCTTTTTGTCATCTTTCATCGCAAAACTACGAACTAATTTCGTATCGTCATTTGAGAGCTCTCTCATTTCGCTCCTATTGGAAGAGTGCAAGATAAGCTATTGCGCCAACAGTTGCACCAAGTATTACTGTTAATAAAATTGCGATAATTAACGAGGCTTTTGAACCTTTTGAGACATTTCCAACAACTACAGTTGGGAGATCATGATTATTATTCTTCTCTTTTTCAACTGTGCGAGCATAGATATTCTTATGTGGAAGAGGCTCATTATATGGCACATAGCGGCCTTTTTTAGCATTTAATGATTTCTGACAAGCTTCGTAGACAGAGACATCAGTTGGTTCATAAGTTTTTGTGCCACCTGAAAGCGGGCGTTTTTCAACTGCAGTATTAATAAACGGAGAACGACCACCAAGGACGTAGCGCGCATTGTTTTTTGCGACTTTTTCCTCTTCGACGTCTTGTTCAATAGCGTCAATATCGTCGAGATATTCTTCTTTCTTATCTTCGACAAATTCTTCAATTTCTTCTGAGTCTTCAATAAATGAATCTGCAGTTTTTTCGAGATTATCAAGTTCTTTTTCAAATTCTTTTACGGAACCCATTCTTCTTGCAAGAGGATCAAGCGAACCGCGTGGGTTCTTTACTTCATGAATTGGGACTGGACGCATCTTATTTTCAGCTTCGCGGCGAGCTTCAAGCTCTGCACGTGCGCGACGAGCGCGACGTTCAGCCAAAATACGTTGGCGTTCCCTTAATGCTCTTGCTTCGATAAGTGCGCGACGTTTTGCTTTTTCTTCACGTTCACGTCTTAACTCAAACTCTTTTTCACGGGCAGCGAGAGCTTCTGCGTTTTCTTCTTTTTCAGCTTCAAGACGACGAGCGAGATCTTTTCTTGCGGCAATTGCGCGACGTTCAGCGATTAAATCTTGTTCTTTTTGTGCTTCAATTTGGCGGTGAATTTCTTCACGGCGAGCAATTTCTTTGCGTGCTAATTCACGGCGACGACGTTCTCCATCAGAGAACGATTCTTCGGATTTTTGATGAGGAGCGCTTTTTATTGCTGTCCTCGGAGCAAAATCCATCATACGTCCGCGCGCACGAACGGTTGTTTTGATCTGAATTTCTTCGTGTTCGTTCATCTTGTTAATACCTAAATCTCTTTTTATTGTATAGGGTTTTTTCTAAAAATGCAAATGTTTTAACCCTTTACACGCTTTGCGGTTTCGATGATATCGATGAAATGGTCAGAGATGAGTGAAGAGCCACCAATGAGGAGACCATTGACTCCTGGGATAGTAAGATAAGCGCCAGCGTTGTTTGGGTTTACTGAGCCACCATAGAGCACGGCAACTTCTTCAGCCACTGCACTGCCATAGATTGCTTTTAATTCTTCACGAATAGTATTTATCGATTCGGCGACATCGTCAGGCGCGGCAAGGCGCGCACCTTTATTACTTGAAATCGCCCAGACTGGTTCGTAGGCTATGATAACTTTTTTAACATCTTCGGCATCGATTTCTGAGAGGCCACTGTTTAGTTGATCTTTAATTACATCAACCGTTTCACCAAAACTTTTCTCATTTTCGGTTTCGCCGATACAGAGAATTGGAGTAATACCGTTTCGGATGGCAGCGGCAACTTTTTGACGAATATCTTTATTTGTCTCATTGAAGAGATAACGACGTTCGGAGTGGCCGATGATTGCATAGTCAACAAGGCCACGAAGTTGCATGATAGAAACTTCACCAGTATATGCACCGTAGTCGCGATGATAAAAATTTTGGACAGCAAGTTTGACTTTTGACTTGATTTTATCAATTTGCATACGAAGCGGCTGAAGCGCGATGACACTTGGTGCGACAGCAATTTCGAGACCTTTTGCAGGTTTAATGCGTTTTAGAAGTTTTTGAAGATAGATTGAAGATTCACCAATAGTGAGGTTCATCTTCCAGTTGCCCACGATATAAGTTTTCATATTACCATTATACCATAAGCTTAAATAACGGAGATAATACCGAGTAACGCGTAAGCGGTGTCTTCGTGAGAGCGGACTGTGATGTAATCGAAGCCCATTTGGACGACTGGGTAATCATTGCCACCAGGCTGAGTCATGTCGCCAAAATAAAGGACATCTTTCATATCGAGCTTGAGGTATTCGAGGAGTTTTTTCATGCCGAATTGTTTGTTCATACCTGGGGTGATAGCGTTAATTGAAGTTGTTCCACCGATTTCATATTCAAATTCTGGAGATTTTTCTTTACAAAGTTTAACGATCTGTTGGCGTTTCTTGCAATCTGGGTCCCATGCGTACTTTGCTTCGGTACCAGCTTTTTGGCCGAGCGCAGAGAAAGTAACCTGGCTGAGGCGATTTTCAATAATTTCGTCGCCAGGAGCAAGCTTATCCTCTTCCCAGAAACCCAGTTCTTTTGCTGCTTCCTCGATTGTTTTTGAAATTTTTGCAACTTGCTCATCAGTCAAAGGATAATTATATACTTGTTTCCAGTTTTTTACGTCATAACCATTTCCAGTAGGTTCATAGATATAATACTGAGTTCCTTGAGCGACAAAAAGATGGAGATGAGATAGCTGGTCCTCGGTTGCTCCATACTCAACGAGGCGGTCAACAATTTGGATTAAGAATTGATCGAATTTTTGTCCAGAAATTGGGCAGATTTCGAATTTATTTAGACATTTTGTCAAAAGTTCAGCAATTTCGATTGGAATTGGGGTTTTTGCAATATTTAAAGTCTGATCAATATCAAACGCAAGCGCTTTTCTCATATAATATACCTCCTTATTTTTAATAAGCTTATCTTACAAGTGCAAATTTATTTTTGCCGCGTTTTAGAATTGAAAGCGACATGATCATGTAATTTTCGTCCGTGACTTTTTCACCATTTACTGAGATTGCACCTTGTTTAATCATAGTTCTGGCCTCAGTTTTACTAGTTACAAGTTCAGTTTCTAGAAGCGCATCTACGAGACTGATTTGGGTGCGATCTTCATCGAGTTTAATAGTTGGGAGAAGAAGAGCAATTTCTTCGATTTCACCTTCAGACAAAACACCGAGCTTCTTTCCGCCAAATAGAATTTCCGTAAGAGTAATAGCTGCCTTTGCTGAAGTTCTACCATGGACGACTTCTGTTACGCCTTTTGCGAGTGCTTTCTGAGCAATACGTTGTTCAGGATGTTCCCTGTGTTCGGCAAGAATCGATTCGATTTCTTCTTTATTATAAATGGTATAGATTTTTAGGAGATATTCGACCGACTCATCGGTTTGGTTGAGCCAGAATTGGTAAAAATCAAAGACCGAAGTATAGTTTCCTTGCCCATTGTCAGTTGGAGCGAGCCAGATTGCGTTCCCTTCGGACTTTCCGAATTTGCGACCAGTTGCGGGGTCGATAACAAGAGGTGTTGACCAAACATCAGCTTCGGCATTCTCAAATTTATTGATGAGGTGAATACCAGAAGATGCATTGCCATACTGGTCCGCACCACAAATCTGAAGATCGATACCGTATTCTTTGTAGAGATGCCAGAAATCATATCCTTGGATAAGGGTATAGCTGAATTCAGCGTATGAAATGCCAGAGCCACCTTCGCCAATACGGTTTTGGATGAATTTACGATCAAGAAGTTGCGTCATAGAAAACGCTTTACCGACAGTGCGTAGAAAATCGAGATAATTGATATTCTTAAACCAATCATAGTTATCAACTGTTGTGAGTTCCCAGTTGTCATTTTCAGCATTACCGTCATCTTTAGTATTTGCTGCACCATCAGGAGAGACAATTGACTCCATCTGCTTCTTAATACATGCTTTATTATGATCTACTTCTTCAAGAGTTTTTAGGTCGCGCTCACCGGTTTCTTTTGGATCACCAATTTGACCAGTTGCACCGCCTACGAGGAGATAAGGTTTATATCCGTGGCGCACAAAACATGCACACATCATTAGGGCGGCAAGATTTCCGATAGTTAAGCTATCTGCACTTGGATCTGCACCCCAATAGAATTTCTTTGACTTTCTTTCGTCAAGGTTAGTAAGGTCTTTTATTGTGGTTTCTGCTTGAAAGCCACGACAAATTAATTCTTCGGATAGTTTCATAATATATATATTATACAATAAAAAACAGGGAGATTAACTCCATGTTTTTCTAGATTGTTTTTGAGTCGGACGAAGAGGCGCCATTTACATCAGTTACCATGACGCGAATTTTATCTTCTGAGCTGAAAGTGATTTCGACGATGTTCTCACCCTCTTTCACATCACCTGAGGCTTTTTGTTCGTCATTGACATAGATAATATATTTATTAAGTGCGGCAGTTCCTTTTACTGTTCCGAACGTCAATTTATTACCGCTATATCCCGAGATTGCGACAGTTGGAGAGACATATGAACAAGTATCTTTTCCTTTCTCGTCATACCCGTCTGGAAGACCATAATATACTTTGCTTCCTGAGACTGGATCAGTCGAGACTGTAACCTCGATATTTTTTCTTAAGCCTTCTGGAGTACAATCTTGTGCGAGTTTCTTAGTTACAGCGTTGAAGCTGAGAGTTTCTTTCTTTGAACCAGAAGTCTTTGAATTATACCAGCTTGGCCAAATATCTTTTTGTCCGTTAACTGTTAGCGTCTGAATGCCAGCAGGTTTTGCCCAAGTATCACCAGATTTCCATTTGCCTTCTTTTGAATAGACATCTTTGTGAACGTGTTCCATATAATCATTTACGACGCGACGAACGAGGTTATTTGAAGAGTTGCCTAAACCTTTACCATCGTGGTTACCATTCCAGACGGTTGTTGCTACTGCGGTCGAGTAACTTGCAATCCATGAGTCTTTTGCGACTGCAGAATTTTGTGTAGTTGACGTACCAGTCTTTGTGCCGGTAATAACTCCTGGAATCTTGAAACCAAAGGCCGTAGATTGGCTACCAAACATCATCGAGCGTGCACTTGCATCACTAAGAATGCTTGAAATCATGTATGCAACTTGTGCATCGTAGACTCTTTCGCCCTCAGAATCTTCCCACTGCTCGATAATATCACCAGACGAATTTTTCATTTCGAGGACATATGCTAATGGCTTATATACGCCACCACGAGAGATCGATGCGTATGCGTTTGCGTGTTCAATACCACGTACACCGCAACCAGAACCAATTGCAATCGCGAGACCATATGAGCCGTCTTCGCGGTCTGCACAGTAAGAGATATCACCAAGATTATGTGCAACTTCGAGGGACTCATCTACGCCATTAATATATAGTGCTTTAACTGCGCCGATGTTAAGTGAGTTAGCGAGCGACTTTCTAATTGTAATGTTTCCGTAGAATTTACCAGAGTAATTACGAAGCTTACATGAACCACTATTTCCACCACAATAGATCTTATCAATGTTTTCATCTTTTAAAATCGTACCAGGGCCATAGTTTTGTCCTTCACGTTGCATAAATAGTGGGCCATAGTCAAGAATCGGCTTAATCGATGAGCCTGGTTCAAGAAGTGAGGTGGTTGCATTAAGTTCGCCATAACCAGATCTATTCCAATCAATCGAACCGACCATTGCAATAACTTGGCCAGTTTCAACATCGACTGATGAAAGTGCGATGTTGTCTGATTTGTTTTGGCTAGTCATTTTTGCACCAGTAGCGACAGCTTGTTCAGCATATTTTTGTGCACGGTAATCAAGAGTTGTCTTAATTGTAAAACCACCGGCACGCATGGTCTTCATGCCATATTTTTCTTCAAGTTGTTTCTTTACTTCAAGGACGAAATGAGGAGCTTTGATACCGTCATATTGACCAGTTTCTGGACGAATTGTATCAAGAATATCAACAGCTTTTGCCTCGTCACGGTCCTGCTCGGAAATATAACCAAGCTCACACATCACATCAAGAGTTTTATGCTGACGTGCAATAAGTGCCTCGTTGCCATAGGTGTTATATGGATTTAGGACTGCTGGGTTGTTTGGGATTGATGCGAGGAGGGCTGATTCTGCAAGAGTAAGATCCTTCGCGCTCTTACCGAAGTAAGCTTGAGCGGCAGATTCAACACCATTACGACGACCACCATACGGAGACTCGTTGAGATACATCGTAATGATTTGTTCCTTGTTATACATTTTCTCAACTTCGATGGCGAGAATCATTTCCTTAATCTTACGAGCAAGGCCACCACGGTTTTCAGAAGCTGCTTCATCAGCAAAGTAGACTTGTTTGATAAGCTGTTGCGTTAGGGTAGAACCACCTTGAACGCCCTTATGTGTCAAAATTGACCAAGCAGCACGGACAATACCTGTGAGGTCAATGCCTTTGTGATTATAGAAATTTCTATCCTCAATTGCGACAGTTGCCTTACGCATATAATCGCTAATATTATCGCCATCAGCAACTAAACGATAGTCACCATCACCACGGTCTTCCCAAAGAACTTCACCGTTGCGATCGAGATAGACGTTTACCGATTCAGAAACCTTCATTTCATCGAGACGAATCGATTCAAGATCTTTCTTATAATAGAGGAAGAGACCACCAAGGGCAATAACGCCGATGAGGAAGACTGCAGCTATGGCCTTTAAGAAGAAGAATAAGCCACGCTTACTAAAAACAAATTTAGCTACACGTTTCGGATGTAGACGTGCAAAGAAACGAAGTACTGGGTTTTTTGGCATCGTTGCAAGCTCTTCTGCTCTTTTGCGAGCGATTGCCTCTTTCTTTGCTTTGCGACGATTACTAAGGCTTGAATATAGACTCATACCTTTATCAGACTTCTTGAATAATGCCTTCTTCGGAGACTTAGCTTTCTTAGTCTCGTTTTTCGGAAGCTTTTCCGTTATGGCGTTTTTCGTGTTCTTGATTTTATCAAGAACACCAGATTTCTTCTTTTTCTTCTCCATTTCCACCTCTACTTATTTTTTTCTAGCTCTTATTATTCTATCATACAAAAGGGCTTTTTCAAAATGAACGTTCCTTGAATTTCGACGGTTTTATGATATAATTATAATATATGGCATTATTATATATTATCGCCGCGATAGTATTAGTTGAGACAACTTTTCTCACGTATCGTGCTCTTAGAAGCACAAAAACAGGCGGCGGAAAGCGCAAAATTTATGTTGATACATCAGCGCTTATGGATGGGAGAATTTTAAGCATTGCACGTACTGGGTTTATTGGTGATGATTTAATAATTCCTCGTTCTGCAATTCGTGAATTACAATTACTCGCTGATGGCAAAGATTCCGAAAAACGCATGCGTGCAAGATTCGGAATGGACACCGCAAACGAACTCGAGCGTGTCGTTTTTTGTAATACTGAAATTTTAGAAGATGCCCTCGATCATACGCCAGTCGATGAAAGGCTTTTACAACTCGCAAAATCAAATAAAGGTTTGATTTTTACTTGCGATTATAATTTGCAAAAAGTTGCAGCAACCGAAAAAATTGAAGTTCTAAATCCAAATGAATTAGCGAGCGAATTGCGTTCAGAATTTATGCCTGGCGAAAAATTTAAAATCCACATTTCCGCAGAAGGCCAGAATCCAAAGCAAGGCGTTGGGTACCTACCTGAAGGAACGATGGTAGTCGTCGATAATGCAAGTACGGATGTTGGAAAAGATATTGACGTCGAGTTCTTAAAATATATTCAGACCGCTTCTGGGCGTATGATGTTCGCAAAAAAACCTGGCAAGGCAAAAACTTCAACAAAAAAACGTAGTTCTAAAGCTCAAACAAATCGACACCAAACTCGCGGGCGTGCTCGCGGTTCTCGTCAATAATTTTCTGATACTTATTTACTAAATCTTCACGATTCATTATTCTTGCTACATCAATTGCAAGATCAAAACGCGATGCGTGATTTAGAGTTAACATTTGAAGCGGCGTGGTTGTACTACCATGTTCTTCAAAGCCGTGTGCTAAAATTTCAACATTTGTATAGTTCCTCAAAATATTTCTAAGAGTCTCTTTATAGCCATGGAAATTTGAAATAATTGGAGTGTTTTTAGTAAACAGCTGCTCAAAGACCTCCTCGCTCATTGCATTTTTCGATGTACCAATTTTGTCATGTGTGAGCGCAAGAATATTTACAAAACGTATTTTTAATTCTGGGAGATCTTCGCGAATTATTTTGATAGCTTCAAGCGATTCGCGGGTCGCAATGTCGCCAGCCGCCGTGAAAATAAAGTCAAATTTCGAATTCGGATCTAAATAGAATGCATCTCCATCACTTGCAAAGCCAAAGATACTCGCACCGAAGTCGAGCTGATATTTCGCATGCGCCTCGTCGATATATTGTGGTTCATCAGTTTTATTAAAGGTCACGAGATTTACGACGTTTTTTGACTCCATCAAGAATTTATAGACTGCTTTTGTCGATTCACAATCGACTGGGAAGAAACAGTTGATGTTCTTTCCTGGACGCTCAAGAAGAGTAGAAATAAGAATCGGAGATTGATGAGAAAAACCATTGTGGTCCTGGCGCCAACAAGTAGAAGTAGAAAGTAGATTTACGGCTGGATATTGTTTCTGCCATGAGACCTTTTCAGACTGTTCAAGGAATTTTAGATGCTGAATGATTTGTGAAGTGATAATTGAAAAGAATGCTTCGTAGCTTGTCATCATTGCTGGCTTTCCAGCTAAAATGTGCCCAAGCATAGTTGCAAAAAGTACATTCTCAGAAAGAAGTTCAACAATGCGTCCACCGTCTTTTTCTTTCATATCTTTACTAAGAATTTTGAGGTTTGACCAAGCACGAGATTCTTCTTCAAAAATTGCATCAAGTTTATTTGAGGTTGTTTCGTCCGGACTAAAGAAATAAAAATTTGGGTTCGTTTTCATTTCATTTTTTAGTAAAAATCCAAAAGCTTTAGCAGAAGATTTTTTCATAGAGTGAAGCCTTTCGCTTTATCAAACAACTCATTAAAACGATATGATTTTAACCATTTTTCGAGAATTGTCATTTCCGTACTATCGGTTTTTGCTCCTTTTAATGGAATTTGATGCGCCTTAAAGTTACCGCGGATCATTTCTCCGCCTACCTCTTCCGGTCCAGTAAGACCTTTGTCAGTTTTCATAATAATGAACGGAGGATTTTCTTTTTCTCCTTTTTTAATATTTCTGAAAATTTCATATGATTTTTCAAGTGCGGTCTGGAAATCATCAATTGCATAGCCAAGCGCAAGTTCTGGATCGTCATTAGTTGCGCGAACGTAAAGTGGAGTGAAACCAAACCCACGGATAAGTTCAGATAGTTCGCGTTCAGATTTTCTACCAGCAATAGTTGGCGCAGAAATTTTATAACCATTCAAATGTAGAATAGGGAGGACATTACCGTTTGCTTTACCCGAAAAAAGTTTATTAAGGTTCATTGAACCAAGCGTGGTTGCGGTTTCGAATTCACCGTCGCCAATTAGACATGCAATGGTTTTTTCTGGTTCACCAAGAACGTAACCGTAGCTCGTTGCAAGTGAATAACCCAATTCTCCTCCTTCACAAATCACACCTGGAGTAATTGGCGAAGCGTGCGACGGAAACCCATCTGGCCATGAGAAATATTTACAAATATAAGCAATACCATTTTCATCACGAGTAGCTTTTTCGTCGACTTTTTCGAGTTCACCATCGATAAAAAGATTCGCTTGTAACGCAGGAAAACCATGACCCGGACCAACAACAAAACCTATCTCACTATCAAAGGACTTAAGACAGTTATATGCGAGTGTAATACCTGGACAAGTTCCCCAATGACCTAGAAGTCTTGATTTTATATCATTCGATTCGAGAGGTCTTTCAAGCAAGAAATTGTTTTGCAAAAAAAGTTGAGCGACAGTTAAATAATTTGCCGCGCGGATTTTCCTCAAAATTTTTTCTTTTTCAAAGCCCAACCCGGTCATGCCTATATTATAGCACAGAGAGCGCGTTTATAACATTCTCAAATACTTCGTCACGAGTTCCAGAAGCGTCAACTTCAATCAGTAAGTTCAAGCTATCATAATGTTTTAGAACTGGTTCGGTTTTTTCGTGGAATTCTTCAATTCGGGTTTCAAAAACTTCAGGATCAGCATCATCACCACGAAGTCCACGATCACCGAGCTCTTTCGCAGCAGTCCAACGTTCACGAACATCATCTTCAGAGAGCTTTAAATAAATAACAGCCTTAATTTCATGACCAGAATCTTTTGTATGCTTCATGACCTCATCTTCTTCACCTTCCCAGCGACCGATTGAGCTAAGAATGAGTGGCTTATCAATGAGTTCTTCCGTATAAAAATGTGGGAGAACAATATCATAAAATTTATTAGTTGGAATTAGTTCACCATTTTCAGTCATATGGTCATTTTGTTTCGCTTCATAGTCGCGAATAATGTCACCAGAGCTTAGGAATTCAGCGTCGATGAGATCTGCGAGGCGTTTCCCAACAGTATCTTTACCGCTCATTGGCAGACCAAAGATATTAATACTACCTGATTTTAACCAACTTTTGATTTTATCTGATTTATTGTTCATATAATTCCCTTTTCTTAATTATAGCACAGAAAAATCCCCCCTGAGTTTCAGGGGGATTCTGAATCTAAACCTAGCGTGCTACGCAGCGGACTGAGAAGCCATAGTATTTATTATATTCAATGGATGGACTTGCGCTATTACCATATATTGAGAACGCATATGCCATTCTTCCACGGTTAAGGCCATAGGTTTCATAAACAGTAGACGACCAGAAGTTTCCTGAGCTACCAATTTCTTTTATCTCATGGTTAAAGGTATCTACTTGGCCGGTTAGATCAAAACCACCGTCGCTCTTCATTTGATTTAGGTCGTAGCTATAGTCTCTATAATAGAGGGATATGAATTCACCATTATTACCGCCAACTGGGAGGCTCCAGCCTTTTGGACAAATATCTTTTGGAGCGTTGCCAGATGTTTGCTCGGTCGTTCCCCAGTCAGCTGTTGCAACACGGAAGGTATAATAACCGCCGTAGTCAGGATGGACATAAACTGCACTTGTGTCATATGCTTCATCCCCTACTGCATTAAATACATCAATGTCGCTTGTTGGAATGGTATATGTTTCGCCTTCTGGGAGGTTTGAATTTGCGCTCGAAATAGTCTCACCAGCAATACGGAGGTTCTGTGTCATCCAACACTTGCCGTCTTTAAGAACATTAACAGTATAAGTATTACCGTCACGAGGATCAGTAAGGATGCCGTTTGAAACATAAGCTGCTGCATCACATGGAGAAACATAACCTGGCTCAGTTGGCGTTGTACCATCACTTGGATTGCCGTTTGCACCGTTAGTGTAGACCGTGAATAGTACTGAATCAGCATAAGTACCAGAAGCAATGTTACCAACTTTAGTACCAAAAGTAACTATAGTATCTTCTGAGCTAGCGGTCATTGGTGAATTAGTGCGCTTAAGAGCTGCTGGATTGCCATTTACTGGAACTCTGTAGAAATCTGTTGCATTAAGACTAAAACCCCAAGTGTTATTATCCATTTGAGCTGAAGTCTTTGCGCCTGAGAAGGTTGAGGTAAGGACATCAGAAATTGAAGAATTTGTGTGGGTCATATCTGAAGAAGCGTCTACATCTTCAAGAGTTAGAGTATAACCGTACTGTGCGTTAGTAATTACGGTTGCAGTAATATTACCAGATGTAAATGAGTTAACACCTGCAGTGAGGGAGAGGTTATTTTTATCGAGAGAAAGTGACATTGCTTCACCAACAGTGAGGTTAATCTCAGCCGATTGGGAAGAATCAGCATGAGAGCCAAAGGTTGGGGAGTAGAGATAGACGGCAGAAGCACCAACAAAGAGTGCTGACGAAAAGATTGCTAAGTTTTTGAGTGTGGAGTTTTTCATTTTTTCTTCCCTTCCATTATCTTGCTATACAACGAACAGCGAAGCCTGACGTTGAACTTGCGGCACCGCCTGCATTAACACGCCCATATTGCGATGTTGGTTTGACCCACATGTAGAGCGCCATACCATATCCACCACCTGAATTAGTTGATGTCCATAGTGAAGCCTCAACACCCTGACGTTCATGAGTTGCTTCATGGCCACTAGTCATGCTTCCACTTAATACAAAGTTGACAGGTTCTGATATAAGGTTGCTTACTTCGGTTTCGTCGTTAGTGTACAATCTGTAGTTATTCCATAAGTTATGATATTCGCCATTATAACTACCAGTTGGGAGTCTCCATCCCTTTGGACAAATACTTTGTGGCGTTTCGTTATATCTGTCATACATTGGATCACTCTGTGGTAGACCATCCCATCCACCTGCGGCAGTATAGAAATTGTAGAAGCCGCCATATTCATCTATATATGCTGCAGGGAATTTAAAATCGCCATCGCCACCTGCTTGTGCTGCTGGGGCTTGGAAATCATTTGAGGAAGCAGGGATCTGGAATGAATAATTAGCTGGGACGTCTGAATCAGCACTAGTCAAAGTATAATTATCGAGTGCGAGATTCTTTGTCATCCAACAATTGCCGTCTTTAAGTTTTGCCACTGTATAATTTTCATTATTACGAGTGTCTGTGAGAGTAGCGGTTTGGTGCTGTGCTGAGTTTGCGCAGATTTTAGCGCTGATTTCTTGCATGGTCGCAATGTCGGCAATTGTGCGAGTTTCAGGCGCGACGCCAGGTTCAAAAGTCTCGGTTCCATCACTAGGATTTCCATCAACACCATTCACATAAGCAGTGAACTTAACAG
>CAMZGF010000003.1 GCA_947306315.1 uncultured Candidatus Saccharibacteria bacterium
ATGAAGAAGATCACGAGAGAATCAAAGCGTGCTGCAAAGCGTGAGCAGAAACTTGCAAGAACAGAGCTTACTCGTTTCCGTACTGAGAAACAAAAAAGACGTAAGGATGAGAGAAAAGCCTTGAAGCGTGCAAAGTATGAAGCAAAAATTAGACTCATCTCGGCAAAAGACGATATTCGAATGAATGCGGATGCTATTTATGGACACGAAAAACGATCTCTAAAACGCGTCTTAAAACGTAATGGTATTTCAAATAAAACATTTCTTGGCCTTGTTGTGAACTTTTTCTTCTCGATATTTGAATTTATTGGTGGTGCTATTACTGGTTCAGTCGCAATTATGTCTGATGCAATCCACGATCTTGGAGACGCATTATCTCTTGGGTTTTCAATCTATTTCGGCAAAAAAGCAAAGCATGGACCAGATAAGAAATACACCTATGGCTACTCGCGTTTTTCAGTTCTCGGTATCTTTGTGACAACTGTTATCCTCGTAGTTGGCGCGGCTTTTATGATCTTTATTTCGATTCTAAAAATCATAGATCCAACTCCAATTGACCTAAATTTGGTATTAATTTTAGCTGTCATTGGTCTAGTCTTAAATATGTTTGCAGCATTCAGAACCGAAAATGGACGCTTTAATGTTATAAAGGCGATTGAACAGAAATCTGTGAACGGCATTATTTTGGAGGATGTTATTGGTTGGCTAATTGTCTTAGTTGGCGCAGTTGTAATGATGAATACTGGCTGGCTCTTCCTCGATCCAATTATGTCTATCGCTATTTCAGTATATTTAATCGGTTCAAGTTTTGTCTCATTCAGAAAAGTTCTAGATTTATTCCTTGAAAAGGTACCAGAAGGTGAATCTGTTGATGTTGTTAAATATCAAGTTCTTGCAATTCCACACGTAAAAGGTGTTCATAAAATTCATCTTTGGAGTATGGATGGGCAAAAACTCTGCGCAACTATGCATGTTGTTGTTGATGGAAAAGTAATTGATGGAACACTAATCGAGAATTCTGTAGAAAACTCGATGAATATTAAAGATGAGATTAGAAAACAACTTCGTTCAACTGGGATTAAAGAAGTAACACTTGAAATTGAATCAGAGAACGAAACTTGCAAAAAATAATCAAGTTTGATATAATATAAACATACTTAATCCGACCTGAAGAAGGCCGGATAATTTTAACGAAAGAGTTTATAAAAAGAAAGGATAAAATGGAAGGACTTGATCTTAAATCGATGACCGCAATGGTAAAAGTCATCGCTGAAGAAAAAAATCTCCCTGAAGACACCGTGCTTGATGTGATTCAAACCGCAATCGCAGCTGCATGGCGTAAAGAAGAAGGCGAAAAGGACATGAATGTCCGCGCTACTTTGAACCTCAAAAATGGCGAAGCATGTGTCTTTATCGATCGTGAAGTAATCGAAGATGGTCTCGCATACAACCCAGCAACTGAAATTCCAGAGTCAGAAGCAAAAGGTGCCAAACTTGGAGAAATCGTATCTGAAAAACGTGAAGTCAAATCATTTGGACGTGTTGCTTCAATGACCGCAAAACAAGTTATTGTTCAGCGTCTTCGTGAGGCTGAACGCGACAGTGTTCTCGCTGCTTTTGAAGATAAAATCGGTACTATTATCACCGGTGTTATTTCACGTGTTGAACCAAAAATTGTACGTATCGATCTTGGTAGAGCGAATGGTATTATGCCACGCAGCGAACAAATCGATGGCGAATATTACACTGTTGGTGACCGCATTAAGGTTCTCGTAAAAGAAATTGAGAGAAATGAACGTGGTGCGCAACTTATCCTTTCTCGTGGCTCTGCAGAATTCGTAAAACAACTCTTTATTCAGGAAGTTCCTGAAATCGAAAATGGTACTGTCGAAATTCGTGCAATCGCACGTGAAGCAGGCCGCCGCACTAAGATCGCGGTTACCTCAGGCGTACCTGGCATTGATCCAGTTGGTACATTTGTTGGTGGCCGTGGCGTACGTGTTCAAGCTGTCATGAACGAAATCGGTGAAAAAGAAAAAATCGATATTATTAACTGGAGCGATAATGTTTCTGAATATATCCGCGAAGCTCTCTCTCCGGCAGAAATTATGAAAGTTGAAGTCGATGGTAAGAAGGCTAAAGTCTTTGTTACTGAAGACCAACAATCAATCGCAATTGGCCGTCAAGGTCAGAACGTCCGTCTTGCTTCAAAGCTTACTGGTTATGAACTCGACATCGAGCTCGCAGAAGCACCAAAGAAGAAGAAAAAGACTAACGTCGAAGATTCACTCTTCTCAGCAATTGAAGAAGCCTCAGAAGATGAAGCTTAAATAAAAAGAAAGAGCCACCTCTTGAAGGTGGTTCTTTTTTATGGTTTATGATACAATAAACGTAAGAACTATGGATGAAAAGAAGAAAAAATACGATCCTGATAATATAATTCTTGGTCTCGATATCGGCACTGAGTTTGTTAAGGCTGTTGTTGCTGCAAAGAAAAAAGACAATACTTTAGAAATAATTGGTGTTGGTAAAGCCCATCAGTCGATGGGGAATATGTATGCGGGCGCAATTGCTGACATTCCTGGTGTAATATCTGTCTGTGAAAAGGCTCTTTCAAAAGCTGAAGATATGGCTGGAGTTGTATCGAAAACCGCTGTTGTTGGTATTGCTGGCGAACTAATTAAAGGTAATACTAACACTGTACGTTATCGTCGAAAGAATGGCAATAAACCGATTTCTGATACAGAGATGGATCTTATTATCAAGAAGGTCCAGGATAGTGCTGGTGAAAAAGCAAGAAAGGAAGTTGCGCTTGAAACTGATAATCCAGATGTTCAAGTTCGACTTATTAATTCCGCAATTGTTAGCCTTACAATCGATGGCTACAAAGTCTCAAACCCGATTGGCTTTAAAGGCTCAGAACTCGTAATCCAATTTTATACAGCGTTTGCGCCGCTCGTCCATATCTCCGCAATTGAGAAAGTTTGTACCGAACTAAACCTTGACCTTCTAGCAGTTGCAGTTGAACCTTTTGCTGTTTGTCGTGCATGTTTAGGCGATGATTTTGATACGAATCTTTCCGCAATCGTTATGGATATTGGTGGTGGAACGACTGATATCGCTGTTGTTGAAGACGGTGGTGTTGAGGGAACAAAGATGTTTGGTATTGGTGGTCGCAGTTTTTCTCATCAGATTGCAACTCACCTCGGACTTGATTTTGATACAGCTGAGCGTTTAAAATTGAATCTCGATCGCGATCTTCTTTCTGATCCGGCTATTACGACTATTGCAGACGCGGCTTCTGCAAATGAAATCGAAGAGTATCTTAATAATGAATCACGAAGGAAGAAAATCGAAGACGCAATTGATACGAATATTGAAGTTTGGCTTTCTGGCATTAGTATTGCTCTCGAAGATTTCTCGGGTATGGAAATGCTTCCAAATAAAATTCTTCTATGTGGTGGCGGTGCTGGATTGGTCCGTATACAAGAAGCATTAGCTACTGAAAGCTGGTGGAAAGAACTTCCATTTTCTCGTCGTCCAGTTGTTCATCTTCTTGATGATATCGATATTCCTGGTATCGAAAACACTACAGATGTAGATCTCGATTATTCATACATCACGGCATTTGGTCTTCTTCGCGTCGCGCTTGATACTATGACAAATAGCGAAGAGGCAACTGGACTGCGTGCAAAAATAGCAAAATTATTACAAAATTAAGGAGGAAAAATGAGTAAACTTAAAACAGAAGAAAAGAGGAAATATCAGATTGTTTCACGCATCCTTGGTGTCTTAACCCGTATCGGAAGCGTCTTCTGCTGGATTGGTGCTATTGCTGTCCTCGTTGGAGTTGCGGTAACTGCAACTCTCGCAGCTAATGTAAAAATTGATAGCGAAAAGAAAGAAATTTCCGTTTTTGATCAAGCGGTGAATTATGAAATTAGGAACAAAGATTTTGAATTTAGTGATAAAGATTTAAAAATTGTAGTTAAAGACAATATTATTACTGCAACCAAAAAAGACAATGAAATTGCGTCTGTTAAAATCTCTAACATGAGTATTGATAATATTGAATCGTTTATTGAAAATGATCTTGCGAGAATTATTGCAGTGCTTCCATATATTCTTACTATGGTTGCAGTTCTACTTGGTCTTTATGCTATGTCTTTGGGGCATGGCGCAAGTGTTTTTAAAAACATTGCAAAAGAAGAAACCCCATTTATTAAAGATAATATTGTTCGCACTGAAAAGGCATTCAAATATCTAGTTATTAGTTTAATCCTTTCATTTATCATCAATCTCGCATGTACTCTTACAACGAAAATCGAATCGAATAATATAACGTTCTCTGTCACATCGATCTCTGGTATCCTTTCTACCTTTGTCTTGATCTATATCTTTAAATCTGGATATAAGGGTGACGATAAAAAAGCTGAAAAAGAAGAAAAAGAAGATTAGAATAATAAAAAGACCGCTCTTTGGGCGGTTTTTTTATTTTTTATTCACTTCAATAAATTTTCCTGGCTTAAGATCACCAAGCTTATATGCTCCAAATTCGATACGATGGAGTTTTGTTACTTCGTAGCCCAGCGCAGCGAATGTTCGACGTATTTGCCTATTTCTTCCTTCACTCATTTCTACTTGCCATTCCGTACGTTCATTATTTAATTTAGATAAGAATAATTTTGATGTGCCGTCCTCGAGTTGGATACCGAAGTCTGATATTTCTTGTTGATGAAGTGGCTCAAGCGCATGATCAAGCGTAACAATATAAGTCTTTAATTTATAAAATTTTGGATGGGTATGAGAAAATGCAAAGTCACCGTCATTCGTTAGAAGAATCAATCCAGACGAATTCTTATCGAGACGTCCAACCGTCTTTAAATATTTATATTTTTCAGGTAAAAGCGCGTAAAGTGTTGGGGCATTACCTTGAGCCTTACGGCTTGAAACGTATCCAATTGGCTTGTTAAACATAATATATATGTATTCTGAGGGAGAATTATCGACATTTTTCCCATCCACTGTGATTTTATCATTTTCGGTAATTCTAGCGCCAAGGACTGCTGTCTGGTTGTTTATTAGAACTTTACCGTTGGAAATAAAATTATCAGCCTCTCGCCTTGATAGACCGAGTTTTTCTGCAAGAAATTTATTGAGCCTGATATCCATTTTGTTCTGGGGCTATTGGTGTTTCTGAAATTACAGGTGCAGCGCCATTATCACCAAGAACTTCATGAACGGTATTGACGACATCTTCAATCCCTACTTGTGATTTGACAAGATAACGATCAGCACCAAGTGCGTTTCCACGTTCCTTTTGGTCTTCTGAAGAAAGAGCGGTCATCATAATAACTTTGATATCTTTTGTTTCTGGCGTTTGACGGAGGATATCGAGCATATCAAAGCCAGAAATTTTCGGCATCATTACATCAGAGAGTACTAAGTCAGGTTTTTCACGAACTGCTGCAGCGAGTGCTTCTTCACCATCTCCAGCTGAAACAACCTCATAACCTTCCGCAGTAAGACGGATGCTATATATTTCTCGTAAATTTGCATCGTCTTCGACTAATAATATCTTTGCCATGATTACCTCTCTCTTTTCTTACATTTTATAATAATATTTTAATAATTCAAAGCATTAAGTTCCTAGATTGGGTGTGATTATTGTTCCAGTTGTTGGATCAATCGGTTGCGGTTGAGCAACTATGGTTTGAGTTTGAATTGGAGCTCCAGCCCCTTGTAGATTTGTCGCGAGTGGTGCGCCTTGAGCCTGCTCAATGAGAGTTGGCTTTGGTTCTGGTGCTACCTTTTCACCTGTGATTGGATTTACTCCGCCTTGCTTTTGAGCGGTCATTGCTTCGGTATTGGCGATAACTTGTTTTCTGCGTTCATATTCTTCATAGGTTAAACGTGGAAGAGAAAGATAAAAAGTTGAACCTTCTCCGAAGGAACTCTCAGCCCAAACCTTCCCGCCCATTGCTTCTGCGCGCATCTTAACGATATAAAGGCCGAGTCCAGTTCCACCAATTTCTCGTGTTTGGGAATTATCCACTCGATAAAACTTCTGGAAAATATGTTTCAAGTCATCTGGCGAAATACCAATCCCGGTGTCTGTCACATTGATAAGAACTCGGTCTCCGTCGCCACGTACGTTTACCCAAATCGCACCGCCTTCTTTTGTATACTTAATTGCATTCTCAAGAAGGTTATTTAATATTTCATGGATAAAATCGATATCGACAGTTGAATAAACAGCTTGGGTAATAGCATGCCCACCACCTTCACCAAAATTCATTCCAGTGTCTGAACCAAAAGTGAACTTAATATGTTTTTCACCCATTGCTGGAACTTGTCCGTCTGTGATTTTTCGGACTAAATCTACCATTTCTACAGGTACAAGATGAACTTTTGCTTTTTTATCATCAAGTTTTGTAACGTCAAGCAAGTCTTTAAATAAATGTCCAAGATGTTGTGATGAAGCGTGCGCTTCTTCAAGGTATTTTCTTGCTCTATCATCAATAGTAGCGCATTGAGGATTTAACGCTAAACCCAAGTAGCCTTCAATTGATGCTACTGGGGTCCTCATTTCGTGCGAAGCGGTTGAGATAAATTCAGTTTGTTCACCTTCTTGTTCGAGCTCTTTTGTGATGTCGCGGAATGTAATTACTTTCTCGCCATGGCCAGTTTTTACTGGGACAACGGAAACTGAAACCGGTTTCCTCTGTCCTTGAACGTTTACAAGGACATAACTTCTTGTCGTAAAACTTTCATTTTTAACAATTGCCCCAAGAACTTCATTGGATGAATCTTCGATTGCAACACCTTCACCATTTTCGAATTTTAGCACCCCAGCAATGTTTACGCCGACAGCCATCTCAGGAGAAACATAGCCAACCATTGACGCAGCAGCAGGGTTTATCATCTGGATTGCGTTTCCTGCATCAATAATAATTACGGCATCAGTGATTGAGTCGAGAACCATATTAGCAAGCACCATGCGATCGGTTGTTGAATGTGTAGGAGCAACAGCACTAGGTGCACTACTACTTTTTATTTTGAGTTTACTAAAAATGCCCATTACGTATATTTTAGCATAAAAACTTTAGAAAATCACGAAAATATATGATAAAATTATCTTATGAATAAAGACGTCATCTATATCGAACCGGAGGATGATATTACAGATGTCATAGCCCGGGTAAAAACCTCAAAACAAAAAGTTGTCGCACTTGTTCCGCCTAAAAAAGCAGGCATTATGCGAAGTGCTGTAAACATGAAATTAATTGCAAGAACCGCAAAGATGGGTGATAAAGCGGTAGTTGTTGTTACGACTGACCCAAGCCTCATAAAGTTATCTGCCCTTTCAAATCTCCCTGTTGCAAAAACATTGAGTTCTCGTCCAATGTTGCCAAGTGAATTTACAAATCGCAAAAAACAAGAAACGGAAGAACTTGCAGAAAAAGACCTTGATATGCCAGCTGAAGATGACGCAGCTGAAGAGGTTATTGACGGAAAAGAAGAGAAAATTGCAGACGATATAGAAGACGAAAATAATGGTGAAGAAAAACCAAAAAAGAAGAAAAATGTTGAAATAATTCCAAACTTTGACAAGTACCGCAAATGGATTGTTTTTGGTGGTATTGGAATCGTCTTCCTAGTCGTCGTATGCATCTGGGCGTTTGTTCTTGCGCCATACGCAAAAATCACTGTTAATATGAAGACTATTTCGTCAAATATTTCCGAGAACGTTACACTCGTGACAGACGAAAAGAAGAAAGATATTAAAGCTGGAAAATTCTTGCTTGAACAGATTAAATATGAAGAAGAATCATCAGTGGAATTTGAAGCAACTGGAAAAGCAAACAAGGGTGACAAAGCAAAAGGTACAGTTAACTTTACTGTCGCATTTGGCGCAGCTGGTGGTGAGAAAAACGTACCTGCTGGCACAACATTTACGTTGGCCGGAAAGAAATTCGTCTCAAATGAAGCGCAGAAGCTCTCTTGGGATGGCGTTGCTTCAACTTGTAAAAGCCCGACTATTAGCAATGGTCAAATCGTCTGTTACGTAAAAGGAAGTATTGGAGTCACAGCAGCTGAGGGTGGCGCATCTTATAATATTGCTGCACAATCTGCTGGCTCGTCAGATGTTTCTGGCGTAAATGTCGCTTCAAGCACTGCGATGACTGGTGGTACGGATAAAAATGTTACTGTCGTTTCCGAATCAGATATTAATGATGCTAAAAACCAGCTCCAAAACAACTCTGAAGCAAAAGAAATGCTCTATTCTCAAATTGGTGAAGGTGTTATAAAAATTGATTCTAGCTACAAAGTAGAAACGAAAGATCCAGTCTCAAGCCCAAAGAAAGATGAAGAAGTTGCAAATGGTAAAAAAGCAAAACTTACCGCAAAGACTATCTACACAATCTATGTTGTTGATCGCACTGCAGTAGACGATTTTATTCATGAGTTCGAAAAAGACAAACTAGCTGAGAATGATAAAATTTACACGACCGGTACTCCTTTCTTTGAGAGATTCCTAGAAGGCACAGATGGAACTTACACTGCAAAACTTAAAACAACTATCAAATATGGTCCAGAAATTTCTGAAAGCCTTATTCTTGATACCGCAAAGGGAAAGAAGGTTGGCGAAGTTAAAGCGCTTGTAAAAGACATGTCAGCAAACATTAGTGACGTTCTAATCGATGTTAGCTTCCCATGGGTACGTAGTGTACCAAATGACTCAAATAAAGTTGAAATTAAAATCACGGTGGAGGAATAATGAAGCTCATTGGTCTCGATGTCGGCACGAAGCGCATTGGTGTCGCAAAAGCTGATTCGTCAACAAAGATTGCGATTCCTGATGGATTCGTAAATGTGAACGGCCAAGAGTTTGCCGAGATTGCACGCATCGCTCGCATGTACAATACTTCGACTTTTGTCGTTGGCCTCCCAAGGAATAATTCTGGAGAAGAAACGAAACAATCACTCTATGCTCGTAATTTTGCACGTCAGCTTGCGATGAGCATTCCGAATACTCGTATCTATTTTGAAGATGAAAGTCTGACTTCCGTTGAGGCAGAGCGTCGCCTTAAGGAGCGTAAAAAGAATTTTCAAAAAGGCGAAGTTGATGCTGAAGCGGCCTCAATTATTCTTCAAGATTTTCTTGAAAGATTGATTGCAAATGGAAAAATTACAGAAAATGCATATACTTCAGAGCAAGCAAAAATCGAGAATGATCAGGAAGTTGAGCAGGCTGGAACTGTCGAAAAGACGGTAAAAAAAATGAAAAAAATTGCTAGTACCGATAAAAAGGGGCATAAAGCTCTGAAGATTATCGGAATCATGCTTGGGGTAATTGTGTTGCTTAGTGGTGCAGGATTCACGTCAGCAATGTTTTGGTATAACAATGCGTTGAAGGCTGTTGTAGAAAATGTGGAATGTAAATTCGACACCGCAGAAGCTGAAGCAAAAGCTGATAGCGAAGATGATACTGAAGGTTGTAAATTTATTCGCTTTGAAGTTAAAGACAATGACACGGCGACAGTTATCGCAACTAATCTAAAAAATGAGGATCTTATTCGCTCGGATCTCGCTTTTAAGGTTTATATAAAACTCAATAAATCAAATCTGAAATATGGCACCTATAGTTTTAGGAAAACAATGTCTACTGAAGAAATTATCGCAAAGCTCGTTGAAGGTGCACCAGCAGACAATGTTTTTAATGTGACGGTTTTGCCTGGTGAGACAATTGCAGATATTAAGCAGACCTTTAAAAAATTCGGATACACCGATGAGCAAATTAAAGATGCATTCGAAAAGAAATATGACAACAAAGTATTAAAGGGTCTCTATGATGCAAATGGTAACCTTGCATTTGTCGCACAACCTCGTTCGGTCCAGTTGGAAGGGTATATATACGGGGATACATATCAGTTTTACAAAGAAGAATCACTTGAGAAAGTTCTTAGTACTATGATCAACGCCCTCGGCGACGTTGTTGAGTCAAATAATCTTGAAGAAAAATTTAGAGAAAAAGGCTTGAGCCTTCGTGAAGGAATTATCCTTGCTTCGATTGTCCAAAAAGAGTCTAAGACTGCCGATATGAATGGTGTTGCGCAGGTCTTCCTAAACCGTATTCGTCAGGGAATGAGTCTTGGCTCTGATGTTACGGCAAAATATGCTGCAGACCTTACTGATCCTGAGAGAAAAACTCTTACGACAAATGCAGCTGTCCTCGCAAATAACTCTCTATATAATACTCGCCTTCATACAGGCCTTACTCCTGGCCCAATTTCAAACCCTGGCGCAGATGCTCTCAAAGCCGTCGCAACAGGAGACGACAGTAAACGCTCGATGCTCTATTTCTTGACAGGGGACGATGGAAAGATGTATTATAGTAGCACTGAGGCAGGCCACAATCAGAATATCCGTGACCACTGTAGAACTCTCTGTAATGTTGCCCTATAAGGTGGGACCTCGGTAAGATATGACAACGAATACGAAAAAAACCGTTAAGAAAAAATCGACGCGCCTAAAGACGATTCGTCGTGCTTTTCCATACTTTATGACTCTCGTGCTCGTTCTTACTCTTGCTTTCTTTGGTTCGAAGGATAAATTTGAAGATCAATCGTACAGTCTCGATATGCGTACGCTTGCGCAGAATAACTTCTCTGCATCCGCGGACCAGACTGCTGAGCTCTATATTGTCTCAGAGGTCGCAATTTCAATGCAGACTCCAACTGCTGCCGTTATTTCAACTAACTATGATTCTATTACTTCGGCAGCTGCGCTTGCATCGTCCGTAGTAAGTGAGAAACTTGAAAAACCAAACGCTGTAAATACTTCAAACCTTGCGGTTGGTGTTGTTGAATATACTGTTCAGCCTGGCGACACTATTGCTTCAATTGCAAACAAATACGCTGCATCTGGCGTAACCGAAACAATGATTCGCTGGTCAAATAACTTTAAGGCAAGACGCGAAGTGAAGGCTGGCGAAAAAATCTACATTCCTGGCCGTTCTGGCTTCGTTCATGTTGTAAAGAAAAACGAGAGTGTCCAAACCTTGGCACATAACTATAGCTCATCAGTAGAAGAAATTATTGCTGCAAACTCGCTTGAATTAAACCAAAATATCAGCGCCGGAATGCGTATTTTAATTCCAAACGGTAATCTTCCTGAATTCGAACGCCCAGATTATGTTGCTCCATCTGCATCTAGAAGAGGCACTTCTTACTATGCCCAGTACTCAGCTGGAAACCGCTATGCTCGTGGTTGGTGTACCTGGTATGCATGGAGCATGCGTCCGGACCTTCCATCGAACATGGGTCATGCTAAAACATGGGCAAATGCTGCTCGTCGTGCTGGCTTACCAGTTGATAAAAACCCTCGCGCTGGCGACGGTAGCGGTGGCTATGGCCACGTTGGTTATGTAACGGGCGTAAATGCCGACGGTTCAATTAATGTTTGTGATATGAATGGTATTGCTGGTTGGGGTAAGGTTGGTTGTGCAACCTGGTCTCGCGCAAAAGCAAATCAGTATAACTTCATTCATAAAAAATAACAGGGGTGAACCTTGCAAAAATAAGCATTTTGTGATATAATAAAAAGATAGGGTATTATTATGTTTGTAGACACTGCTAAGGTTAAATTACAGGCTGGAAAAGGCGGAGATGGTGCCGTCTCTTTTCGCCATGAAATTTACATTCCAAAAGGTGGTCCAGACGGCGGTGATGGCGGCAAAGGTGGTTCGATTATTTTCCGCGCCGACAAGGATACAAACACTCTTTTAGACTTCCGCTTTAATCCAGAATGGAAAGCTGAAGACGGCAAGAATGGTTCAGGTACTCGCTCTGCAGGCCGTGCTGGAAAAGACCTTATTATCGAAGTTCCTATCGGTACTGTCGTTAAACGCGACGGCGTTGTTATTGCTGACCTTACTCGCGATCAAGAAGAGGCTATAATTGCTAAAGGCGGTGACGGCGGCTTTGGCAACGCACACTTTAAGTCATCAACTCGTCAAACTCCAATCATCCATGAAGTTGGTGAACCGGGCGAAGCTTTTGAAGCTGAGCTCGAGCTTAAGCTTCTCGCTGACGTTGGTCTTGTTGGTCTTCCAAATGCCGGAAAATCAACTTTCCTTTCTGTCGTAACTAACGCAAAGCCAGAAATCGCTGATTACCCATTCACAACTATTACACCAAATCTCGGCGTTGCTACTGTTGATCGTCGTGATATTCTTATTGCTGATATCCCAGGTCTTATCGAAGGCGCATCTGAGGGTAAAGGTCTCGGACATGCCTTTCTTCGTCACGTCGATCGTACTGCAGTTCTCCTCCATCTTGTTGATGTATATAATGATGATGCAGGCGAAGCTTATGAAACAATCCGCCATGAGCTCGATAAATATTCAGATCTTAAAGACCGTCCAGAAATTGTCGCTCTTACTAAATGCGAAGGTTTGGATGAGGAAATTATTAAGATGCAGATGGCTTCGATTCTCGCAAAGAATAAAGACGCAAAAATCTTCACGATCTCAAGCTCTGCTCATCAAGGTCTCGACGAACTTCTCTTTGCATTAAAAGATGAGATTGAACGAGCAAAGAAAACCGAAAAAACTCCAGTCGAGGAAGTCGCTCCAGAAAAATTCGATGAAGAGGGAATTGCACATATCTCGCTTGACTCACCAGAATCGTTTGAGAACTCACCAATTAATAATACTGAGGCTCTCCCAGTCATTAAACTTAATCCTAAGAACATTAAGAATACTTGGGACGTTGAGGAGCTTGAGCCCTATATGACACAAGAAGGCGAAGAAATTAAGCGCTTCCGCGTTACTGGCGAGAAAATTGAGAAGTTTGCACGCCGTACTGATTACGATAACTATGAATCACTTAACCGTCTTCGTGACATTATGAAGAAATATGGCATTCGCGCTGAACTTACTTCTCGCGGTGCTACTGAAGACTCAATCGTCCAGATTTCTGGCCACGAATTTACACTCGTTGAGGGTTGGGACGACTAAACGTTTAGTTGAAATGATATCCAGCTTATGCTAAAATCAAATTAATATAATCTGGGTCATATCATGAAAACTAAATCATTAAATAAGGAATTATTAACTAGTGTGGGTGTTTTTGCAGCCTTTGCCGTTGTCGCTGCAGCTGCAACTTATATTTATTCTCCAATCCTCGGCTCAAACGCTGACACCTCAAGAGATCTGGATGTCTCTCTAACTGTAGACTCTGCTCTAAATCTTAACACTACCGTCAACGATGTGAATCTCGCTGGCCAGGTAAACACTTTTGTCTCAGACTACCTAAACGTAAATGTCACTACAAACTCCCAGTATGGTTATACTCTAACTATTGAAGACGTAGACTCAGATACTAATCTAAATAACACTAATACTTCGGTCCTAGATACCGTTTCCTCAGCATTCATTGGCGCAAAAACTAGTAGCACGATGGAAAATAATACCTGGGGCTACAGCCTTAATCAAACCGATTTCTTCCGCGTTCCGGAAAGAGGTGAACCAGCTGCAATTAAACGTATCGAGACTCCTCTAACTGCCCAAGACACTACTCGTGTAGATTTTGGCGTAAAAATTGGCAACCTTACTTCTGGTACTTATACTGATCGCGTCCTCTTTACTGCCTATGTGAATGGCGTAGATGGATACCCAGAGGATGGCACCTCGACTCAAAACCCAGGCGCTGCTCCAATCGCTCCAATGCAAGATTTCTCATGTACGCTTCTTGCTAATATTGGCGACACTACCACCTTAAAAGACTCTCGCGACGGTAACACCTATGCAATTAAAAAGCTTGCTGATGGCAAATGTTGGATGATTGAAAACTTGAGAATTGCGGGTAAGACTATTACAAGCGCAGATTCAAATGTCACATCAGATTTTACTATCCCAGAATCAAGACTAGGTTCAACTTCCTTTATTGATGACCCTAATGTGTATGTAGATCCAACTTATGGCGGTTATTATAACTATTATACCGCAACTGCTGGTACTGGTGGTACAAGCTTAACGTCTGGGAATGCAACGAGTGATATCTGTCCAAAAGGCTGGAGACTTCCAACCGGTGGCGACGACGGTGAATTTGTGGCTCTCAGTGACAGTTATGAATCTAGCAGTGAAATGGTTAGCGACACGAACTTTAGTTTTGCAGGTCTAATCTATGGCAACTCTGTAAGCGGCGCAGGAAGCTATGGTTATAACTGGTCATCAACAGTATATAGCAGAAATAGCGCATATCTTTTAGCTATCTACTCTCCAAGTAGTGTTAATGCAAGTTATAATCTTAATAAAGATTCAAACTATTCTGTTCGCTGCCTTGCAAAATAGCCGTATCTTGAAAAAATGTGAAAAATATGATATAATATAAGTATAGGTATGTCTAAAATTAAGTTTACAATCATTACTCTTTTTCAAGAGACTCTCGAGCCGTATCTTAATGCTTCTATGATGTGGAAAGCAAAGGAGAATGGTATTGCTGAGTTTGATTTTGTAAATCTTCGTGATTTTGGTCTTGGCCCACATAAGAAAGTCGACGACACGATTTATGGTGGTGGCGATGGTATGCTTCTTCGCTGTGAGCCAGTCTTTGCTGCGATTGAATCTGTTAAAGAAAAAGATCCTGATGCTTTAGTTTATCTCCCAACTCCAGCTGGAAAAATTTGGGAACAGAAAGATGCGCAAGCTCTTGCAGATAAAGCGGTTGCTTCAGCTAGTAAACCACTTCATATTATTATCCTTTGCCCTCACTACGAAGGCTATGATGAACGTATTTTGACGATTGTTGACGAGAAGTTTTGCCTCGGCAAGTATGTTCTCACTGGCGGAGAACTCCCAGCCTTAATTCTTATTGATTCTGTTGTCCGTCTTATTCCAGGTGTGCTCGGTGGTGAAAATTCTGCTATTATAGAATCATTTTCTGACGGAGACAATATCGAATTTCCGCAGTATACAAAGCCATATGAGTTTCGTGGTATGACTGTTCCAGATATCTTATTATCAGGGAACCATGGAGCGGTGGATAAGTGGCGCGATGAGCACCAAAAATCCTTGAAAAATTAGCGTAAAAACTATTGACACACATAAGCTTTTTATATTAAAATAAGCATAAGCTGATACGCTTCACACGGGTTCCACTGAAAGTTAGTGGAGTGTGGAGATTTCAAAAACAAACAGCGGATTAAAACAAAACAATGTGCCCGCGGGTGGGCGCGCATCAGCGCTTAAAAAGACCTCTTCGGAGGTCTTTTTGCTGTATAATATACATATGAGTTTCATCGACTCCGTGGAGGAGATAAAAGGTGTTGGGCCAAAGACCGCTTTAGCCCTAAAAAAATATGGTTTTGAGACGATTAAAGACCTCGCCTATTATTTTCCACGTGACTTCGAAGATTATCATCGCGCTACTAAGATTAAGGACCTTAAACCGGGCAAAGTTATTGTAAAGGGTAAAATCTATAACCTTATGGTGAATTATGTTCGCCGTCGTCATTTTAATATTGAATCCGGCATTATTTATGATGACACTGGTGAAATCCGCGTAGTTTGGTATAACCAGCCATATCGCATCAAAAACTTTAAACCTGACACTGAGTATTATTTTTCTGGCAACTTTGATTTCAAATTTAATCGTTATCAACTTACTTCTCCGACCGTAAATCTTGCAACTGAAGTTGAGGAAACTAAAACTACATTCCAGCCGATTTATTCTACAAAAGGCTCATATAAATCAATCTGGTTTAAACGCCTTTTTGATGAAATGAGAAGTGAAATTGCGAAGGCGCCGGATATGTTGCCCTTTGAAAAACCGGGCGCAAGAGCTGAGGCGCTTTATAATATTCATTTCCCAGATAATTATGCTGATGTCGAGAAGGCGAAAGAGTATCTCGCGTACGAGGAACTTTTTGAACTAATTCTTGCCGCAAAACTAAATAAAAACGAGAATTCTAAACTAAAAGCAGAACCACTCAAATTTGTTGCTGAGAATACCAAGAGATTTGTTGATAGCTTACCATTTAAACTGACAAACGGTCAACGCCTTGCAGCTTGGGATATTCTAAAAGATATAGAGAAGTCTAAACCAATGAACCGCTTGCTTCAAGGTGATGTTGGGTCCGGAAAAACTGTCGTCGCAGCAATTGCAATTTACCAAGCGTTTATGGCCGGGAAGCAATCTGCGCTACTTGCTCCGACGGCTATTCTCGCCACTCAACATGCAAAGACTTTAAAGAGTCTTCTTGAGCCATTCGGCGTGAAGATTGAGCTCTTAATTAGTGCAACAAAAAAGAAAGATGATTTAAAGAAGAGAATTGTGAATGGCGAAGTTGATGTTGTAGTTGGTACACACGCAATTATAACGGATGATACGAAGTTTAAAAACTTAAGTTTTGCGATTATTGATGAGCAACATCGCTTTGGCGTGATGCAACGCCAAAAACTTCTCATGAAAACTGGTGAAAAGGCGCCACATCTTCTCGCTATGACTGCGACACCGATTCCACGTTCTTTGCAACTTACAATTTTTGGCGATCTTTCTGTCTCGACGATTTCTGAACTTCCAAAAGGTCGTACCCCAATTAAAACGAAGTTGATTAATGAACTTTCGATGAGCGAAGACTTATACCCAGAAATGATCGAACGCATGAATGCCGGCGAACAAATTTATTGGATTTGTAAACTAATTGAAGAAACCGGCAGAAGTGAGGTGGCGAATGTAAAAAAGGAAGCAAACAAGCTAAGACTTCAGTTCCCAAATCGAAGAATTGAATACCTTCATGGTCGCATGAAGCCAGATGAAAAAGACGAAATCATGAATCGCTTTAAGGATGGGAAAATTGATATTCTTGTTTCAACTACTGTGGTTGAAGTTGGTGTTGATGTTCCAAACGCAACAACGATTGTGGTTATGGATGCAGAGAACTTTGGCCTCGCTCAGCTCCATCAACTTCGTGGGCGTGTTGGTCGCGGAGAAAAAGAGTCAAAGTGTTTCTTAGTTGTGAATAACGACAAAGAACCATCGCTTCGTCTTAAAGAGCTCGAAAAGTCTACGGATGGTTTTCATCTTGCGGAGGTCGATTTAAAGCTCCGTGGCCCTGGTGAAATATATGGCCAGCTCCAGCATGGTGTACTGAACCTCAAAATTGCCACATTATCAGATACGAAAACTATTTCAAAAGCCCAGAAAGCAGCTGAACGATTCATTTCCGAACTTGCGAATAACCCCGAAAATATGCTAAAATACGAAGAGTTAAATACTGAAATTAAAAAGTATCAACAATTAACGACTTTAAACTAAAATGTATTCAACCTTAGCTATTACGAACTCAAAAAAATCTGGGCGCATTATTGGCACGCATCAAAAGCTCGATAAAATTGCCTTCAAAATTGTTCAGAAAAAACTTCCAACAGGAGTAAAATTTCCGGATATAAAAACTATTTTACTTTTTGAAGGTATGGGCGGCCCTGATGGATTAAAACGTAAAAGCCCAGGCAAAGATGAGCCAATGCATTTTATTATCCCGGGTAATGACGACGGAAAATTGATAAAAATGATAAAGGATCATCAATATAATTTGAGAAAAGCACTCGAAAAAGGTGATGATATTCGCGCAGCTTTTGAGGCAGCGTGGATGGCTCATGCTGTCACGGATGGTCTTACTCCTGCACATCACTTCCCACTTGAAGAAACTCAAAAAGAGCTTATGACCGAAAAAGAATTTGTGAAGGTTTTTGGAATCCCGATTAAAGGAATTATGCATGGTAGAAACTCGCTCGAAACACTTCGTAATAACTGGCTTTATTGGGGATCAAATGGCTATATGAGTAAACATATCGGTTTTGAATATGGCGTTGCACTTACACTAACCGCGCTTCCAACCGCGAAAGTAATGCCAAAAATATCTGACGAGGAGTTTAAAAACCCAAGAATCGAAGAGTCGTTCTATAATTCGTTTGAAAAAGTAGCTGCTCTAAATATGTACGACAAGTTTCGCCATAATGGTTGGACAACCGATCTAGCTTTTGAGACACGTGATATATTACTTCCGGAAATCATTAAGGCAATTGCTCTTTGTTGGCTTGCGTCGCTTCCTAGAACGAAAGGTAAAAATGAAAGCAAGTAGTGTTAATCTTTCACAAATTACAGGCGGAGAATTTTGTGGCAGAAAAATCGAGTCGCCGTTTAATAGTGGAACTCATCCAATGGGTTCTCGTGAGCGTCTTTCGATTATGAACTCAATCGGCCCAGACATTGTAGGAAAAAATGTGTTGGATCTTTTTGCGGGAACTGGTGCGCTTGGAATCGAGGCGCTTTCGCGCGGCTCATCACATGTAACTTTTGTTGAAAAGAGCCATAAAACTGCAGAAATTATCAAAAAGAATCTTAAAAACCTTGGTATAGATGACCGCGCAACGGTTATCGAAAAGGATGTGAATTTAGTATCTTTTGATGGGCCTTACGATATCGTATTTATCGACCCTCCATACGATAAAATGAATGATTTTGATATTGAATCGATTATAGAAAAATGTCAGGATGTAAATACTATAGTTTTGAGCCATAAAAAAGGTACAGATTTTGATTTTCAAGACTATTCAAAGCGCACGAAAAATTTTGCTGGTGCAAGCATCTCAATCTTTACAAAATGATGTTTTTTAGATAAAATATAGTTAATTTAATTGGCTCATGGTGGTAACGGCCGGAAACGGAGTTATTTTTATGAACACTAACGTTCAGGACATGGCAAAAAGTCGTAAACTTAGGAATATTATCGTAACTGCAGTCGCTCTTATTGTAATCCTTTTCGTAGGAATCTGGGCGATTTCATCAGCAACAAAAAGCTCATCAAACAATGATGCAAATAAAGCTGAAACTGTAAAAACAGAAGAAAAGAATAAAACTCCCGTCGGTACAACCCCAGCTTCACCATCACAACAATATACTGTAGCTGATAACAAACCAGCAGCTGCAACTTCTAGTGAAGGAATGCCAAAAACTGGCCCAACTGAAGTTATTTTCTCAGCTATTATGCTTGGCGTAGTTGTTTATCTTATTGGCCTAAACATTAACCTTGTAAAAGAAAATCGTTAGCATAAGCATATTGCAAAAATTGCCAGTTCCGTGGTAAAATCCTAGTATATGAATATAGATAAAATACTGGATTTTATCTCTGGTAATCTTCAGCATTCACCGAACGCTCCAAAATTTAATGAAGTCGTTTCTGCGAATACGCCGATGATCGTCTTTCTGATCATTATTTGTATTGCTCTTATTATAGGAAAATATGCGCTTGGTACAAAAATTCTCGGGAAGAAAGATGCTATTAAAACTATAATTCCGTTCTATGGTCTCATGCTTTTATTTAAAGCAGTCGATCTTAATTCATGGCTTGCAATCACATGCTATATACCAGTTGTTGGTATTATTCCGTATGCCATTTTCAGCTTTAATGTTCCGAAGGCCTTTGGCCAGAAAATCGAGCATCAAATACTCTCGGTCTTTTTCCCATATGTGTTCTTTAACGTGCTTGGCTTTAGTCCGAAATACGAGTATCAATACGTCAAGGGTAAAAATGTTGCCTTCAAAAACGAATTCAGAACTGTTATGCCTGAAGATCTTGGCCCGAACATTGCAACTCCGGCAGAGGTTATGAAAGGTGCAGCAGTTGGTCAAACGGCAGTTGCAAAGGAGTCGATGATTTCACGTGCCGCTTCTGCTGCGGCTGAACAGACACGCATTATCCTTGAAAAACAGGAAAAACAGGCTGCAGAGGAAGAGGCAAAGAAAAAAGCTGAAGAAGAAGCGAAAAAACAAGAATCTGCAAAGCAAAAATCAGAAGAATATAATTATGACATCTTTAGTGGCGACGATGTGGATACTGGTCCAGATACTGCCAGCCTTAATATTGAATTCAAAGTTGTAAATGGTCGCTTCCAGTCAGCACCAAATCCACCAAAGAATCAATAATTTTTAAGTTTTTATTATATAATGTATATAAATAAAGGAAAGGAGATTTTTAATGTTTGATTTATCTGGAAGAGTAGCAGCTGTAAGTGGTGCATCAAGTGGTCTCGGCCAACAAATGGCTCGTGCTTTTGCTAAACAAGGCGCAAATCTTGCAATCATGGCTCGCCGTGTCGAACGCCTTGAAGAATTCAAGAAAGAGCTCGAAAAAGAATATGGCGTAAAAGTTATCGCAATTAAATGTGATGTTACAAACACTGACGAAATAAATGCTGCGGCTGAAGCTGTCGAAAAAGAATTCGGCAAAGTTGATATTCTTTTGAACTGTGCTGGCTCCGCAAAAAACAATGACACTCTTAATATGACTGATGAAGAATGGGACTTCACTATCGCAACTGATGAAACCTCAGTTTTTAAAATGACTCGTGCGTTTGGTAATGTTATGAAAAAGAATGGCTATGGACGCATTATCAATATTGCATCAATCTATGGTATGGTTGGTAATGCTGAAATCCCAACCATTGCTTATCATGCATCAAAAGGCGCAGTTGTAAACTTTACTCGTGCTGCCGCTTGTGAGCTCGCAACTTCAGGCATCACCGTAAACGCAATCTGCCCAGGTTTCTTCTATACTGAACTTACAACTGAAACGCTCGATTCAGATTTCTTTAAGACTTTTGCAAACAACCACGTTCCAATGAAACGCTATGGCAAGGAAGGTGAACTCGATGCAGCTGCTGTCTTCTTAGCAAGTGAAGAAGCTCGCTATGTCACAGGTGTAATCCTCCCAGTCGACGGTGGCTATACTGCTGCTTAATCTCGTAAAGGGTGGAAATGCCAAAATTTGAATTAGTATCGAAGTACCAGCCAACCGGCGATCAGCCGCAGGCAATCAAACAACTCACTGAAGGCCTTAAAAATGGCGAGCGTGAGCAAACTTTGCTTGGTGTCACTGGTTCTGGTAAAACTTTTACGATGGCGAACATCATTCAAAATGTTCAGAAGCCAACGCTTATTTTGGCGCACAATAAAACTCTTGCAGCTCAGCTTTACTCTGAATTTCGTGAATTCTTCCCGAAAAATGAAGTCCATTATTTCGTTTCATACTTCGATTATTATCAGCCGGAAGCCTACATCGCTTCGACCGATACTTATATCGAAAAAGACTCTGCGATTAATGAGGAAATCGACCGCCTTCGCCACGCTGCGACAGTTAGTCTTTTAACTCGTCCGGATACGATTATTGTCGCGTCGGTTTCATGTATTTATGGTATTGGTTCGCCAGATCACTATACCGAGATGTCCCTCCCACTCATTAAAAAAGATGGTAAGTGGGAACTTATGGGTACAAAATACCCAACCTTAGCTAATTCAAGAACTCAATCTGAAGATTCTTTGTCTCAAACAAACTTTATAATTTATCTCGTTGCGATGCAATATCACAGAAACGATCTTGCGTTTGAACGCGGTAATTTCCGTGTAATGGGCGATACAATTGACCTATTCCCAGCAAATGGAGAAATTGCCTATCGTTTTGAGTTTGGCTTTGACAATCTTGAGGCAGTAAAAATTATCGATCCTCTAACTGCTGAAGTTCTCGAAAAACCAGACCAGATTCACATTTTTCCAAATACTCACTACGCCACTCCAAAAGACGAACTTGATCGTGCACTTGAAACTATTAAGGTCGAGTTTGATGAACGCTTGAAATTCTTTGAAGACCACAATAAATTCCTTGAAGCACAGCGTCTAAGTCAGCGCACGAAGTATGATCTCGAAATGTTAAAAGAAACTGGTTTTGTGAAGGGAATTGAAAACTATTCACGCCATCTCGATGGTCGCAAAGCTGGCGAACCGCCTGCAACTCTCCTCGACTTCTTCCCGAAAGATTTTCTCTTGCTTGTCGATGAATCGCATATGACCTTGCCTCAGGTACGTGGTATGTATAACGGCGACCACGCAAGAAAAGAAACGCTTGTCGAATACGGTTTCCGTTTGCCTAGCGCGCTCGATAATCGCCCACTTACTTTCTGGGAGTTCCAGGATCATATAAAACAGGCAATTTATGTCTCAGCAACACCTGGTGACTATGAACTTCAACATAGCCCAAAGCCTGCCGAACAGGTTATTCGTCCAACCGGACTACTTGATCCAGAAATTGAGGTTAGAAAAACTGAAGGTCAAATTGATGATTTAATAGAAGAAATCGACCGTCGCATCGCTAAGGGTCAGCGCACGCTTGTTACTACTCTCACGAAACGTATGGCAGAAGATCTTTCTGAGCACTTAAAAGATCGCGATGTGAAGACGGCCTATATTCATTCCGATATTGACACATTGGAACGTGGCGACATTCTTCGCGATCTTCGCACTGGCGTTTATGACGTGCTTGTTGGTATTAACCTCCTTCGTGAAGGTCTCGATCTTCCTGAAGTTTCTCTCGTTGCAATTCTTGATGCCGATAAGGAAGGCTTCCTTCGCTCTGAATCTGCGCTTATCCAGACAATCGGTCGTGCCGCACGCCATGTTGAAGGCCATGTGATTATGTATGCTGATAATATTACTGAGTCAATGGAGCGTGCGATTACCGAAACAAATCGTCGTCGTGAAATTCAGCAGGACTACAATAAAAAACATAATATTACTCCAAAATCTGTTGAAAAAGAAATTAGTCAGGGTCTTCGTGCAATCATTCCAGAGAAAGAAAAAGAGAATAAACTCGATCTTAGAAAAGTCCCGACCGAAGAGATTCCAAAGCTCGTCAAAGAACTCGAGAGCCAGATGCGCCTTGCGGCTGCAAATCTTGATTTCGAGAAAGCTGCCGACCTTCGTGACTTGATTGAGAAAATTAAAAACGAGGGAAAATAAATATAGCTAAAACCCCGCTATGTAGCGGGGTTATTGTTAGACTTTTTTGATTGCGATGCCGACTAGGCTAATTAGTGAGACTAAGCTAACCACAAGTACTGGAGTGTTGTAGTCTTCTGATACAGAATCATTATCTTTAATTACGATACCGGAATCTGGAGAAGAAATGGAATTGTTATCTTCAGTAGGCTCGTCTACATCTTCAGGTCCATCAACTGATGGAATGTAAGTATTGAAAACCGCTAGGAGGGGATCACTTTCTTCGCCATCATCATCGACAGCTCCGAAGATACAGGCAAATCCTTCGACTTGGGTTTCTGGAAGATCAATAGGAATTCCTAGATTGGATGACGATGTTGGGGGGGTTAAATCTAGGTAGTTAGTATAGACAGGATCGCTACCAAGTG
>CAMZGF010000004.1 GCA_947306315.1 uncultured Candidatus Saccharibacteria bacterium
AAGGCTCTTTGCTTTGCCTTAATATTTCCCCCGAAGAAATCCATGGCCACTTCAAATCTTCTGCAAGTCTAGTCCCTACTGTCGATTTTCCGGAACCTGGGCCACCTAAAAATATAATTCTCATACAAATCTATTTTACCACAAAAAGATTCCGCTTATGCGGAATCTTCTATTTATTTAAGTCCGAGCTTGATGCGTTCAGTTTTCTCAGCCTTACGAATCTCGCGAAGGATTGCCTTGCGGCGGCGTTCACGCTTCGAAATTGGCTTGCTGAAGCGGAGCTGAGACTTAGCGAGTGGCATAATTCCACTCTGAAGAACCTTACGATTAAAACGACGAATAATATTCTCGTTTGCTTCGTTCTGATCTTTTCTAGTTACTTTTATTGACATATAACGGCATTATATCAGATATCGACATTTTTTTCAAGAGTTCCCACCCTATATCGATAAATTCAAAATCATACCTTAAACAAAAACCCGCCCGTTCCACTCATTTTTCATCAAACGGACCACCACCGACACCTTCTCCGTCATTCTTGTATTCATCTCATCCTTCACAACCATGCGAAGATGTTTACCCTCTTTTCCAACTGCTCTCGCTTCAACAACCTCGACGTTAAAAAGTTCAAAAGTTGGTTCCTCGTTCCCATTACCAAACGGCTCAAGTTGCGCAATATCTTCTAGAAGTTCCTCGTCAAATTGTCTTAAGTCACTCTCAGAAAATTCTCCATTAATCTCTAAGAACTTTTCCTGATTCTTCAATCCCAAAGAGTTGTAATAGGCATTCACTTCATCAGCAAAATCTTCAATCATTTCTGGTAAAATTTTCACCCCACAAGCCATCGCATGCCCACCGCCGCCACAAATCGACACACAGCTTCTAATCGCATCAGCTAAATTAAAATCTCCAAAACTCCTTCCGGAGCCCTTATAAATATCCGAAATCCCATCGCCATCAATGTCTTTCATCGAAACTTTTGACAGCACAAAAGCTGGTTTATGATACTTTTCAACCAACCTACCAGCAATAATTCCAAGCACACCTTCGTGCCATTCCCCAGATACAACAATCACATCCCGTGCTAGTTCTTCTGAACGTTCTTCTTCTATTTCCTGCATTGCCAGAATTTGCTCATTTCGACGCTCAGAGTTCAGGTTATTTAGCTGTTCCGCTAATTTTACCGCCTCAACTTTTGAGTCGGACATCAAAAGCGAAAGCGAAATCTCAGCCGATTCCATTCTTCCACCAGCATTGAGTCTCGGTCCAATTTGAAAACCAATCGCCTCTGACGAAATTTCAGAACATCCTGCAATCCGCATCAATTCCTTAAGCCCCGGCCTCCTTGTTTTCTCAAGCACTTTTTTACCGTAAAAAGTCAGCTCACGGTTCAACTTAGACAATGTCATTGAATCACAAAGTGTACCAATCAAAACAAGATCAAGCATCCACTTTTCCTGCCCATCTGGGATTAGTCCCTCAGAAACGAGCGCCAAAGCTACCATAAATGCCACTCCGACCCCAGCAAGATCAATCAGCCCAGTCTCAAGGATTTTCTTTTTTATTGCGTCCGAAACATCTGTACGCTTCGGGTTCACCACTGCCACTGCATCCTTTGGTATTTCCGTCATTACCTCGTGGTGATCCGTCACAACCGTCTCAACTCCAGCTTCTTTCAGCTTAGAAATTACCTCTGAATTATTGCTTCCACAGTCCACTGTTATAACAAGCGAAATGCCTAAAGAAGCTGCCTTTTCTACGCACTTTTCGCTCATACCATATCCATCGACAAAACGATCTGGAAGCATTGTAATTATCCCAGAAGCACCAGCCATTTTCAAAGCATCAACCATTACAGTCGTTGCCGTAACACCGTCAACATCATAGTCACCATAAACCATGATTTTTTCACCCGTTAAAACTGCTTCTTTTATTCTTGAAACTGCCACTTTTATATCTGGTAAGCTCGAAAAAATTTTCTTCTTCGAAAGGTATTTTGGCTTTAAAAAATCTGGAGAAAGCCCACGCTTTTTGACTATCTCGTCAAAAACTCGACTCATCTTATCCAATCGTTTTATTTGGTTTTGATTTATTCGAAAGCTGCTGACTCTTAATCACCATTGATTGAAGCTCTTTTAAGATTGGGAATTGCTTATTTGTCTGGTAAATTGTCGTGTTTCCCTTTTTAGTAGCAATCAAGAATTCACCCTTTTCAAGGCGATGAAGTTCCCTTTGAATATTTCCAGGATCTTCGCGAATCAGCTTCGAAAGCGCTCTCACATGTGTCTTAAAATCAGGGTACTTCGCAAAAACAACGAGGATTTTTCTCCTGACTCTCGACGTAATAAAAACATCTAACATTTATACCTCCAATTTCTTCCATTTTATCGCAAAAATGTAAAAAATACAACGTTTTTTAAGGTATAATGTAGGTATGTATTTCGAGGTGCTACCGGCCAAAATTTTCCGAAAATCCCCTAAGCTCGAAGACGGGATTCTTACCTATTCCTGTGCCGAAAATCTCAAAATTGGCACAATCGTCGAAATCCCCCTCGGAAAGAAAACTACCGTCGGCATCATCTATAGAAAAGTTGAGAAACCAGATTTTGACGTCAAAGATATTATTCGTATAGTCTACGACAGACCACTCCCATCTCACCTATTAAAATCCATTCTTTGGCTCTCCGAATATTATCTCGTTCCACTCCCCCAGGTTGTTAGTCTTTTTCTTCCAAACACTATTGAAAAACGTCATAAAGTCGCTTCCGCTCTAGATGAAAAACCAATCAAAACCACTATTATCCCTCTAAATACCCCTCAAAAACAAGCTCTAGAGGCCCTTAGATCCGCTAAGAGCCCTACTAAACTCCTACACGGCGTCACCGGCTCCGGAAAAACTAACCTCTATCTTACCCTCTCCCATGAAGCATTTTTAGCCAAAAAATCGACAATTTTGCTCGTTCCTGAGATTGCGCTCACCTCTCAACTTGTCCAAATTTTCAAAGAATCTTTCGGGGAAAACGTCGTTCTAATCCACTCAAAACAGACTGACAAAGTCCGTCGCGACGCCTTCGAGTCCCTATTAAACTCCGATTCACCAAAAATCGTTATTGGGCCACGCTCAGCACTCTTCGCACCCCTTAAAAACCTCGGCCTCATTATCGTCGACGAGGCCCATGAATCAACCTATTTTCAAGATCAAACCCCTAAATATTCCGCTATCCGTCTTGCTAGCTTCATCACAAAAACAAGAGATATTAGTTGTATTCTTGGCACCGCTACCCCTAAAGTTGAAGATTATTACCTCGCAAAAACCCACAATTCCCTCATCACTTTAAAGGAAAAGGCCAAAGAGACCGCTATTACCCCAAAAATCAGTATTATTGATCTAAAAAACCGCGAAAATTTCCTTAAAAATCGTTATTTCAGCGACGAACTAATCAATAACATCGAAGAAAATCTCAAAAATGGCCACCAAACCCTTATTTATCATAACCGTCGCGGCTCCGCACCTCTTACAATCTGCGAAAATTGTGGTTTTGAAGCCCTCTGCCCAAACTGTTTTCTCCCTCTGACCCTTCATGCCGACTCTTATCAACTCATCTGCCACACCTGTGGCCATAAAGAAAAAGTCCCAGTTTCCTGTCCTGAATGCAAACATCCGGACATCATTCATAAGGGGTTCGGCACCAAACTTCTCGAATCCGAATTAAAAAAAATATTCAAAACTGCAAAAATCGCCCGTTTTGATGGCGATACGGAGAAGACAAAGACTCTCGACGAGCTCTACGACGACGTAAAATCTGGCAAAATCGACATCATCATCGGCACTCAAACTATCACAAAGGGCCTCGATCTTCCAAAACTCGCTACGGTTGGCATAGTTCAAGCCGATTCTGGCCTCTCCCTCCCTGATTATTCTTCTGAGGAACGTACTTTTGACCTTATCAACCAAGTCCTCGGACGCATCGGCCGCGGCCACATTAACTCCGCAAACGCTTTCATTCAAACTTACCATCCCGAAAGCCCAGTCATCATCAACGCCATAAATTCAGATTACGAATCATTCTATAACTACCTCATCAAAAAACGTCAAAAAGCTCATTTTCCTCCTTTCTATTACTTAGCAAAAATATCCGTCGTCTACAAAACTGAACGCATTGCTTACAATAAAATAAAAGAGATCTATAAATCCCTCAAAGAAAAAGAAAATGTTTATCTAACGGCACCAACGCCATCATTCCACGAGCACACAAGTTCCGGTTTTAGTTGGCAAATCGTCATAAAATCTACAAATCGAAAATCACTTCTTGATGCAATAAAAACTCTCGATTCCTTCCCTGATATTCGCCTTTCTATCGACCCACCATCGCTTCTTTAGAAACCGATTGGGGAGCTATTTCTAACACTAAGGCGGTAAAAAACACAGAAGCATGACCGACGGCCTGCTTCATCTTTTTATCTCCTTTCTGCGTCTCCCCAATCGAACGAAAAACACTTCCACCAACATCAATATATTCTGAGGGAACTTTTGCCCCAAAAAATCGCAAATTTTAAACACCACACTTATTCCAGCAAGGCTCTAGTAAAAACATAAAAAATATGGTATAATTAAAGATATGGATATTATAGTTACTCCTGACCCTCGTCTTCGTGAAACATCGAAAAAGGTCAACAAAATCACCGATGAAACCAAGAAAATCATTAACGAAATGGTGAAAAACTCCCTTGAATGGGAAAAAGTACACCCATATGAGCTTTCTGCTGCCATGGCGGCACCTCAGCTCGGCTACAACCAACGCATTATTATCGTCCGCGAAGATATGGAAGATAAAAAGAATAATTCCTTTATTGCACTTATCGACCCTGAGGTCATAAAAACTGAAGGAAAAATGATCAAAGATTATGAAGGTTGTCTCTCAGTTCCAAAGATTTATGGTCTCGTTCCTCGTCCTGAAAAAGCACGCATCAAAGCAAAAATTATTGACGGTACCGAGGTCCGCATCAAAGCAACCGATTCCCTCGCACGCACCCTTCTCCATGAGATTGATCATCTCGATGGTATTCTCTTCATCGATCACATTAAAGATAAAAAAGATGCTTGGTTCGAACTTGATGACAAGGGCGAAATCGTCCCTATCGACTACGAAACTCGTATAAAGAATAACAAAGAGCTTTTCCCCGATGACTAAAATTATCTTCTTTGGTAACGGTCCACTTGCAGATTTTGCAAAAGCAATCTTAGAAAAGAATTTCGAGATTATTTTTCATGCCCGCACTAAAGAAGATCTTGAAGAAGTTAAGCGCATCAAAACCGAAAATCCTGAAGCTAAAGGCATTCTCGCTAGTTTTGGCGTCATGATTAAACCTGACGTCCTTAGTCTTTTTGAACCAGAAGGAATTTTAAATATTCACCCTTCTCTTTTACCAAAATATCGCGGCTCTTCTCCTATTGAAACTGCAATTTTAAATGGCGATAAAGACTTTTCCGTCTCTATCATGAAGCTCGTAAAAGCTATGGATGCTGGTCCAATCTATTTCCAAAAAACGGTTTCCTTCGCTGACTACGCTGAAAAAGATTTGATTTATAAAGAACTTTCCGAAACTGGCGCAAACTGGATCGTCGAGAATATTGATAATCTTCCAACCCCAACCGAGCAAGATAATACAAAAGCTACTTTTACCGCAAAACTCGACAAATCTATGTCTGAACTAAAGCCTGAGACTAAATCTGCCGAGGAACTCATTAATGAAATTCGCGCATTCAAAGGCTTCCCAAAATCAAAGCATGAATTCTTTGGTCTTGATTGTATTGTCCTTAACGCTCATATCAGCGACACTGAAGATTCAAGATTAAATCTCGTCTGTTCAGACGGCAAATATCTTATTATCGACGAAATTCAACCAGCTGGCCGCAAGCCAATGGATGCAAAATCTTTCCTTAACGGCTACGCCAAATAATTATTTCGCAATGCAGCGGATAGCACCGCCGATCGACTTACTTATACGATCATAGGTTGATAGTATACTAGTGCCACGATTATAATAGTCAGTCGTATTACTAGTAAGCGATGTCGCTGTCCAATACGGACCATCTGCAAAAACATTTATCCAGCTACCGTTATACGCAATACCATGGCGAGTAAGGCCTAAACCTTCACTATAGATAAAGCCAAGTAGTTTACTTGAATCACCATCGTAAAGCGTTACAAGATTGTCATATTCGGCACTGCTGGTTGGAAGCCTCCAACCCTTTGGACAAATTGAAGCAACCGCCGTACCAGAAGCCAAATCCGATCCGCCAGTACCAGCCGTAGCTGCATAATAGTTATAAAGCACGCCAAAATCTTTAGATTCACCAGGAGCGCCACCACCACCGCCCCACGTTCCATCCATAACTGAGCCAGAAGTGTACGAAGGGCTAATCATATTGCTTTTTGCAGCAACAGTATAGCTCATACCTGCTGGCATATCAGAATTTGTACTATCAATCGTCATATTTGCAAGGCGCAAGTTCTGCGTCATCCAACATTGACCGTCAGGAAGACTCTTAACCGTATATTCCGTGCCGTCGCGTGGATCGGTCAAAATACCATTTGAAACATATCTTGCATCAAGACATGCATCATACGAATAGCTCGTTCCGTCTATATTTTTTGGATCTACTTCAGTTGGTTTTCTGTCATGGCCGTTCACATAAGCCGTAAATTTAACCACATCAGTATAAGTTCCAGAAGTAAGGCTAGAACCAACCTTCACCCCAAAATCAACCACTGTAGTTTCATACGTAGTAGCATTCGCGGAAGTTGTGCGCTTCACAGCTACCGGATTTCCAACTGTTGGAATTTTATAATAATTTGTTTCGTCAATCGAAAAGCCCCAAGTATTATCACCCATTTCGCTACTAGTCTTTGCACCTGTAAATGCCGACGAAATCGCATCAGAAATATTCATATCTGTATGTGCGAGATCAGTGTTACTATCTACATCCTCAATAGCTAAAGTATAACCATAAACATTGTTTGTTTGGGCACTAACGTTAATTGAGCCATGAGTAAAACTATTAATCGCCGCTACTAGATTAAGAGTATCTGAGTTAACCCCCATTGTAAGAACTTCACCAACGTTTATATTCACATTAACGTCCGCCTCAGTAGCATGAGAACCAAAAGTTGGAGAATAAAGATAAGCAGCCACAGCGGTTACAAAAAGCGAAGCAGCAAAAATTCCAACCTTATTTATCGCACTGAGCGTTTGTTGCTTCTTCATATTCCCTCTATGCAGCTACGCCGAGAATTGCTGGCCTTGCCTCAATAATTTCGGCTTTAAGCTCGCTTGCTACAGATGTCGTAATTTCTGCATAATCTGGACGATTAATTTGGATCCATTTAACCGAAAGATATTCACCAAGAATCTCAAGATTCCCCTCTGTTACACCGTGCCTTTGTAAAAGTTTTTTATAAATCGCATCTTCACGATAATCACCAATCTGTGATAAAACACGAATCATCGTGTTTCTATCATTATTCATAATTCCATCAAATTCACGAAGCTGGTCAATAGTCATACCCTCGCTCATTCTCTCGCCAACACGATTCTCAAGTTCTTCCTGGGTTTGTTTAATGAAATCAGCCTTCTGTTCATCAGGCATAGAAGAAAGTCCCACTTCGTCAAGGAATTTCTCGTCAATCTTGATCATTTTTCCTCCTAAATTAGTTCTATTCTATCGAACTTATGCTAATTTATCAAGACTTTCCCAGGCTAATTTTGCGCATTTAACGCGTGCTGGCATCCTTGAAACGCAACTTAAACATCTTGCCTTGCCGAGCTTATCTACGGAGTATTTCTCCCCAATAACCATCTTCGAGAATTCCTCGCTCATTTCTCTTGCTTCTTCAATAGTTTTTCCCTTAATTGAGGCAATAAACGTATCCGCCGAAGCGAGCGCAATTGCGCACCCCTTACCAGTAAACTTTCCATCAACAACTACCCCTCTAGAAACCTTCAGATACACTTTAAGCTCATCCCCGCAACTCGCATTAAAAAGTAAAATCGGCTCAACCCCGTCCATCTCACCCCTGAATTCCGGGTGCATGCTTCGCTCTAATAGTTCTTCATCGTACATTATTCTAGCCCCATTTTCTTTCGAACTTTAGAGACGGCCTTAACGAGTGCCTTTACGTCAGATTTATCATTGTAATTCGAGAAGCTCGCTCTAACCACTGGACCCCAACCCTTATACTCAAGATATGGCTGTGCACAAAGATATCCTGCACGCACACAGACACCATCGTCTGCCAAGATTTGTGCAACATCATGCGGATGTACATCCTTAACCTGAAAAGTCACGATTAATCCGTTCGAAACTAAAACCTTAACTCCCCTAATCTTTCTAAGTTCCGTCGCCGCCATCTTAGCTAAACGTTCAGCATGTTCATTCTTATCAAAGTCCAAAACCTTAATGGCAGCCGAAAGCCCAAAGATTGCGCCAACCGACAAAGTTCCCGCCTCCAATCTTTCAGGGATAGCTGAGTACGTCGGCTCGCCATCCAAAGAGACAGCATCAACCATTTCACCGCCGTAGTTAAACGGACGAAGCTTCTCTGCGAGCTCTCTTTTGATAACCAACCCGCCAATACCCATAGGAGCACCAAATTTATGCCCCGAGAAGGCCACGAAATCCGCTCCAAGGCGTGTTATATCAAAATCAACGTGTCCGACCATCTGAGCGCCATCAACGCCTAAAATCGCCTTAGGGAGCGTCCTACGAACCTCTCTAATGCGTTTCAAGAAGTTTTGCCCTGTTACATTCGATACACCAGTAAGGGACACCACCTTCGCACCCCTAATGTCTTTATTGAGGTCCTTAGAAATTAAAACCTTCGAGTATCGCTGTTTCCATGGCAAAATATTTGAATGATGGCTCTCGATATCAATCACCACTTTCGCGTCTCTATTAACCACCCCGAATCCGTCGTCGCGAAGAAGCAAGCCGTTCGCAACCATATTAATCGCCTCTGTTGTACCTCTGGAAAATATAACAGTGTACGATTTGTCGGCATGAACGAGTTTCAAAACGGCCTCACGAGCCTCATTTACCCCTGTTGTAGCCTGAACACTTTTTTTATACAACCCACGCAGAGGATTGGCGTTTATCTTTCGATAAAAATCCGCTTCAGAATTAATAGCATCTAGATGCTTCTTCATCGTTGCGGCATTATCTAGATAGGCCTCTCTCACGCCGTGCCTTCAATCTCCATCTTAATTAGGTTATTCATCTCCATCGCGTACTCTACTGGAAGTTCCTTTGACACCTCAGCTGTAAAACCTCTAACAATCAAGGCTCTTGCCTTATCTTCAGATAGACCCCTAGACATAAGATAGAACAATGCTTCTTCCGAGATTCTTCCGACCGAAGCTTCATGTGCCGCCTCAGCATTCATACAGTGTACCATCACCTCTGGAATTGCCTCAGCCTTCGCGCCGGGATTAAGGAGCAATGACTTACAGTCAATATAAGCTTTCGCACCGTGTGCACCCGGACAAATTTTCGCGAGTGTGCGATTCACGGAAACGCCATCATCTTTGCTGAGTGCTTTAGTATCAATCGTCGAGCACGTATTTGGTGCGACGTGAACAACTTTTGCACCATTATCAATAATCTGGCCCTTTGAAGCGAAAGTTACCCCCGTATATTCGCATTTAGCCCCTTCACCATTCAAGATTGCCATCGGATAAATCATCGTAATATGCGAGCCAAAACTACCCGCAACCCACTCGATCGTGCCACCCTCTTCGACGATTGCTCTTTTTGTGCTCAAATTGTACATATTTTTTGACCAGCTCTCAACCGTCGAGAATTTCATGTGTGCATTTTTACCGATATAAACCTCAACTGCACCGGAGTGAAGGTTTGCGACATTATATTTCGGAGCCGAACAGCCCTCGATGAAGTGGAAATCTGCACCTTCATCAACAATAATCAAAGTGTGCTCAAACTGGCCTGCCCCTGGAGCGTTCAAACGATAATAACTCTGGATTGGGATTTCAACCGTTGTATTTTTCGGAACATAGATGAACGAACCACCACTCCAAAGTGCAGCATGAAGTGCTGTGAACTTATGATCGTCTACAGGGATAAGCTTCATGAAATGCTCTCTAATCATCTTCGAATATTTCGCGTCTTTCACCGCCTCACCCATTGGAAGATAGACCACACCCTGTTTTTCAACTTCTCTTTTAAGGTTAAGATAAACCATCTCTGAATCATACTGAGCACCAACACCCGCAAGGTTCTTCTTTTCTGCCTCAGGAATACCAAGATCATCAAACGTTTTTCTAATATATGCTGGCACCTCTTCCCAAGATGAAACCATCTCTGATTTTGGTTTAATGTAAGGCTCAATATCATCAAGATTAAGCCCCGATAGGTCCGGCCCAAACTTCGGCATTGGCATCTTATTCCAACATTCAACCCCCTTAAGACGAATATCTGTCACCCATTTTGGCTCTCCCTTAAGCTTTGCAAGCTCTAGGACGAGCTCTTTAGTCAAACCTTTCATTATGCCACCTCCTTCTGAATTTCTTCAAGTACGGCCTTGTAGCCCTTCTTCTCGACTTGTTTAACTAGCGTTCCATCTTTTACCGCTATCACACGCCCGTCATCAACCAGAATCGCTTTAGAAGGCTTTAGATGCTTTAAAACGCGCATATTATGGGTCACAATAAGATATGAACAGCCGCTTTCCTTCTGATATTCTTCTAGAACTTTCGAAATTCTCGCTCCAGCATCGATATCGAGGCCTGAATCGATCTCATCTAAAATTACAAGTTTTGGCCTAAGAGATAACATCTGCAAAATCTCATTTTTCTTCTTCTCACCACCAGAGAATCCAACATTCAAATCTCTTTCAGCAAACCAAATATTCGTTCCAAGTTTCTTCGCAGACTCAGTAATTCCCCCTCGAACTTCGTCAAGCGAAACAAACCCGCATTTCGTCTCCTCTTTAACGCTCCTTATCATCTCTGTTGTTGTAACACCAGGAACCTCAATTGGGCTCTGGAAACTAAGGAATATTCCGAGTCTTGCTCTCTCGAATACTGGCATTTTAAGAACATCTTTACCAAGGAATTTTACTTTTCCTGATACTTTAAACCTTGGGTCCCCCATAATTGCCGACGCAACGGTTGATTTGCCGGCGCCGTTCATACCCAAAAGAACTGCTATCTCACCTTCGGAGACTTCAAAAGAAACACCATGCAGAATCTCCTTCTCAGAAGCAGATGCTACAAGGTCAGAAACAGATAAAAAATCTTTAGACATTTTTTCTTTCTCCTTTATTAACTTTTTATAGTTCTTTTTTGTTTTCGATGTTTATTTGTATTATCAGGTAGTCTTATTTTACCACGCGTTTTTTTATTTTAAAAGCATAAGCACATTAAAAATAAAAAATCCCCGGACAACCCGGGGATTTTCTCTAACATACATAGCTTAATTGCTTCAAATCGGGACAAGCCGCCCATTTACTCTTAAATACAAATCGAGCTGGAAATACTCTTTCATGATCTTCTTTGGAAGCAACACCCCCTTCGGCCACAGACTTTTAAAGAATGCCTCATCAAACCCTTCGTCGACTTCATAATCCAAATAGACCTTTGACGGAATTCCCTTGTCTTTATTGCCGGCAAAAGAAAGTTCAATCTTATTAACCAAGAGCATTTGTTCCGTGTTGGGGTCAACAGCCCTCTGCTTTACAACTCTCTGCTTCGTAGCATCGAGCTTGTCCGCAATAATAAGCGCTGCACTGACAATTGTCTTTACATCTTTGCCGTCTGAGTGATTCCTAACCGCGTCGATAATAACATCACAGTCATCGTCATCGATATCAATAGCCTCACAGTTATTCCTCTTTAAATAATTCGTAGCTATCATTACCGACTTACTTGCATGGTCACCACAATTAACGTCATCAATAAGTTGCACTTTATCATAATATCCAAGCCCACTATCATGTAACCATGCCGCAATCTTAAAGAGTAGAATATCCTTCTGGACCGAATCACTCGATTCGAGCCCCCATTTAGAGCAATCATTAATAAACTTCTCACCGATGGTGATCACTCTTTTAATATGCTCATAACCATGATCCGCCCCAAACTTTACGCTTGGGAGAGTATTCATATTCTGGATTTTCTCAACCTTCGCGATGTATTTTAGCGGGAGATTGATCTTCGATTTCGAAACCTGCTCCAATACTTTTTCAATTCTCTCCAAGACAAACGGACAGGAATCCGGAATCTTACTACCGTCACCAACACTAATGCCAGGACTTGATAAATCCTTTACACAGAAGTATTCGGAACCGTGGCCAGTTTGATCTACACAGAACGGGCATTCTCCGACACACTTTTGCACATCAAGATGCACTTTTGCAACATTGTTACCCATAATACCACCTCCATTACGTATGCTAGACTTTTAATGTGCGGTCTATTAAACCTCTGTTATTTTAACATTTTTCCCTGTTTTTCTCAAGCATAAGCGCTTTCATAGCTTAACTATATAACCCAGATCTGTTATAATATCCCCATATGTTTTTGAAACTAATCACCATTCTATTTGTTTCCATGGTTCCTCTTATTGAGTTAAGAGGTGCTGTTCCAATCGGCGTCGGTTTTGGGGTGCCAGAATGGATTGTCCTTCTTGTTGCCGTTGTTGGAAACTTCATCCCCGTTCCTTTTATCTTCAAATATGCTCGCCGCTTCCTTGAATGGGGCTCAACTTGGCATTGGAAACCAGGCAAAAAATTCTGCAAATGGTGCCTTAAAAAGGGCGAAAAAGGTGGCAAAAAACTCGAAGAAAAAACTGGAGATAGTATCTATCTAGCGCTAATGTTCTTTGTCGGAATCCCTCTTCCAGGTACCGGCGCATGGACCGGCACTCTTGCTGCCAGCATGCTTAATCTCGATAAGAAAAAATCACTCGTTTCAATCGCTTGCGGGCTCGTTCTTGCTTGTGTCATTATGACACTTCTATCTCTCGGCGTTTTCAAGGTAATCTTCTAAAAATAAAAAAGGCCGCAATAAGCGCGGCCTTTTTGGGAATTTATTTACCCGAAAATTTCTTAGTATCTGTCACTACATAGTTAAATATGGATTCATAATCACCTCTGACTTCAAAGAACCGTTCTCTCGCCTCTTTCGGAAAAATCACGTTATTCGGGGTCAATACGCTCCTTTCTTCTTCGGTCAAAAATGACTTATTTTTATTGGCCATATCATCACCTCCACTCTCTAGAGACCAACAAATACTACCTCTTTATCATATCACATGTATGTCAAAAGACAAAAAAATTGGACTTATTGTCCAATATGGCTCCCGGGACTGGGCTCGAACCAGCAACCTCGAAGTTAACAGCTTCTTGCTCCACCATTGAGCTACCCGGGATTAACTTTCCCTATTATAACGCAAAATCACCTCATTTTCAAGAGGTTTATGCCCTATTTTTTCTCCATACTATCAATCAGCTTCTTCGAAATCTTCAATGCCTCGACATAATCCGGCGTCATATCTCCAGTCTCACATCCGTTTCCATAAGTCGTATTCACAAAGTATTCAATATCACCATCTTTTAGTGCTAACGACCCACCCGCACTAAGTGGACTCGTTTCCCAATCATCATGCTTTGCTTTCGGATCCCATCTTGAAATCTGTCCGAGGAAGAATGGATATTGTTCGTATGCCGCCTTCCCACCACATATATTTACATCATAAATCTTATCCGCCGTCGCGATACTCATGATATATAATTCGCCGTTATAATTCTCGTTCTGAATCACATATTTTACATCAACCACGCCTTCCGGATAAGTGAACTTAATCGCCCACCCCGTTGGCTCGAGGTATTTCATCTCATCTCCTTCCGTCTCGTCCTCGTCTTCATCTGTTTCGTCTTCTTCATCTTGGCTGGTTTCATCCTTCTTCTTTCCAGTTTTAAAACTCTTCTTTGAAAGTTCTGGATCGTCATTAACCTTCACTACTGCTGCACGTTTTTCCCTCTCGTCAGCTTTTGCTTTCTCAATCAAAAACAGCGCCAAAATACTGCCCGCAACAACGACTAAAACTGCAAAAATAATCACAATAATAAGCCAGATTTTCTTCTTTTTCGAAGGATTAAAACTCTCTAATTCAGACTCAAAAGGATATGGAGGAACAGGAGATTCGAATGATTGTTGTTCATTTCCCATATGCTTTAATTATACACCAAATTCTGTTATAATAAAGCAAATAAAATAAGAGGAAACATGAAAAAATACATCACAACCGCCATCCCGTATGTTAACGGCGTCCCTCATCTCGGCCACGCCGAAGATTACTTACTAGCCGATATTGCTGCGAGATATATGCGCATGTGTGGCGATGATGTACGCTTCCAGGCCGGCACTGACGAGCATGGTAATAAAATCGAGAAAAAAGCTCTCGACCTCGGCATTGACGTAAAGAAATACGTCGACGAAAACTCTGCAAAATTCCAAGAATTCATCAAAAAACTTGGCGTAGAATACACTGATTTTATCCGCACAACCAACAAAGACCACGAAGCACGCGTCCAAAAAATTTGGAACAAGCTTAGTGGCCATATCTATAAATCAGAATATGAAGGTTGGTACTGCGAAGGCTGTGAACGTTTCGTAACAGATAACGAATACAAAGAAAACGATGGCATCTGCCCAGACCACCAAAAACCTTATGAGCATCTTTCTGAGTCAAATTATTATTATCGTGTTGCTGATTTTAAAGATGAAATCCGCGAAAAAATCGAATCAGGCGAGCTAAGAATTCTCCCTGAATTCCGCAAAAACGAGCTTCTAAAGCTCCTTGAAAACACTCCTGATGTTTCGATTTCTCGTCCAAAAGCTCATCTTAAATGGGGTGTCGACGTCCCTGGCGACGAAGATATCTCAGATTTCTGGCCAGCAACCGTCCAGGTTGTCGGTAAAGACATCCTCCGCTTCCACGCCATTCTCTGGCCGGCAATGCTCTTAGGCCTTGGCCTTCCCCTTCCAAAGACCCTTCTCTGCCACGGCTTCATACTAGCTAACGGCCAGAAGATGTCAAAATCTATCGGCAACGTCGTTGACCCACTTGAAGTCTTAGACAAACACGGCCTCGATGCCTTCCGCTACTACTTCAGCCGCCATATCGATACCTTCACCGATTCTGACTTTACCTGGGAGAAATACGAAGACGCCTATAATAATGAGCTCGCCAATGATTATGGCAACCTCGTTCAACGCCTCTCTAATCTCTGCAAAAAGAACGAAGTTACCCGCGAATTCCTCGAAAAACGCAAAGTCCTAGAAGATGGAAAATTCCGCAACACTTGGGACTCCGAAGATGCCGAGTATAAACGTTTCATGGATAATTTCGAATTTACCAAAGGTATCGAATATGCCTGGAGCAAAATCAGCGCTGTCAATAAACGCATCGAGGACACAAAACCTTGGTCTGTCGCCAAAGAAAACCCTGAAGAAGCAAAGATTCTTCTCGCTTCCCTCGTCGCCGATCTTTTAAACGCTAATGAAATGTTAAAGCCATTCCTCCCAGTCGCCGAAAAGGTTGAAAAAATCTTTACTTCCGACATGATCGAACCGCCAGAGGCTCCACTCTTCCCAAAAGAGTTTAAAAAATAAAAAAGGCCACCCCGAAGGGTGGCTTTTTGAAAATTAAGGTGCAAAATTTCGAAATATTTCGTTTATTTCCTCTTGGGAAAGTTCCGGATGGGCTTCTGAATATAACGTAACCGCTTCTTTTGCGGCCTCTCTTCTATCTATCATGTCGACTCTACTACGTTCTGTTGTTTTTATATGCATTTCATAACACATGAAACCAACAATCGCCAAGATGATAAAAACTATTTTCAGGACCCAGGTTTTTATATTCCTAAGGAATACAATACGCCTCAATTCCTCGTCAGGTTCATCAATAATGCTGTCAGATTTTTTAAAAAACATCTTTTCCCTCCTTAAAAAAGATTCACCCAAAACTAACAACTATTTTAAGTACCTATCCTTTCAGTATAGCACAAAATGCTTATTTTTTCAAGTCTCAGACCCTACTTAATTTTATCAAAATAGAGGTCAAAGCCAGATTTTCTTGCATTTTTAATAGCTTCTATATGTTCTTTCCCGTCTGCAAAACCGCTGATTGATTTATTACCAATCACGGTGTATGGGACACCCCTAGCTTCTTCGCCGAGTGCAGTCGCAAATTGTTGCATAATTTTACTGTTCGCTTCGCTGTACCAGGTCTCAAAGCCATAGATATTAACATCCTTATATTCCTCACGAATAGATTCAAGCCATGCCCATTCGTCTTTACAATGCGGACAACCATCACCCCAGAAGAGATAAATGTTAACGACGCCATCTTCCCTCTTAATTTCAGAAAGTTTTGCCTTCTTTACCATATAAGCCTCAGTACGATCTGAAATATTTGAATAATTAGTGTTTTCGTCTTTTTCTGGAGCATTCATTGCGTTCGTAATAAAAACCATTGCCAAAAAAGCAAGAATAATAGCAAGTGCTGTAAGTAAAATTGATTTAACCTTCTTCATAAAGACTATTATACACCATCGACAACAAAAAAGAGCCCCAAAGGGCTCATTTTTGAATCATTAAGCGATTGTAAGGCTGATCTTGCGACCTTCTTTATCGATATCGAGAACCTTGAAATCTTTGCGCTCGTTAAGAGTAAAGACTTTCTCTGGGTCAACATCGTTACCTTCGCCAAGCTCAGAAACGTGGACAAGAGCTTCAACAGCTGGTGAAATCTGTACGAATGCACCAAATGGGGTGATACGAGTTACAGTGCCTTCAACCTTTGCACCCTTCTTGAGTTTCTCGACTTCTGAAAGCCATGGGTCTTCAGTAAGTTGCTTCATAGAGAGGCTGAGGCGTTCTTTGTCGATTGCAATGATTTTAGCTTCGATTTCATCGCCAACCTTTACGTAATCTGATGGGTTATTGACACGCTCCCATGAGATTTCTGAAATGTGGACGAGACCTTCGATACCATCAACGTTTACAAATACACCGAAATCGACAACACCGGTAACCATACCTTTAACAGTATCACCAACAGCGAGTTCAGCGAAACGTGCTGCGAGACCGTCTTTAACAGCTTCCTTCTCAGAGAAGATAAGTTTGTTATCCTTCTTTGATGCATCAAGGATACGAACCTTAATATTCTTACCAACAAGAGAGTTGAGTCTCTGAAGGATTTCGTCTTTATCTGCTGAGCCAACACGTGGATAGTGTTCTGCAGAAAGTTGTGAAACTGGGAGGAATCCACGAATACCTTCGTATTCTACAAGGAGACCGCCACGGTTTGCATCGCAAGGAGTAACCTCAACGATTTCAGCTGCGTCGAGTTTAGCCTGGATTTCATCCCAGCCCTTATCCTTAACAGCTTTTCTAAGCGAAAGAAGAACATAACCGTCTTCCATCTCTGCATCGATAACTGAAGCAGTGACCTCTTGGCCAGCTTCGAGATTACGAGCATATGAAGCTTCACGACGTGGTACGAGACCAACACCTTTAGCTCCGAGATCGATTAAGATTTCGTGTTTCTTAACCGAAAGAACAACGCCATCAACGGTGTCACCAGCGACAGCTTGTTTGATTGATTCACCCTCTTTTGCGAGGAGTTCGTCAAATTTTGACATTAATTAATTTTCCTTCCTTCAGGCTCACTCAAGAAAAGAAGAGCGGATTTTCTCCTCTTGAGTGAACCCGAATATTGCTCCCTATTATACCAGATATCACCCCATAAGTAAAGGAGAAACAAATTATTATTTGTGCTATACTTACTTTATGTATATCGCGATAGATATTGGAGGTACAAAGACTCTTCTTGCGCTCTTTAATGAGAAGGGCCGTCTTCTTAAACGTCTCAAAATGAAATCTTATCAAGAGCAAGAAAAATGGCTCAAAGAGCTTTCTCGCCATCTCCATCGAGTACTTCCTCTCCGCCGTAAAACCGTCAAAGCTATCACGATTTCCTACCCTGGGATTCTTGAAAATAACCGCCCTAAAAACGCCCCAAACCTCCCAAATTGGAATGGCGAAGACATCGAAAATGGCATAAAAAAATTATTCAACGATAAAAAAATCAGCTGTAGCATCTATTATAAGAATGATGCCGATCTTGGTGCTCTCTATGAGTGCTACGGCTACTCCGGAAAAACCGTCTATTTAACCTTTGGTACAGGTATTGGCGGTGGCATCATCCGCTCCGGCCATCTCTCTCGTGAATCTGCCGATTTTGAGCCTGGCCACATGATGAAATCCTATAAAGGTAAGCGCCTCGAATGGGAGAAAATCGCTTCCTCGAAAGCTATCCGTGCCGCAAACAAAGATCTTGATGTTACAAAAATTGAATCGAAAAAGGCCCTCGACGACATCGCATGTCGCATGGAAGTTGGCCTCACTGATCTCATTAAAAAATATGAACCAAACCAGATCGTTCTCTCTGGCCCAATCGTTGCCGTCTTCCCTGGCTTCCACGACATGCTTGTGAGACTCCTCGGTGTTTCCCTTAAAAACCGCGAAGTCCCGCCAATCTATCCCGCAAAAAAGCCACAGGAATCCGTAATTTATGGAGCTTATCTCTATGGTAAGTCCAAAAACTCTTAACATAGACAATCTCAAAGACACCAACATCCCTGAAAACGCTCATGCTTTTCTCCTTGAATTAAAGGAGGAATATCCAGAGTTTTCATGGCGTCTTGGCGGTCGTTTTAAGTATAGGCCCGAAAAAACCATCTTTATCGACGGAATTGAGCCTATTCCCATGCCATATTTTGCCCTTCTGACGCTCCACGAGCTCGGTCACGCACTTTCTCATCACATAGACTATAAAACAGACGTTGAAAGACTTCGCATCGAATCTGAGGCCTGGCAACGTGCTAAACACGAACTAGAGGCTCACCCTAAGTGGCAAGCTTATGGCATCGAGTATGATGAAGATTTCGTCGAAGGCGAACTTGATTCTTATCGCGACTGGCTTCATCAAAAATCAAAGTGTAAAAAATGCGGTCTGACGAGATATCAGACCGTCGATGGCATTTATCACTGCCCAGGATGTGAGCTTTAACCTAACGATTATCTCCTGCTCCATGAATCTTGTTTCTCTTATATCTCGATTCAAGTTTCTCGATATTTCTTTTTGCAACATCAGATAGTGGCACCTCAAGATACTCTGAAATCATCGCCACATACCAAAGGACATCCCCTAATTCCTTCACAAGTTCTTCTCTGTCCGAAGGTGAAATAATCCCATCTTTATCGCGCAAAATTTTCTTATATTTATCAACTGTCTCACCAGCCTCTCCTGAAAGCCCAAGAACCTTCTCAATCAGGCCTTTCTCTGTTGCAACCATAATTCCATCTTTAGAATACTTCATCAATCCATCCCTAAAGCTCGGATATGTATCATATTTCAGCGCCACAGTCTGATAGTCATCCAACCCGTGAATTTTCTCAGTCTTTCTCATATTACCTCCGTATCTATATTAATTATAACATAGTTCGGTTATTTGTTCGGAAAAATCTTTCCATAAGGGGTATTGACAAAACAATAGCACTATGATATAATCGTAGCATAACCCTTAAAGGTGGGCGATTTTTATAATCTACCCCTTCGGGTAGAAATTATTTTTAATTGGTGGGCAGAAGGATTTATTAAAATGGCTGGAACAAAAGCTGGTGGCCTTAAGGCTGCTCAAACCAACAAGGCTAAATACGGTAAAGAATTTTACGCACGTATTGGCCAAAAAGGTGGCCGTCTTGGTCACACTGGTGGCTTCGCTGCAAACCCAACACTCGCAAAACTTGCTGGTGCTAAGGGTGGCCGTCTTTCAAAACGCGGTCCTGCTAAAAAAGCTGCTTAATTTATAGCCTAGAAATTAAAATATCCCCTACTTGTTGAGAGCTAGGGGATATTTTTTATCCATAATACATTCTTTCTCTATATATTTTATACAACAAAAAACACCCTTCCTGGGCGTTTTCAAGGCAAAAAAATGGTGGAGCAACAGGGATTCAAACCCTGGACCTCCGCCTTGCAAAGGCGGCGCTCTAATCAGCTGAGCTATTGCCCCATATTGTTGTCCCGAATTGTTAATGGTGGGGATATGTGGACTTGAACCACAGACCTCGTCATTATCAGTGACGCGCTCTAACCAGCTGAGCTATATCCCCAGCAGTCTTTCTCTATTTTACCCTATAATTCAAAAAAATGCAAGCATAAAATTCTTAAAAAGGTCATTTTATGCTATAATAAGCTTATGGATTGGAATTTCAGTATCGGTTGGATGTTTCTTGGTTTAATTATCACCGCAGCTAGTGCTGCCGTTGTTGGTAACTACCAAAAGATCTCTGACAATATGCTTTCTGGACCATCATCTTATGATCGTGTTAAATTTTGGGGCCTAGTCGGTGTTGGTATCGGTCTCGCTATTACCGCGAACCTCCACACCTTTCTTCTCAGCCTTCTCGTAAATATTGTCTTTAAACGTTATTAATAACGTTCTGTCTTGCCCACTCATACATCGCGATACCACTCGCGACCCCTACGTTGACACTTCTTGTTGAGCCAAAACTCTCTATATAACGAATGTCGTCAACTTTTCCTAAAATCTCAGGAGTTAAGCCATCGCTTTCGCCTCCAAGGAGCAAGGTCGTTTTTTCAGAAAATTTTTTCTCGCCAAGTGGCTTGCACCCAGGAACATTATTCTCCATCGCGACTATTTCCCTGCCGCGCTGGTGTTGATCTTCGACAAACTCCTCAATGCTCGGCCAATAACAAATCTCAAGATATTTATCCGTACACATCGCACCTCTGCGATTATATTTATGACGCCCTACGATATGAACCTTCGACGCATTAAAATTGTTTGCATTTCGAACAATCGTCCCCGCATTAAAGTCATGTGAGACATTCTCAATCGCAATCTCTAGCTTATTTCTCTTTTCAGAAAGCCGAGCTTTCACGTCTTCGTTCGAAAGCCCCTTGTATTCATCAACCAGATTTCTTGTATCTTCTTCCATTTTTTTAAATTATACCATAAAAATCCCCTGGCCATCTGACCAGGGGTGTTATGATTGATCTTAAAACTCGATTGTAAGTTCTGTAAATGTAATTTTTCCGTGGGCGACCGCAATGCGACCATTGAATCCTTCCGGCAAGAAGACCTGAATCGGAATCTCGAATGAATTTCCTATGCAGGGATTATTAACTTCGGGCTTTTCTTCAACCTCAGAGTTTACCGGCATATCTTCGTCCTTAGGTTTGGGATCTGCAGGCTCTTCAATCTCAGGCTCAAGTTTGATCCCCTCAGGCTCAGGCTCTATCTTGCCTGCCTCTTCCAACTTCTTCCTTTCGGATTCCGCCAGAAGCGCTATCCGGTTGCTTGCAAACGGCAATTCTTTCCATTCCGGATCATCAAACAGATCATGCCATAAGAACCAGCCTATCTCAAACTTTCTACATAAAGTATCCCATATCGGAAATACCCCGTCCTTAGATAATGCATTCACATCTGCCTTGCATAAAAGGTGCCCTGCCTCAAGACTAGCGGCCCGATACATATCCAAACACTCTTCCTTTGAATAACGTGCTGCAGTTTTCCCCTTGGTTTCTCCCATTTCTACCACCTCTTCTTCCTTAGATTCAACTAACTCTTCATCTAATGGATGCTGTTTTTCCGGCTCGTTTTTAGACTTGGGTTTAGTCGGTTCAGATTCAACTACGACGTCCACTTTAGGCGCCGCCGGCACATATTTTCTCTTTTCAAATTTGCGCCCAGCTTTCTCTTCGGCTAATTTCCGAATCCTTGATTCAGCAACTTCTCCGTTCAACCTCAAGATACACACCTCATCCTCAGAAAAGAATTTGTTCTTCTTTATCTGTCTCTGGGTAGGCATCTCTCCATCGTTTTCGATGAACATGTCAACAAACTGATCGACGATGTAATTGGTTCTATCCGGACCTAATTGCTTCTTGTGCCTATCCTGCTTAAGCGGGACTTTCAAACGAACAGCGCTCTTGCCTTCAGGATTTATCTCCTTCTTATAAAGAGCATAGGCATCACTAGCCGCCTCTTCAAAGGACCCAAAGTTCGTTGCGTATTCATTAATGCCGATAGCATCTACAGTACCTCTCATATCATCAGAGGTGACTCTACGACCAAGTTCTCTTGTTTTTTTAACAAGAACATCAAGCAAATCCTGCTTAGTTACTCCATAACTCATATCGCCACCCCCCTTCGTGGTAGTAAAAAAGAATTATCGGTTAAGATCAATACTAAAAAAGTACTCTATCCCACACCGATTAGCTACTACTTATATTATAACATATATTAGCTATCTTTACAACATCCTGTCCGAGACAAAGGACCAGTTATTAAGTCCATCTGCAATCCATTGGATCGCTACAAAGAGTAACAACATCACGCCAACTGAGACAAAGAGCGTCGACAATATCGACATAGCTGTTTCCTTCTTCGCGCTTCTCTTAAGAATTAACCCAAAGAAACATAATATCGCACCAATAATTAAGAAAATTGTTTTAAGACTTGATAAACTTTCAAAAATTCCCATTTAATTCCTCATTTTAAATAATGCAAAGCAAGCGACTCCCCCAAAAACTCCAACTGTAAGAAGACCGGTTATTGGACCCAAAAAGATCGCCACACCATATCCAATACCAAACACTCCAAGAAGAGATAACGGTGTCGCTAACATTCTCCATCCTGGATTATCCCATCCACCTATCGTAAGACCACTATAAAGCGCCAACACACCGATGATAAAAGATAAATTAGCAACATCCGTTAAAAAACCGATCATGCTTATATTATATCACAATAAACCACGAAAAAACCGCCCGAAGGCGGCCTTTAACAACTCAGTTGTGCAATCTTCTCATCTATTGTTAAGCTTTAGTGTCGTACCCTTACGGGAAAATATTATGCTTCAAGCTTGCTTAGCACAATTACGACCGACCTAGCTACCTGCGACATTTCTGTTTCAGGCGCATCAAATCCTTCTCAAGAAAGGAGGTAATCCATCGACACGTTCTCGT
>CAMZGF010000005.1 GCA_947306315.1 uncultured Candidatus Saccharibacteria bacterium
GCTCAAAACAGAAATATTTTTCTATATTGGACTTGCGCTTTTACCGTTTGAAAATTTCTATTTTGCACCAAGCGCAGGATGGGGAACTATCTCTCCACTATTTTTCCTAGTCTATATTTTATTCAACTACAAAATTCTTCTTAATCACATCATAAAATATTGGAAGATTTTTGCATTCTTTTTCGTGGCAGTCATACTCGGGTCTATCACCGCATTTTTCTATAAAACGCCAGTCAAAAGTTATATCGATAGCTTTGTCCCATTGGTCCTTGGCGCGACTACTCTACTTACAATTAGCATCTATCGCGCTAAAGAGAAAAGCCTTAGAAAAGTCGTTAACATCCTCGTTATCTCATATAGCATATGTATCGTAATCGGATTATTTGAATTCTTTGCGGTAAAACTCGACAATTATCCTGTCGTAAACTTCATTAAGGATATATCAAAGAGAAATTATATCGGACTTGGTCGCGTTCAATTCTTTTTTACCGAACCAAGCTTCGTAAGTATGCACCTATTCGGCTTACTTTTACCACTTTATTGGATTACAAGAAGAAAAGATCTACTCTTTGTACTATTATTATTTATTACCGCAGCTATCGGTCTACAAACCGGAGTTAGAGTAATTGTCGATATCTTCGTTGTCGCTATATTATATTTCATCTTCGTAATTCTAAAACACAATAAAGCAAAGTTCATACCGTTCATTCTTCTCGTCTTAAGTCTTGGCTTAGTTTTCGCATATACTTCAAATGATCGTGTAAAACAAATCGCAAACGATGGCGTTTATGCCGATGGCTCACTTGCAACCCGATTCTTCAGAATGCAATCTAGCGTAATTGGTTATCAAAACACATTCCCAGCCCCAATCATAGGTTATGGTCTTGGCAACTCAATGTATCCGATTCGTTCTGGCTACGATGAAGCCCTGGAACAGTATGACAACGATTATGTAAAAGAGGTTAACGAGCTCGGGGGAATTAATGAATCCGACGATGCGGCATCATATAGCCTTTATACTCGTTTCATTTCAGAATTCGGGCTTATCTTAACAATCATCGCAATTTTATATCTATTCAACATCACAGATCGTAGCACTTTCCCGCACAAATGGCTCTATTTATCGATCATCTTATACCTTTACGTCCAATTCGAATCACTCGGTTTTTACGCAATCTGGCTCTTCGTCGTTGTCATGCATGAAACTAAAGGCGATTTAACTTTTATTGAAAGAATGAAAATCAAACATCTTAAAAAAGCAAAGGAAGACCCTTCAATAAAACGTGTACTTGTGTTTGGAATTACTGACAAGCGCGGTGGCGTTGAATCAGTCATTATGAACTATTACAGAAATATTAACAGAAACTCTATTAAATTCGACTTCCTTTGCAATACTGAAGAAGTTGCGTATGAAGACGAAATTAAAGAGCTTGGCGGAAAAATTTTCCGCATTCCGGCACGCTCGAAAGGATATTTGTCGTATAAAAAGGCCTTGAACGCATTCTTTAAAGAAAATGCTGCAAAATACGACGCAATTTGGGTAAATGTTTGCAGTCTCGCTAATATTGATTACCTAAAAATGGCAAGGAAATACGGAATTAGAAAACGTATTATCCATGCACATAATTCAAAAAACATGGACAGCACACTTCGTGGAATGATTCATCTCCTAAACCGTATTAATATCGACGAATACGCAACAGATTTTTGGACATGCTCAGACAGCTCATCAGATTGGTTCTATCCAGAAGTCAAAAAATCAAAGATTAAAAAAGTTTATAACGCATTCGAGCTAAAAAAATTTAAATATAGCAATGTAAAACGCAATAATTTCCGCAAAAAATATAATCTCAAAAACGAAAAAATTATTCTTAATATTGGCAGATTAAACTTCCAGAAGAACCAAGAATTTATCATCAATCTAGCGCCAAAAATCATCAAAGAGATTAAGAATGTTAAGTTCGTACTTGTCGGCGTTGGTGAAGACGAAGAAAAACTAAAAAGATTAATCAGTGAATATAAATTAGACAACTACTTTATATTCACAGGCATGATTAAAGACGTCTCAGAGCCACTTTCAGCATCAGACCTATTCTTATTCCCATCAGTCTTTGAGGGCTCTCCTGTGGCCTTATATGAAGCCGAGGCGAACGGAATCAATACCGTTGCATCAAAAGAATCCTATACTGAAAAACGTAAGCTTAGCAAAACTATCGAAACTATATCACTTAGGAAAAGCGAAGAAAAATGGGCTTCCACTATTATCTCAAAAATCAAAGATAATAAGTCTCGCTTGGATAATTCAGAAAATAACATTAAGTATCTAGAAAAATTTGGCTACAACATTAAAACTGAAGCAAAAAAATTCGAAGTAGAAATCAACAAATAACCCCCCAAATTCGGGGGGTTGTTTATTTATTAATTTCGTGTTTCTTTTTATCGTTCATTAAACGATATTCAAGGTCACGTATCGCATTCATAAAATACATAAATGCATCATATGGTGAATCATATGGCGAGAAGTAAGCATGGACATCACCATCATTCCAGTACTTTGTGCACATATAATAAGGATGATCTGAAGTAGTGAGCCTACGCCAATCTTCAATCAATCTCTGGTCGCCAGTAGACATAATCTCTTCTCTCATGCCATATAGTATATTCTCAGCCTCATCTTGCATAGAATTACCAGCCCATGCCGATAAATCACGTTCAGTATCTGCCCAAGTAACAGTCTGTGGCATTGATACTTCGTCCATAGGATCCTCGAGCTCAATAGCTTCCGAAACAGTTACAAATTTATTTTCATAAACTGAGAGCCATTTCTCAATCAAATGGTTCATGAATTCAAAGATACCAGTATCTGCCCACTGGTTCTCGCCAAATGTCTCAAAATCCATGAAGAGATTAATGAGATTACCGCGAAGACAGTCCATATCAAGCCAGTTTTGGTATTTCTCGACCGTAAGTGGCCATTCTTTCCAATGTCTGTCTGAAAATCTAAATGCAATATCGTCAGAGAGACGATAGTTCTTGAGAAGAAGACGAGTATTTTGTGCGCCAGGAGCCTTATATACATGATTTGGACTTCTCCAACCGAGAACCTTATCCCAGCCTTCTGCAAGACAACCCTTGAAGCCGAATTTTTGATATCCTATAGTGTCAAGCCAGCTTCCAAGTTCGTCATTATAAGCAAATTCCGTATCACGAAAGATCTTCGTCTTAAAGCCAAATAACTGTTGAATACGAGTCTGGTGGCGCTCAACCTGTGACTCAAATTCTTCTTTACTATGGAAGAAAGCAAGCGAGTGATAATAGGTCTCTGCAACAATCTCAACTTGTCCGGTTTTGACCATGCGGCGAACCTGCTCAATAAGTGATGGGTCCCATTCCTCAGCCTGTTCCAACCAAGTACCAGTAATCGACATTGAAACTTTAAAATCAGGAAAGCGTTTAATGTTTCCTTCAATAAGATCAAACATCGGATGGTAGGATTTTTCAGCAACTTTCTTAAAAATACGTTCGTTGCTCTGTTTTGAATAAAAATCAGAATTCCAGTAATTATGATCACGCGCAACATTAAAAATTGAATAAGCCCTAACGCGATAAGGCTGATGCACATGCAAATAGAGACAGATAGCGCGCATTAGAAATTATTCCTCTTATGTTTTCTTACTTCATTATAGACTGAGAGACACTTTTTCGCAATATCATCCCAAGAGATTTTAAGGTATTCATGAGAGATACCGTTCTGAAGAGCAGACATGAGAGCGTTAGACTTAGTTACAGCAACGATCTCATCTGCAAGTTTTTCCTCATCCCAGAAATCGTACTCCATAACCGACCGAAGCACTTCTGCAACACCAGATTGTTTCGTGAGAATAAGGACATTGCCATGGTGCGCTGCTTCGAGAGCAGTAAGACCAAACGGTTCAGAAACTGATGACATCACAAAGACATCAGAAATTTCGTAGACATCACGAAGTCTCTGACCACGGACAAATCCAGTAAATATCACATTGCTCGTAATATGGAGGTCAGCTGCTAGTTTCATTAATTCATTTCGTTCTTCACCATCACCCGCAAAAACAAATAAGAGTTTTGGTTCTTTTGAAATTGCACGTGCAGCCGCATGCATCATGTGAGATAAGCCTTTTTGAATAGTAAAGCGTCCAACCGTTGAGATGACTTTATAACCCTGCTCTTTCATAGCTTCAATATATTTGTAATGATCAGCTTTAAATGAATAATCAGACGTCACAAAACCTTCATCAAGCGAATTATAAGCAACGTCAATTTTATCCCATGGAATGTCATATCGATCATGAATAATTTTCTTTGTTGCTTTTGAAACAGCGATAATTTTGTCTGCCATTAGTAGACCTTCACGCTCAACCGCATGCACGACTGGATTACCACCATTCATACCAGAACGATCAAATTCCGTAGCATGAACGTGCGCTACTAAAGGCAAGCCGTAATTCTTTTTTGCCAACACGCCCGCTTCAAAAGTCAACCAATCGTGTGCATGTACAACATCAGGCTTGAACTCCATTAGATATTTTTCAATAAAATCACAATAGCGATGTTGGACATCACGGATTGAGATTAGTTTTTCGTTTGAAGTGTCAGGGAAGACTACTTCATTGATTTTTTTAGAGTCGTACGCTCCGACCCCAAATCTAAAGAGAGGATCCAATTTCAATGCTGAAACGACCTTCATAAAATTGATGTCAGAATGATCTGCAGTGTAAGGAACAACAAAATCGATGTCGGCGCCTTCATTCACGAGCGCACGTGAAAGATTTAAACAAGCTACACCCAAACCTCCAGAATTATGAGGTGGTAGCTCCCATCCCAACATCAGAATTTTCATCACTTAATATTGTATCGTGCTAACGCTAAAATTTCAATATAGATTTAAGATAATATTTATGTTATAATTAGATAACGGCATAGGGGAATAGCTCAGTTGGTAGAGCACTGGTCTCCAAAACCAGGTGTCGTGGGTTCAAGTCCTGCTTCCCCTGCCATTTTTTATTGCACAAAAAATAGCCAGCATGCGCTGGCCATTTTTATTATTTCTTTTTCTTGTTATCGATAAGACCAATGGTTCCAGTCAAGACAAAACCGATCGCTAGGATGAGCGTAATAGTCCATCTAAAATCTACTTCGCCATTAATTATCAATATGACGAAATATACTATCGCAACTAACCCGACTAGCATTTGAATGATTGAAGTTAATAAACATTTTTTATTCTTCATAGTTTCTCCTTTAGATAATTGAAACATATATTTAAAAAATAAACAATGCATAAGCTTGATTAGACTCGAATAAATTGCCGTTAACTTATGCTATAATATGCTTATGGATATTAAAGAGCTCGAAGAACTAAGAAAAGCTTACAAAGAAAAGAAAACAAAATTTAAAAATGTTTTTATTTGCATTTACGCAATCATTGCTTCGATGATTCTTCTTTCTTCAATTACAAAACGTGCAATGTATTACCCGACCGGAGCACTTTTTATGGAGTCTATTATCGCTCTTTTTCATCCAGCAATCTTCTTATTTGTAGTCTACGTAATCGTCTCAAGCTTCACAAGCAACAAAGAAGCAATTGCGTATCGTCGTGCTTATAAAGCTTATTTCGTCTCTTCAACTATGAAGAAAGTCTTTACTGACATTAAATATTCACACGAAGCCGCAATGCCAAAAGCCCTAATTTCCGAAACCAACATGATGCAAATGGGTGACACTTATACATCGAACGACTACCTCGTTGCAAAATATAAAGGTCATTCGTTCCAGCAAGCCGATGTCCACATACAAGAAAGACATACCGACTCCGACGGAGACACAACTTATACAACCATCTTCCGCGGACGTTGGGTAATCTTTGATCTTAAAAAGAAGATAAATAAAAGATTATTAGTCGCGGGAAAATATTTTAATTGCGAAAAATATGATAGGACATTTAAACGCATAAATCTTGAATCAAGCGATTTTAATCGAAGCTTCAACACATTTGCACAAGACGGTTTTGAAGCATTCTATGTGCTCGATCCAGCAATTATGGAACGAATTATGAAACTCGGCATCCTACACAATAACAGAATTATGATCTGCTTCGCAAACGGAAAAATGCATATCGCAATCAATAATAATGTTGATTCTTTCGAGCCATCGTCAATCAACAAACCAATCGATGAAAAGCAAGAATTCAATAAAGTCTTAAACGACATTAAAGTCATTACTAACATAATTGACGAAGTCAAACTTGTAAAATGAGTGAAGCAGGAATAATTCAATTGGTCGGACAAGGTATCGGTTTTGTAGCTTTTGGTATTTCTTGTATTAAATATTTCAAAAAGAAAAAATCCGAAATCCTAAAAATTTCTGTCATCGCATACATCATCTATATTATTCATTACATTTTAATTGGCGCCATTGCCGGATCATATACGCTCGTGATTGGCTTGCTACGCGACAGCTACATATATGCTCGCGAAAAACACCATAAAAAACATCGTACCCGTATTATTTTCAATAATTTTCTAGTTTTCGTTCTGTTTATTGTTGCTTATGGAACACTCATCATCTTCAATCTAGACACTCCAACAAACATCCTACCGCTTGCAGCCGGCATGGTATATATCTGCTTTGAATGGTTCACTACAAATAAAACAACACTCAAATTCGCATCCGGACTAACGAATATCCCGTGGATTTTCTATAACTTAATCACAATGTCAATTGCCGGATTTCTCACCGACTCACTAAGCCTTATGGTTTGTGTCTTTGGAATTCTTAAAGATAAAAAGCTTAGAAAACACAAAGTTAAGAACAATTACTAAGACTTGACCAAAAGTTTTTACAGAAACGACACCAAAATCGCTATTTATTTTCATTACATCAATTCCAAGCCAAATAACCAAAGTCTCAAGAAGAAGCGTAAAGAGCCTTGCTAAAGCAAAAGAAATCATTTCTCTTATAATTGCCATTTTTTCGGTTGCATGTTCAGAAAAAACAAAATAACGATTTAAAATGTACATTAAAATTACAACGATGATCCAAGAGATGATATTCGACGGAACTGCATCGAGACCAATCTTCATAAAGATGGCAAATGTCACAATTGAGACAATCGTACCAATTACACCAACAACAAGATAATTAATGATTTCACAATGTTTTTTGTATAGGGAAATAAGTTTATCCATGACTTCATTATACACGATTTCATATGCTATAATTACAACAATAAGCATATGCAAAGTAATACGAAAAAATCCTGCATCCGAAGAGTCCTCGACTACGCAGTAAAAATCGATATGATTTGGCTCGTAATTTGGGGCACAATTTTTGTTTCATTCGTGGTACTCGATTCTATTTTTCAGACCGCATTTCGCGGCGAAAACGTTTATTATAGTTTCCCAATTGGAAATTCAAATATTCTTGTTGAAGTCGTCTCAAACGGCACATTTATTGGCGTAACCGTTCTAAAATATATCGGCATAGTTTTAAGTTATCTCTACGCACGCAGAAAATTCCCAAAAGACTACATTCTTCAAATCGCCCTACTATTCACATTGCTTGCCGACACTATCCTTACCTTTGATCAAATCAACATCTTCGGCGTACTTGCATTCTGTTTTGCCCAATATTTTCATCTTGCACGTTTTGCGAAAGTCAAACCAAAATTCTTCGTTGGCTGGACGTTATTTGTTGTTCTACTACTGATTTTTGGTTGGCTCAACAGTATCCCAGATATGTACGTCCTCGCATTCATCTATGGGACATCCCTCATTGGAAACATTATTCTTACTCATCGCTGGTGGAAAAAAGCAAATAGCGAAAGATCAACAAATCGCGAAATTGTCGCCTCAACCTGTGCATTTTTCGGTTTTATCCTCTTCTTTGCTTGCGATATTAATGTTGCAATCAGCTACCTCTCAGTCACAAAAGTACTACCTCTGTTTCTAGCACGATACGCTAACTTCTTTGCCTGGTTATTCTATTACCCAAGCCAGGTCTTAATTAGCAATTCATCAGTAAAAGTCAGAAAACCTGTAAAAAAATAGAAAAAATATCCACACGTTAACAAACTGTGATATAATAGAGGTACTATGGAAGGTAATAAGAAGACAAAACCACGCGCTATTTTGGTATTCGGTGCTCCTTGTAGCGGCAAAACTACTTTCTGCGAAAAGTTTTCGCGTCGTTTCAAAGCTCCATATTACAATTTACAACAGTTGCGTGAAGAAGCAGATTTCACAGAAAAACAAATTCACGTCGTCCTCGAAGCTATTTCGAAGACTGGTCAAAATATCGTTATTGAAGGTGGACTCGATACTGAGGCTGAACGCGAAGGCGTCAAAAAGCTTTTGAAGCTTTGTGGCTATAATCCAACACTCGTCTGGATTCAAACCGACATCAATACAATCAAAGCTCGCCTTAAGATGAAAACTCGTTCAGTTGCTCGTGCGAAAGAAGAATACGAAACAAAGATTCGTGCAATGGAAGCTCCAGCAGAAGCTGAGAAGCCAATCATTCTTTCTGGTAAGCACGTATTTGAGACCCAATTACAGCATGTTCTTGCTGGTCTCGATCGTAAATAATGATTATAAACGACAAAGAATTTGGCGAAGTCATTGTACGGAAAAACGCTTTGTCTTCTAGCGTTAAATTTTCCGTTTCTACTTCTGGACGCCTACAAATCTCGGTACCGAAATACACGCCAGATTTTCTTGTCAAAAAATATCTTAATTCATCAAGAAAACAGATTCGCAGTAAGCTTAGGCTTAAAGACCCTTCAACTCAACGTTCTAGAGACGCGAAGAAGAAGATTTTGATGAAAAAGGCTAAAGAATACCTTCCTTATCGTCTTGAATATTTTGCAAAACTATATGGCTATTCTTATGACAACTTCCGTGTTTCTCATGCCTCAACACGTTGGGGGTCCTGTACTAGACATGGCAAAAATGGTTCAACAACCATTTCGCTCAATATCGGTTTGATGCAAGTCCCTGAAGTACTGCGCGACTACGTAATTCTGCATGAACTAGCCCACTTAAACCATATGGACCATTCACCCGCATTCTGGGCCGAAGTCGCTTCTCATGATCCAAAATACAAGTATCATCGCAACAAACTCAAGATGTTCAACCCTGGAGTTTGATATAAATTTTTTATTATGGTAAAATAAACTAAACAAGAGGTAAAAATGACAACAGGAAAAGATTACTTAAGATTACTCGATGTTGCGAAAGTACATAACAGTGTTTTTGATCGTAAATTTATGTATCTCTCTGATATCATCGATCCTATTTATCACGAATATGCAATTCGTCTTGAGCGCGCCGGACATACACTCGACCTAGACGTCCTACGTCGCCATCACCAGGTTGAAAATTATGCAAACGTCGCTAAAATCCTCTGCGCATACTTCGATTATGCCTGTAAGTCAAATGAAAAGGGAAACATCATTATCTCAATGACAACTCAGAAAAACACTGTTACTGACCTCTCACCTGTAGAGTACTGCCTCACCGTCAAAGACACCTCTGTTCTTATGAATCTTGAAGACCGCGAAAAATTTGCTATTATGGGCGCAAAAATCCGCTCTCGCCTCGGCTTTGGAACAATCCTCCAAATCCCAGTTATCGAACCTTACGATAAAATCTAATAAAAGCTAGCAAAGAAACAAACCGCCCCTGTTCGCAGGGGTGTTTTTTCTGTATTTTTAATGTCATTATCATTGACTATTTATAGTTTTTATGCTATAATATAAATAAGAAAGTCATATTTTGGGAGAAGATATGAAAGATAAGGTCAGAATTTCTGTTTTATATTTTTTTACCCTTATTTTGTCGACCCTCAATCTCTATAATGGTCTTGTTTTTAATACTACTGATAAAACTGAAATTAACGATGCTTACACCGGTCTAGAAGAAAAATCCACAATAGAAAAATTCAAAGCTCCCACTATCAAGGCTGTTAATATCCCAAAGAAAACTAATATAAAAACTACTACATCCAGCACTAAAACTGCAACAAAGACTCCAAGTAACATGATTATAATTGCAGGAAAGAATGTTAAGCTAAAACCTACAGATTGCAATGTGATGCCAAACCCTGACTATACGTCTGCTAACTACTGTAATTTCAGAGGTAGCGATAGTCTCTTTGTTTATGGACATAACATTTCAAACATCTTTGGCCAGATCAAAAACCTAAGTGTCGGTTCTACCTTTAAAATCATACTTAATGGCCAAACATCGACATATAAAATTACGGATAGTTTCGCACTTGAAAAATCCGTACTTAATTCTAATGCCAGCATGAGAGCAAGCATCTATAAAGGCACCTATCTTGGAACGACGTAAATCGTCGCTATGTTAAAGCAGTTCTTATCTAAAAAATCACCATAAAAATCGCTAAAATCAAGAGCTAAAACCACTACCTTTTTCAATCCGCTCGTGCTATAATGAGCTCAATATGAGAAGGGCAGGTGCGAAGTTTAAACTACCACGCGCAAAGTACGGTATTTTTGCCGGCATTTTATATTTTGCGGCAGTTGCAGGCTTCATTGCCTATGTCTTTATGCCAAAAACCGCCGATGCCTCATCCGAAGAACGTCTTTATATCCCATCTATCGGCTTAATCGCCCGCGTTAAGAATATTGAACGCCAAGGTAATCAGCTAATCGCTCCTGATACAATCGCCGGCGCTTACCAACCAACAAACCATAAAACCGTCATCATCGGACATTCTTCGACTGTCTTTAGTAACCTCAGCAATGCCAAAGACGGAGAAGTTATTACTTTTGACGACCACAACTACAGAATCTCCGAAATCAAAATTCTCGAAAAACGCCTCATCGATATGGATGAGATTGTAAGCGAAACAAGCGTAAACACTGTAATACTTATGACCTGTTATGGCGAACCACTCGGAGGACAAGATTATACGCATCGTCTAATAATCACAGCAGAGGAGATTTAGGTGGGCTTTTGGAGTAATCTTTTCGGCAGTAGACCAAAATTAGACCATGAACAGCAACTAACCTCCCCAAACGGGAGAGTTGTTTGTACTGTAAAACTAAAGCTCGGTCAAATCACGTATTCCATAAAAAAAGATGGAAAAGTTGTACTTCGCGACTCTTCACTTGGTATTAATATCCAAGGTGAAAAGCCCCTTAAAGATAATCTTATGATTGTTCGTATTCAAGAAAAAAAAGTTGACGAGACCTGGACAACAATCGTTGGCGAACAACGCATCATCCAAAATAATTACACCGAAACAACTTTCTATGTCTCAGAATCCGCAAATAATGGCCGTCTATTTACTATTCGTTTTCGTATCTTTGACGAAGGCGTAGCTTTTCGCTATGAAATACCACCACAACCTCGTTTCCAACGCCTCATTATCTCCGACGAGCTAACCGAATTTAACGTCGATTCAAACTCAAATGCGTGGAGAATTCCTGCATATCAACCAGACCGCTACGAGTATAACTACGAAAAACGCCCAGTTTACGCACTCGCAAGTTCCGTCCATACCCCTCTTACAATCGAAACTCCGCTCGGACACACCATTAGCATCCATGAAGCCGCTCTCTATAACTACGGTTCAATGACAATCAAGTTAAACAGCCTAAATCATCTACAATCCGATATCACACCACTCTCAGACGGCATGCGCGCATACATCGATCTACCATTCAACTTCCCATGGCGTGTTATCATGATTGCCGATTCTCCAATCGAACTTATCACTAATCACATGGTTCTAAACCTCAATGAACCGCCAAAACAAGATTTTTCATGGGTTAAACCAATCAAATTCCTTGGAATTTGGTGGGCAATGTTTGTCGGCGAATGGACTTGGGCTCCAGGCGAACGCCATGGCGCAACTACCGAACACGCACACGAATATATCGACGCAGCAAAACGCCTCGGCATCGAAGGTCTCCTCATGGAAGGTTGGAATGATGGTTGGGAAGGCGACTGGCTTCAAAACGGAGCAAGCACAAATTTCACAACTCCTGTAGCAGATTTCAATATCGAAGATATTTCAAAATACGCTAAAGAAAAGGGCATCAAAATTATCGGCCATAACGAAACTGTCGGTTTTATCGATAATTACGAACGCCAAATGGAAGATGCGTATAAGTTCTACGTCGCCCACGGCATAAATTACATTAAATCCGGCTATGCTGGTTCAATGATGACTATCCAAGGCCGCAAAGAATTTCATCATTCACAGGCCGGCGTTCGCCACTATCAAAAAGCCATTGAGCTTGCTGCAAAATATCATATTTGTCTCGATATCCACGAACCTATTAAAGGTACTGGCATCGAAAGAACCTGGCCTAACATCCTCACTCGCGAAGGTGCACGCGGTCAAGAATATGAAGGTGGCGCAATCAGTCCTTCGCACGCAACGATTCTACCATTTACTCGTTTACTCGCAGGTGGAATGGATTATACAAGTGGTATTTTTGACGTCTCAAACGTTGCGAAGCGTCTTGCTTCAACCCTTGCTCGTCAACTTGCATACTACGTAACAATCTATTCCGGCATGCAGATGGCCGCTGACCGTCCTCGTTTCTACGAAGAAGTAAACCCAGCAGCATATGAATTCATCAAAAAAGTTCCAGTTAACTGGGAAAGGACTCTGCCTTTGCTTGGTAAAATTGGCGAATACTATGTCGTTGCTCGTGAAGACAGGGAATCAGAAGATTGGTATATTGGTGGCGTCACAAATGAAGAAGCTCATCGTGTCCGTTTAAATCTGGACTTCCTCGATGACGATACGAAATACACTGCCGAAATCTATCGTGATTCCGACACTGCTCACTATCGTGATAATCAACTTGGTATTACGATTGAAACAAGAATTATCACAAAAACCGACTATCTTGATATTTGGATGGCTCCAGGTGGCGGCTTCGCAGTAAGAATCACCAAATCATAGTATAATAGAGTAAAAGGAGAGCTATGCAACCTAAACATCCCAAGAAGAACAAGCTGCCAATAATCATTGCTTTTCTCGCTGTCGCAATCGTCGTATCCGGTGCAATATTAATAAAAATGTGGCTCGACACTGATCCATTTTTTGTACCAGGCGAAATCACAATCAGCGAATCCGTATCTGAAGAGTATAAAGATATAATTAACGAAAATATCGAAAAATGGAAAGACGACGGTAAAAAGATTCGTCATGACATTAGCTATACTCAAAAAACTCTTTACGATAAATCTGAATCAAAAGAAAATGACATCCTCGTTAAAATTGAACTCCCAACCGTCGATTTCTATGACGATGAACTAAATATCAAGAGTGAAGAAATCGAAAATATCACATGGGTCGATTACGAAAAAATTACTCCAGAATCTCGTGTAGTCTCAATCGACAATAACTATTTCTTTGACAATATCGATAAAGGAGCTCGCTATATCTATATTAGCTACGAAACCGATGCGGCTGAGAAGGAATCTGCAACCTGGATCATAACAAACGGACAAAATCTCGAAACCCGTCTCCCAAAAAATAGCAAAGAGTTCTTATCGTTTGCTCAAACCGGCGTAACCGCACTCACTCGCGCAATGACAATTACACTAAACAATAAAGCTGGCGGCCGCGGTTCATATTTCGCAGACAGAATCAAAGATTTTCTCTCGTCAAAAGACCTCACTCATATTTCAAACGAAGTCTCATTTGTAGATGGGTGTAAAGGTGCAACGGGAACTATGAGCCTCTGTTCAGATTGGCGCTCATTAGATTCAATCACCGCAATCGGCACCGATATCGTCGAATTAACAGGAAACCACAACAATAACTACGGCGCCTCCGCTAACACTAAAACTATTAATAAATACCATGAACTTGGTATGAAGACCTTCGGCGGTGGATTAAATGAGGAAGAAGCTGCAAAGCCACTCCTTATCGATAACAAAGGAAACAATATCACCTTACTCGGATACAACCATAGTACCTCAACTAAGGGAAATGGTGAACTTGCAAATGGAAATAAACCAGGTGCGAACGGCTATACCGAAGAAAAAGCCAAAGCCGACATCAAAGCTGCAAAAGAACGTGGAGATTTTATCATTGTCGATATTCAATTTGCAGAATGCTATAGCTATCCAGATGGATATACTGAAATGCCTGCATGTGATGCGCCAATATCTGGCCAAAAGGCCTTCTTCCGCCAATTTATTGACTGGGGTGCAGATATGGTTATCGGCACACAAGCTCATCACCCACAAACTTTTGAAATATACAACGAAAAGCCTATCTATTATGGACTTGGAAATCTCTTCTTCGACCAAACCTATTGGCCAGGCACGCAACGCGGCTACATTTTAACGCATTACTTTAATGAAGGGAAGTTGCTTAATACACGCATTAGCCCAACTTGGTATGACAAAGACCACCAAGTCTACCTAATGAACGAATCATTATCAGAGCAATTCATCGCTCGTTTAACTAAATCAAGTGCGAAAGGCAAATAATGCAAGATAATACTATTAACCAATTCGAACAACCTATGAAAACCCCAAAAAACCCAACCGAAAAAGAAAAAATCTTTGATGCAAAGAAAATATTTAGCACTGTCGCATTGGTTATACTTGGCGTCATTATTATTGCAACTGCAATCGTTGTCGCATTAAAGCTGTTAGAAAAACCGAGTGAGGCCCCAACAGACGACAATATTAGTACAGTAACGCCAGGACCAGAGCCAGAACCGACTGTCCCAGAAAAGATTGATCTCCAACTCGCACTCAATCAATGGGTTACAACTCAACCACACGCAGCGAATTCTGGTGTTTTAATATACGATATCGATAATGACGAAATCGTCGCTCGCCATAATGAAGACACCAAATTCCGCATCGAATCAATTTATAAAATGTTTGTCGCATACGAAGGCTATTACCGCGTCGACCACGGCCAATGGGACGGAAATACTAGGGCATTGAACTGGAATGACTTCAAAGGCTCACCATACACCATTTCACTCTGTCTGGACTATATGATTCGTTATAGCTACAGCTCATGTGCTGAAAATATCTGGCAACGCATCGGTCAAGCAAATCTCCAGACTATCTATAACGAAAAGGGCTATAAAAATACCAGTATCGCCGGCATTACGTCAACACCTGCCGATCTTACAAAGCTCTATCAGCAGTATTGGAACCACTCTGACTTATCCGAAGAGTCATGGAAAAAAATTAAAGACTCCATGTTAAATCAAGTTCCAGCAACCAAAGATACAACCTATGCTAGAAACTGGCGCCAAGGCCTTCCGTCTGGCTTCTCAACCGCTATTGTCTATGACAAAGTTGGTTGGTATGGCGATGGTAACGGAAACTGGTATTATTACGATGATGCAGCATTCCTCGTCTTCCCAGAAGTCGAGAAAAACAAAGACGGCGAGAAAAAACTTGAGCGACATTATATTATGATTGTGTTAACAAAAAATACGAGTCCGAAAGAACTCGTAAAACTAGGACGAAAAATAGAAGAAGCCGTTAAAACTGCAGACAACTACTAAAAAAGAAAACCCCGCGTCAGCGGGGTTTTTGTTAGGGGGTGTAGACATAGTCATCATTGTCAATCGGATCATTTTCGATCCATTCATCATCCTCATCAAGGTCATCCTTGAGAAAATGGCTATAGCCGTCAGGATCAAGATCATAAAAGACCTTAACGTTCTTCGGGATCTCGATCATAATGGGCTCTGACATCTTAAGGAAATCATTAAGCGGAGCGTTAAGCGACTCTTTTGCTTTTTTGAGCCGGTTTCTTACTGCCATAATCATCTTAATAGACTTTCCTTTTTCGTACAAACGTTTCAGTTTCTTCCTGAAAGATTTGATCTCATGCATAGTGGTTTTCTTCAGCGCATCAATATTGCCATTTATTGCATCATAGCAATATTCGCGCAAAGATCCACCATCAATTGCACGGATTGCATTGGATAATTTCTCAGATTTACGATCTTTGCTCGTAGGTGAAAAGCCATAATTGATGAATTTCCATTTAAAATCATCACCATGGCCCCTCTTTCTAATGCCAACAAGTACGTAATCCTGAAACACCCAAATCTCAAGTGCCTGATCATCATTCAAACTATCATATGTTATATCGAGCAAGCGGATAAGTTCAGCTTCGCTGATTATCTTAGAGGGAAGATCCTTCCCGATAAGTTTGTCCTCTTCCGCCACAAGTTCAGGATCTTCTTCTTTAGATGATGATTCCTGAGCTTCGTCTTGATCAGATTCACTTATATTTTCAGGTGAAACTTTTTGGTTTACCTCTTCCTCTTCGGAAAATTTAATAAAACTTTGAGCACCCATATATTATCACCTCCATATTAATGTGCGTGGAACAAAAAAATAACACCCCCTATCCATATCTTTATTATAGCACAAATCATAAAAATAGTCAACAGATAAGACTCTTTATTGAATCATGCTATAATAGGGGTATGGAAGAGGGAAACAGAAGACCGCTCGCAGAGCGCATGCGCCCAACTAAACTCGAAGAAGTCGTAGGACAAGACGAGATTATTGGTGATGGCAAGATTCTGACTGAAATAGTCAAGAAAGGCGAACCCGTAAACCTCATATTCTGGGGTCCTCCAGGAACCGGCAAAACAACTCTCGCCCGCATTATTGCGAAAGAATTTAAAGCTGATTTTGTCGAACTTTCCGCAGTTACAGCTGGAAAAAAGGACATCGAACAGGTCGTAGAACGTGCAAAACAAAATTGGAACCTAAAAATCCGCACTGTTCTCTTTGTAGATGAAATCCACCGATTTAATAAGGCACAACAAGATGCCTTTCTCCCTCATGTTGAATCAGGGCTTATTATTCTAATCGGCGCAACGACCGAAAACCCAAGTTTTGAGGTTATTTCGCCGCTTCTTTCTCGTTCACGTGTTGTAATTGTCAAACATCTTAGCAAAGACGCTATTATTGAAGTTCTAAAACGCGCTATAAAAGCCGAAAAAGCTACTAAACGCGTGTCTAAAAAAGCTATCGATTATCTCGCCGAATTGTCTGGTGGTGATGCCAGAAGCGCACTTGGCGATCTCGAATTATCTCTTAGTCTTTCCGAAAAAGTTGATGAAAATATCGTTAAAGAAGCGGCTGGAAGAAAAGTACCAGGCTATGATAAAAAAGGCGATAAACATTATGACAATATCTCTGCATTCATAAAATCGATGCGTGGCTCTGATGTTGATGCATCGCTTTATTATCTCGCTCGCATGCTCGAAGCTGGCGAAGACCCGAAATTCATCGCTCGCAGAATGGTGATTTTCGCATCAGAAGACATTGGCCTTGCTGGAAATGGTGGCTTAAACCTCGCTGTAGCGGCTTTTGAGGCTGTTGAACGTGTCGGCATGCCAGAATGTCAAATTATTCTAGCGCACGTCGTCTGTGCCCTCGCAAAGTCGAAAAAAGATAGAAGCAGCTACGATGCCTTCCTTCGCGCAAAAGATGCTGCACATAACTCAATGAATCTTCCTGTACCAATCGAAATCCGAAATGCCCCAACAAGGCTCATGAAAGACCTTGGTTTTGGTAAAGGGTATAAATGGGAAGCTGGATATCATCAACCAACCTCATATCTTCCAAAAGAGCTTGGTAAGCAAAAATTCTATATCCCGTCTAAAGATTAATTGCTTTGACAAAGATTTCCGCCAAATGATCCATCGTCAGTCTGTTTTGTACTTAAAAATGCGACCTTAGTCCTTGAGTTAATCCTTACAACATTTCCGTTCTTACAAACTGAGTTTTTCATCACAAAAATAATTCTTTTGTTTTTGTCCCAACTAAATTTCGATGTATCAGGACAGGTCCCCTCGCTCATACTACAAAGCGAAAAATCATATTTAGCCACAATTTCAGAATCTAGATAAACATCATAGAAAATGTTAAAATCAACCGGGATTCGTCCATTATTTCTTTTTTGAAATTGCCTCAATGTCGAAACCATTTCATTCAGATCTCGTTGCAATTCATCATTATAAGCACGAATATCTACTTGTTTTCGCTCCTCAATTTCTTCTGCTGTCGGTTGTTCTTCTTCCTGAGTAGTTTCGATTTCAATATCCTCAATATTATTCTGATCTTTCGTCATGCCAGAAATAATAATCATAGTTGCGACGCTAACCGCAGCCATAAAACTAAGAAGGATTAAAACAAAAACCCAGCGCTGCTTCTTCATGTTTTCATTATAAAACATTTAATAAAAATATGTTATAATAGCAAGTATTAAAAAGAAAAAGGAGTCTTAATGGCAGATTTTAATAAAATTCTAGACGCTGGTGATTATGAAAACGGCGAAATTAACGTAGTAATCGAGATCCCAACTGGCTCAAACCACAAAATTGAATGGGACCGCAAGAATGCTTGCTTCATGCTTGACCGTGTTGAACCTATTGCATTTGCAAAGCCTACTAACTACGGTTTTATCCCACAAACTCTCGATGAAGATGGTGATGAACTTGATGTTCTTATGATTACAGATCAACCACTTACAACTGGCATCTATACTACCGCACGTGTTCTTGGCGTCATGAAATTCGTTGATGACGGCGAAGTTGATGATAAAATCATCGCCGTTCCTGCAGACGACCGCAATAATGGCGACATGTACAAGACCATCGAAGATCTTCCAAAGCGCCTTATTGAGCAGATCGAATTCCACTTCAACCACTACAAAGACCTTAAGAAGCCTGGCACAACAACTGTTAAGGCATTCGAAGGTATCGACTCAGCTAAAGAAGTTATCAAAGCTGCAATTGATCGCTGGAATAACCAATAAAAAAATAAGCCCCGCGGGGCTTATTTTTATTTCTTTAAATCTTCAAATTTCTTTTGCATCGTTGGATTACCACGAGTAAGCCTCTTAATTGAAAGACCGTCGGCTTTATCATTTGCAAGACGAAGATTTTCACTTGAACGAGTCAACGCCTCTTTTGTTTTCTGTAGATGGTCAATCGTCTTATCGATTTCTTCTATTGCGGTGTCAAACTTCTTCTTCGCGAGCTCAAAATTTCTCGCAAAACCTTCTTTGAATGATTCTATATTCTCTTCAAAACGAGTAATATCAATATTCTGCTCACGAACAAGCGCAAGTTCACGTTTCGTCTCGAGTGATTTCATTGCTGCATTCCTAAGAAGCGTGATGATAGGAATAAAGAACTGTGGACGAACCACATACATTTTTTGATAACGATGAGAAACATCAACAATACCGGTATTATATAACTCAGAATCAGACTCAAGCATCGAAACGAGAACTGCATACTCACACTTCTTTTCATTACGATCTTTATCTAACTCTTTAAAGAAATCTTCGTTCTTGTGTTTTGTTGCGGTCGTATCCATTTCATTCTTCATTTCAAACATAATCGATACGATTTCGACGCCTTTTTCATCTGTTTCCCTAAAGATAAAATCACCTTTTGAACCAGTCTTAGCGTCGTTATCTTTTTCGAAATATGCGTTCGGAAAAGCCGTCATGCGAATCTTATCAAACTCATCATGACAGTATTGTTCAAGACTCTCACCAACCATTTTCGTAGATTGTTTTGCTTTGAAATCTTTAAGCTGTGAAATTTGCTCATCTTTAAGCGCAAGTGCACCTTCATATTTTTCTTTCAAAACAACTTCACGAGATTTAGTTTCAGCTTCTGAAACCTCAAGTTTATTACGAAACTCGTCACGTTCTTTCTCGACTTTTGAGACCGCTTCAGACACTGCGAGTTTTTTCTCAGTTTCAAAACCAGAAATTTTTGCTTCAAGCTTCGCAATCTCAGCATCCTTCTCGTTTTTCAATTTCAAATACTCAGCAGCTGACTTTGCATGCAAAACCTCAGTCGCATCATGAATTTTCTTTTCAATATCAGCATCAAATTCATTATCACGAACTTGCCTTACAATATCCGCATAAGAATTCTCGTCAATCTTGAACGTTTTACCACAATTTGGACATTTTATTTCTGACATTTTTCCTCCATCTATATATATTATACCCAAAAATTCGTAAAAAAATAATGCTTGTGGTATAATTAAACCTATGGATAAGGAACTTGACGGTCTCACGCCATCAACCCTTAGTGGGACGACTGTAAATACCGTTCATACCGCTTCAAAAGAAGAGGTAGCCGTTGCATTGGCTGAAGAAAAAGAAAGAAAAGAAGATTACTATATTGACCCGCTCGAACAAGACGCCGCAATGAAAGAAAAACTCGCTAAAATTGAGTCCGAAAAACCAGCTGAATCATCAGAAAACAAAGGCGAAGAGAGAGAAGAAGCAGTTCCTGAAATTCATCCAGATTTAAATGTGTCAGGCTTCTTTAGCGCCGGAAATACCGCAAAGCGTCCGGGTTTCATGAGCCACAATGCATCAATTAGTGCATTAAATCTGTGTTTTGTCTTCGGTATTATAAATGCAATTTATTCAGCATTTTATCTTCTTGCTCTTATTTCTACTGGTTTTGACACAAATTGGTTTTTTGGATGGCTCTATGCAGTCGTCGTAGTTACATCAATCATTATCGCTATTAACTGTTTCCGCTCACGCAACGTTCAGAAAGATGAACTAAAAAGAAAAGCCCTTATCGGGCTTGTAGGTTCTGCAATCTCAATCCTTCCTCTCATCGGCTGGATTTTACATTTCTTTACAACAACTTTATCCTAAAATAGATAATCTAAATAATCACGAAGCATTCTTGATCCAGAAATTACTGGAACATAGTTTTTTAGTTCAGTCTGAATAATTGTCTCGAGATCAAAATCATTCTTCCAAGCATTTGCTGCTTCGTCAATTCTACGGTAAAGACTCTCAACTTCTTCATGTTCATTTCTGCCAGAGATACATAGATAAGCATCACTTGAACAATCCGCAACGCCACCATCGTGTGTTGAAACAAGAATGCCAAGGTTAATAATATCCTTCATCCAGCTTGTTCCACATGCCTCAAGACCAACAATTGGCGTATTTATTGACACATTCGAACCAACCGAAAGCGCGCGTCCAAGCTCTTCATCATAATCTGGAAGATAATGGACACGTTCGCGAAGAATTGGATTTCTATCGACAGTCTCAAGCAAATTACGAAGTTTTTCTGCCATTCTATGATCACCCTCATGCACGCGGCCAGCCAAGAAATAATGAATATTATGTTTTTCTAGAAGCTCTGCAAGGCGTATCGGGTTTGTCATTGGAAGCCATGGCCTCTTATAGTCAACAAACCTACGTTTAAAGTCAAAAACCAATGCGTCCCCCTCAATGACCGGATGTTTACCGTACTGGTCAACACGATGCGAAAGCACACGATTTAGTTCTGCACGTCCAGCATTCTTCAGTTCGCGAATATCGTTTGCCTCAATTTTCTCGATATTTGTTAGATATTTTTCACTCGGAAGATCAAATTTATCCAAAATATCCATCTTCTTAAGATAAGTCACTATCTCAGGAAGCGTCCAAGTCGGAATATCAATACCATTTGTTATTGCTTTGAATTTTACTTTATTTCCAGCAAGATCGTGATAATTTGCAACTCTAGCATGAAGTTTCGAAACACCTGAACGTAGTTCCGCAATCTCAATCGTAACCGTTGAAAGGCGAATTCTACCGTTATCAAATTTATCAGAAAGCCATTTCTTAACCGCTTTAGAACGAAGATTAGGGAAGACAAAACGTTCGAATTGTTCATACGAAAAATCTGCTTCAGCTGCCTGTACGAGAGTATGGTTTGTATAAAGCGTATGCTTGCGAGTATAAACAATTGCCTCATAGACATCCATACCATTCGATGTGAGTTCATCAAGTCGTGCAAGTGCTGCAAAGAACGTTGCAACCTCATTAAGCTGCATAATTGCTGGCTTAAGGCCAATTAGTTTCAATGCTTGATATCCGCCAAAACCAAGTGAAACTTCCTGATAAAGACGATGATCTCCGCCAGACTCACCAGAATAAAGCTCACCAAAGTTTGGTTCAGTAATACAAAGAATGCGGGTCGAGCCAAGCTGTTTTTCAATCACATCAAGCGTACAAATCTGACCAGAAGCGCGAATATTTACAGTATCGACGAATTTAAAACCATATTTCGCGTAGGAAACCTCTTCATGATATGCGCCATTCTCAAAGTTCGAATAAGTCTGATGTGGTTCAGATGGATAAAAAGGCGTAATAAGAGTAAAAGGTACTTGTTGGCGTTCTGCGACACGACGAGTATCAGCGGCAAGCACACCAAGTCCGCCACCGCCACGAATACCGTTTGACTTATCATATAGCTCAATTGTCCAATAAGTATAAGGGCGCTCTGGAGAAAGCGACTGAGATAGATGTTTTCGATCTATTGCCTCGTAGAATTCTTCAACGTCTTCAATATTTTCAAGGCGATGAAATAACTTAGAAGTTTTGCCCATCATATTAACCATAAGTATAATATATTTTCAATTTAAGATAAAGACTTTATTTTTTATCCTATTTATGGTATTATAAGTTTACCGAAAAATCCGTTGGGGATTCGCCAAGTGGTAAGGCAGTGGGTTCTGGTCCCACCATTCGGG
>CAMZGF010000006.1 GCA_947306315.1 uncultured Candidatus Saccharibacteria bacterium
GAGCGTCTCGTTTACACCGAGAAGGTCGGGGGTTCGAGCCCCTCATCACCCACCATTTTTTTAGAACTTATTGTTTGTACTTTTTAGAAAGGTAGGTGTGTTTATGAATAGAACATATCTGGAACTTGGAGCAGAAATTTGTGATGTTCTGCGCAAGAAGGCGCAGGAAATACCGGTGTTTAAGAAAACTGGTAAAGGATCGATTCGTGTTAAGTTTCGTCCTTGTTGCAAAGAGGCTGATGAATGGCTTGGTGGACTGTCTAATTTCGATGTTGAATCTTGTCAGGATCCGGATATCGTTGACTATGAGTTGGATTTTTCGATATCACCCGGTTCGAGCCGCGTTATCAACTACGTCGATAACGATGGAACCGCTATGAATGTTGACTGTTATGCATTTTCGGCACTGAAGATCGCGCACTGTTCGCTTGCGCAGGATCTCGGCATCGGCCTTCGTTCAGGACTTGAGATCGATATCGATAACCTGACGGAAGATAACGGCTACGGCCCTTACAGAGGCGCGATATGCGTTGAGATTAAGGAGGTTATTCCGGATAAGGTTTTCGAACAGCCCGAGATGAAGGATTGGTGTTGGGTCTATGTCTGCGTGTCTGGGGCTAAATCTGAAGAAGATGAGGCCTGTGCGCTTGAGGCTGTTCCGGTCATAAGAAAATTCTTTGACGGTGTCAAAACCGCTTGCGGAGAGCTTCTGGCATGTTTTGAGGATGATGTACCTACCAATGAAGCCCAGTCTTAAGACTGGGCTTTTCTTTTATGCTTTAAAAACAGGGAAAATGTGGTAAAATAAAAGAGTTAATAACAAAGAAAGTTTTAATATGAGTAAAGAGGAAAACGAAAACAGTCTCGTGATGCGCATGCGTCACACCCTTTCTCATGTTATGGCTGCAGCCGTACGTGAGATGTATCCAGAAGCTAAATTTGGTATCGGTCCTGCAATCGACACAGGATTTTACTATGACATTGATTTTGGTACAACAAAGGTGACAGAGACTGACCTTGCTCGTATCGAAAAGAAAATGCGCGGAATCATTGCACGTAAGCTCCCTATGACTTACAGGGAAGTATCTCGTGAAGAGGCGATGAACTGGGCAAAGGAAAATAAACAAGATCTTAAAGTTGAGCTTATTTCTGAGCTCCCCGAAGATGAGGCAATCTCATTCTATGACCTCGGTGATCTCTTTACCGATCTTTGTAAGGGTCCACACGTCGAGAATACTTTAGAATGCGGTGCATTTAAGCTCGACAAGGTAGCTGGCGCTTACTGGCGTGGCGACGAGAAGCGTCAAATGCTTACTCGTATCTATGGCCTCGCTTTTGAAACCGAAGAAGAACTCGACGAATATATCAAGAAACAAGAGGATGCAAAGGCTCGTGACCACCGTAAACTCGGTAAAGAGCTCGATCTTTTCTGCTTCTCAGAACTTGTTGGGTCGGGCCTCCCAATGTTCACCCCTCGTGGTACAGTTCTTCGTGATATCTTGAATGATTTTACTCAGAGCTATCGTATAAAAAATGGTTATCAGAAGGTTTGTATACCTCATATTGCATTGGTTGACCTCTATAAGACTTCTGGCCATTACGAGAAATTCCCAGAGATGCTTCAATTTACTTCACAGGAATCTGGCGATCATCTCGCACTCAAGCCTGTTAACTGCCCACATCATACTCAGATTTTTGCATCACAACCACGTTCATATAAAGAGATGCCGGTTAAGTATCTCGAGACTACGATGGTCTATCGTGATGAAAGAAAAGGTGAGCTCGGTGGTCTTTCACGTGTTCGCTCAATCACCCAGGACGACTCGCATGTCTTCTGTACTGAAGATCAGGTTGGTCAGGTATTTGGTGAGCTCATTGCATCTGCAAAAGACCTATATGAGAGAGTTAATATGAAACTTACTCTTCGCCTTTCATTCCGTGATGATGGTGATGGCTATACTGGTACTCAAGAGATGTGGGATAAAGCCGAAGGCGCAATTAAGGCTATGGCTGAAGAACACAAAATTGAATACTTTATCGGTATTGGCGAAGCTGCTATGTATGGCCCTAAGATGGACTTCATGGCTACTGATGCACTTGGTCGTGAATGGCAGGTTGCAACTGTTCAGCTCGATTACGCAACCCCAGATCGCTTTGGACTCGAGTATGTTGACGCTGATGGCTCGAAAAAGACACCTGTGATGATTCACTGTGCGCTTGTTGGCTCGATTGAACGTTTTATGTCTGTTCTTATTGAACACACTGCAGGCTGGTTCCCATTCTGGATGGCTCCAGAGCAGGTAAGAGTTCTTACGATTAATGACGAAGTAAACGAGTATGCAGACAAAATACGTGCGATTCTAGACGATACGGAGCTCTCTGAGCCACTTGAACACAGAAAGATACGTTATTCTATGGATGTTAGAAACGAAAGCCTTGGAAAGAAGATCCGCGAGGCAACGAAGATGAAGATTCCATGTATTCTCATTGTTGGCCCTAAAGATGTTGAGGCAGGTGAAGTTTCTGTCCGTCTTAAAGATAAGGAAGAGAAGGTTAAGCTTGAAAAGCTTGGAGAATATCTCAAAACCCTATAATGGCCCGGTTATTGTAATCGTCGGACCGACGGCGTCAGGGAAAACTGGCGCCGCTATTTCTCTTGCGAAAAAAGTTAACGGTGAAGTGATTTCTGCAGATTCCCGTGCGATCTATAAATATATGGATATTGGAACTGCGAAGCCATCTCTTGAGGAACAGGATGGGGTGCCGCACTTTGGCATTGATCTTGTTGAACCTGGCGAGAGGTTTACGGTCGCAGACTTTAAAGAGTACGCTACTACTAAAATCTCTGAGATTCGTTCGCGTGGTCATGTTCCAATTGTGGCTGGCGGAACTGGGTTATATGTCGATGCGTTGATTTTTGACTATCATTTTGATGGTATGAGCAAAGATGTTGCTCATGGAACAAAAGATGCAAATCTGAATCTTAATAAAGGGGGTAAAAGTGTTAATAAAAGTGAGGATTTTGCTCGCGATAGACAACAAGTGGGCAAAGTTTTTAAGATTTTCGGCATTTTATGGTCTCCAGAAGAATTACGCGAGAGAATCACATTACGTGCAAAGATGATGTTTTGTGATGAACTTTATGCAGAGACGCGATTTCTAGTAGAGAAGTATGGTTTTGGCTCACAAGCGATGAAAAGTAATATTTATCAGTTCGCGGATAAATATTTAAAAGGCGAGATAAGCTTGGATGAGGCAGTTGCACAATTTGTGCTAGATGATTACCATTTGGCAAAGCGACAGATGACATGGTTTAAGCGAAATCCTGAAATTTGTTGGTGCAAGCAGTCTGAAATTGTTCAGAAAATGTTGGCTGAACTAAAAAATTAACAGATATAAATCGTTGTTTTTTAATATTTTTGTTCTTTTGTGATACAATAAAATTATACAAAGAGAGTAAATTATATGGCAAAAGAAAATAGTACACCACTTGAAAAACTTTTCGGCTCAAGAACGAGGACAAAATTGCTCGCTCTACTTTTTGGAACGCCGGAAAAATCATATTATGTACGCGAGATGACTCGTGTGATTGATGAGCAGATCCATTCAGTTCGTCGTGAACTTTTGAATCTTGATAATATCGGAATAATCAAGAACGAGACATATGATAATAAGGTGTATTACTCTGTAAATATGAAGCATCCATATGCGCATGCACTATCTGAGCTATTCTCTGTAAAGAGTGTAACGGTTGAGGATGCTGAGGTTCGCCCATCAGGTTGGGAAGAATATGTCCGTCCTGTTAAGGCATTCCTTAAATGCTTGATTGTAACTAACCGTCTACCTGGTCAAGAAGGTGTTGATCTTGTCATTGTCGGTGACGATAAAACTAAGAAGCTTACGCATTGGGCAGAAGTAGTAGAAAAGAAGCAGGGAAAGCCTCTTAACTATGTGATTTTCTCGACAGATGACTTCTCCTATCGTTTATCTGTTCGCGATAGATTTATAACAGAGGTATTTATGATGGAAATCTCAGATACCTATGATCCAGATGGCATGCTAAAAGAATATAGAAAAGAAAAATAAGGAGGTAATATGTTTGAGATTGAAGGAACGAAAAATCCAGACGAAATTGTCGTTAAAACCGCGACAAAAACAATAACTTTTAATATGGCAGATTCAACGGTTGACGCAGGGCTATCTGTAGGACAGCTTGTCGGTCCAGGTGAATTCGAGGTAGGTGAGGCGACGATCCGTGGGATTGGAGTGCAAAACAACCAAGCAACTATCTATGATGTCGAAATTGGTGGTACTCATATCGGTATTACGGCTGGCATTGAAGAAGGCCTCGATGATTTAGGTATTTCCGATATTCTTTGTACAAATTCTGTACGTGCTGTGAGAGAAATTTCACCAAAACTTGTGATTGCAATGGGTAACGTAGATGGAATGGTTACGGAGCTTAAATTGACCGCAAGAACAGAGAAGAAGTTGAAGGTTAAGAATGCAGACGCACTTCCAGCAACGATGGAAGTCGTAGTTCTAAACTAAAGTTGATCAAGAATGTTCCTGGAGTAGTTCGGGAACATTTTTTGTTTGCGCGTTTTTATTCAAAAAATTAGACAAATACACATGGATTTAAAGGGTCTCTATAACAGAGAAAAAGTTTGAATAAATATTTTATACAAAATGGTGTGAATACTAGACACGTGTCTAAAATTATACTTATGTTTAATTTTTTGGCAAATTTTGGCCAAAAACCAGGGTTTTCATGATTTTTAATATATAATGTAGCTATGAATCTATCAATGCTTGTAGTTGTCTTTATAATTGTCCTAGTCTCAATGGTTCTACATGAGATGGCGCATGCTTATACAGCATATTTCTTAGGAGACACTACAGCAAAAGATGAGGGAAGACTTTCTCCAAATCCATTAGTTCATATTGATCCATGGATGTCGATTGTGATACCTTTAATCTTATTTATCTCTGGTGGACCGGTGTTTGGCGGAGCGAAACCAGTACCTATAAATAAGAGAAACCTAAAGGGCGGCGCTTGGGGAATGGCTTTAGTGGCGCTTGCTGGGCCGTTAATGAACTTTATAATTGCACTTCTAGCCTTTCTTTTAGGGCATTTTACCGGTGCTTTGAACGATGTAGGCTTTCTAGGTGAGGTATTTAGAGAAGTTATACTCTGTAATCTAGGGTTTATGGTCTTTAATTTGATTCCAATTCCACCACTTGATGGTTCGAGGATTCTATATGCGATTGCCCCAGATGGAATTCGTGATTTTATGGAGAGAATGGAGTATTCAACTGGGCTGATTGTAGTCTTTGTGATGGTATTTTTCTTCTCAAATTACCTCTCTTTATATCTGATAAACGCGATGGATGGCATTTTGTCGTTCTTTTTCTTCTTGGTTGGAATGTGATACAATAGAAGTAGCTCGGTAACAATATGATTTTCCTGAATAATCATATCTCGGGAATTCGTGGCGTCTGCCCCGTGGGACAGCGCATAAGAGTTTACCCACCTTGTACATACTACAGGGGAAAATGAGTTGCCGAGCCTTAAAGGTATATGAGTGGGCTAAATGAAACAAAGAATTAGAGTAGTCGGAATCGTTTCTAAAGGGGACGATATTTTGCTTTTAAAACGCTCTCAGGGGCGCATAGAGGCTGAATCGTATTGGGAACTGCCAACTGCGAAGATTAGCTTCGGAGAGCAGCCTGAGGAGGCGATAGTTCGTGCTATAGATGAAGATTTGGGTCTGACGGTTGAGAATCTTGAGCTAAAGGATGTGATAACCTTTGTCGCGTTAAATAATTCGAACCGCCTCTATAATCTTTATATTATTTATAATGTGGCAGTTTCTGAAGATATTAACATCACTCTATCAGATAGATATTCTCAGTATAAGTTTCTGAAATATGGGGCTGAGAACTTGGCAAAATTAAGGATTGATGATGCTACGTCATCTGTTCTTTCGATTGAACTTGGCATTGGCGGGGCAGATAGAACGCAGATATTCAATAACCCTATCTCTGGAAAAAATGCGAATGTCTATCGCAATGTGGCAAATGGGGCAACAATCTATACAGATGGTGCTTCAAGAGGAAACCCTGGCCCATCTGGACTTGGATATTATATTATTGATGAAAATGGTAATGAAGTTAAACGTGGCGGTGAATTTATTGGGTTCGCTACCTCAAGAGTTGCGGAATATTATGGCCTTAAAGAGGCCTGTGAACAGGCAATTAATCTGGGCTTTAAATCGGTGAGGTTCGTATCTGATAATCTGATGATGATTAATCAGATGAACGGCATTTATGTGATTAAAAACAAGGATCTTTTGCCGATTTATAATGACATTAAGAAACTTTTGGAACAGTTTGAGGCAGTTGCGTTTGTGCATGTAAAAAGAGACTACAACAAGGAAGCTGATGAACAGGCTAACCTTGCGATTGATAGACACTTTGACGAAGACGAGACGCTTGTGGTATAATTGGAGACAGCTCGAAAGATGGCCGCTTGAGTTTCAAGAGGAAAGTCCGGGCAACATAGGATAAGGTAGTCGCTAACGGCGACCGTTCGTAAGAATAGGGAAAGTACCACAGAAACAAAACTGCCTTCGGGCAAAGGTGAAAAGAGTGAGGTAAGAGCTCACAGTGCATTATGGTGACATAGTGCAGAGGCAAACCCTACCTGTTGCAAGGAGTGCTGTCAGCCTTGATCCGAGGACGCACGCTCACCGCTAGAACTATTCGGCAACGATTAGGCTAGATAGATGGTCATCACCCCTGTCCCGACAGGGTGCACAGAACCCGGCTTATTGAGAGCTGATATCAAAAAATCCCGCGAGTAGCGGGACTTTTTGATCGTTAATAATTATTTAACGAGACCTTTCTTTTTAAGGGTACGGAGTGCTGAAGCACTGATGTTAACCTTAACCTTCTTGCCATTTACCTCAAGCGTACGCTTTTGAATGTTTGGCTTGAAGACCTTACGGGTCTTGTGTTGTGAGAAGGAAACGTTGTGACCGTACATTTTACCTTTGCCGGTAAGTTCACAGATAGCCATTACTTGTCTCCTTTCTTAACGGTTTCAACAATAGCTTTGAAAGCTGCTGGTTCGTTGACTGCGAGCTCTGCGAGAACTTTGCGGTCAAGATTAATACCTTGCTTCTTCATGCCATTGATTAATTTCGAATAGCTCATGCCGTATTCACGTGCTGCGTTATTGATACGGGTGATCCAGAGAGCGCGAAGATCGCGTTTCTTATTTCTACGATCACGGTAAGCGTAGCGAAGGGCTTTGATAACACCTTGTTTAGCTAAACGGAAGCTACGTGTGCGGTAATGTTGCATGCCTTTAGCGGCATTTAAAATCTTTTTGTGCTTTGCGCGTGCAGGAACGCCTCTTTTGACTCTCATGATTAAACTCCTAGTGCGGTCTTAACGTTTTTAGCAATTTTACCGTTGATTGAAGCAGCGGTGTTCATGTTGCGCTTTCTAGCTTTAGATTTTTTGGCAAGAATATGGTTGCCATATGCGCGTTCGCGAATAAGTTTTCCAGAACCGGAAATCTTGATACGCTTTGCAGTGCCTTTGTGCGTTTTAAGCTTTGGCATATATATTTCCTTTCGTTAAATGTATTTAGTGTCTCTTATGAGACGAAGTGCGACCAGGGAACCGTGGAAGTAGGAAATTACTTCTTCCGAATTCCGACTGATAGGTTGCGTCCAGCAAACTGTGGCTTTCCTTCGACGACTGCGACTTCTTCGAGGTCAGCGAGAATGCGGTTCATGAGTTCGTCACCGAGCTCCTTATGTGCCATTTCGCGTCCCTTGAAGACGATCATGATTTTAACCTTATCGCCATCTTCGAGGAATCCTTTGATTTTGCGGAGTTTGATGTTTAGGTCATTATCAGAGATTTTAAGGCCGATTTTCATCTGTTTTAGCTCAGCTTGCTTTTCACGAGCTTTCTTGCGGTTTTTAGCTTCCTCTTTCATCTTCTGGTACTGGTATTTACCCCAGTCGATGATTTTTACTACAGGAGGGTTAGCATTTGCGGCAATCTCAACGAGATCAACGCCCTGTTCATGGGCAAGAGCTTGAGCCTCTTTGCTCGACATGATGCCGAGTTGTTCACCACTAGAACCAATTACACGAACTTCAGGATAGCGGATTTCTCCGTTAATGCGAGTATGTGAATTATTGTTACTGATGGTAGTCCTTTCTCTTATAACCTTAACTTTTTCATTATACCAAATTTGAGCGGAAATTTCAAGGTGTTTTATAGGGAAAATGTTGGCTCTCATTAAAGCTCCATGCGATACGATAACGCTTCGACGATGTGGGGCACTTGGATTTGGCTTTCTCCGGCTAAATCGGCAATAGTTTGTGCGACTTTTATAATCTTGAAGTAGGAGCGAGCAGAAAGACTCAATTTTTCGGCAGTGTCTTCTAAGAACGTGCGCGCGGGCGCGGATAAGACGACGTATCTCATGACCTCTGTTGAAGTAAGGCTAGCGTTTCTTTTAGTGTTACTGCCATAGCGTTTGCACTGGCGGTCGATGGCGTTTTTAATAGAATCTTTGATTTTTTGTTGGTTTTCGATGGCTTTCTGGCGGGATTTTTCGGATGATAAATCGTTTGAACAGAGGTCTGAAGTTTTTATTCGGTCTACATTGATTCGGATATCAATGCGATCAAGAAGTGGTCCAGATATTTTACTTTTATACCTCTGGATTTCAAAGTTTTTACAAGTACACTGTTTCGTTTTGTCGCCAAGGTACCCACAGGGACAGGGATTCATAGTGGCAAAAAGCATGAAATTACAGGGGTAGCTGCAACGATCATTGGCTCTTGTAAGGTTGACTACATGGTCTTCCAGAGGCTGTCTTAATGATTCAAGCGTGGCGCGGGGGTATTCTGGGAGTTCGTCTAGATACAGTATACCGAGGTGAGCCAGGGATATTTCTCCGGGCGTGAGCTTGGCACCGCCACCAATGATGGAAAGGAGCGTAGAGGTATGATGGGGGTTGCGAAAGGGGCGCTTTAAGATGACAGCCCCCGATGAATTAGCGAGATTATAGATTTTTGTGAGCTCAATTTTTTCGTCGAGAGAGAGGTCTGGGAGCAGGGAAAAGACGGCTCTTGCTAGCATAGTTTTCCCAGCTCCAGGCGGACCAGTGAGGATGATGTTATGATGTCCGGCAACGGCAGTTATTAAAGCTTTCTTTGCAAGCTCCTGGCCTTTGATATCGTCCAAAAATATGGCATTTATATCTGTTTCAGTATTTTTTACAACATCCAGTTTCGCAGTAGTTGGCGCTTTTTGGTGCTTTAACATCAGGATGAGATCGGTCAAACTTTCATAACCATAGATACCCTCATTAGTAACAAGGCTAGCCTGATTTAGATTGCTCGCAGGAAGGTAAAACTCCTTAAAATTGTTTTTTCTTCCGGCCTCTAGGATATTTATCATTCCTCTGACTGGGCGGACGGTCCCATCGAGAGACAATTCTCCGGTAAAGATACGATTTTTAGCATCGTTCTCAAGGAGTTGCCCCGATGCGATGAGGATTGATACTGCGATAGGAACATCGAAGAAAATACCATCTTTTTGAAGTTCTGCGGGCGCTAGATTAATTGTTATGTGTGAGTCTGGCCATTTTAGGCCTGATGATTTAATTGCGTTTCTGACGCGTTGTCTGGCCTCTGAAACGGTTTTATTTGCCATCCCTACGATGTCAAATTGGGGCAGCCCCTGGGTGATAACACATTCGACCTCTATAATGTGCCCATCAAAGCCGCAGGGGATTGATGTGAATACTTTTGCTGTCATTGCAGGCCGCATTTAATCAAAGAATAGTATATATGCAAGCATAAGAAAAATGGGCGTCTGTCTATAGGGTAGTTTTGGCTGAAATTATGGTATGTCTTTGCGATGTGGGCTTGAAATATTTCGCATAAATGTAATATGCTTACATTTACCTCTGTTTTTGGTGTACATTTTGCGTTTATAATTCCCACGATAGTTAATGTTGTAAAAAATACTGAAACAGATATGCTTATGCTAAAAATATTTACATAAGAGGAAAAATGTGATAGAATAGAGCTATGTTGGGGCTGACAAAGCTTAGACGGATTATTAACAGATACCAAGCATGACGATTGATACCGTAAGTATTGAATAAATGAAGAAAAAACTTCAAAACACGTGCTTTTCGCACCTGTTTATGCCTAATTTTTTAAACTTATAGGCTGGTCTTTAGGTCGAGTTTCCATAGATCTATAGATTATCATAAACTTATGGGAATAGATTTACCCCTGTAACGCGGGGTTTATCGAAACTTTAGTTGTGGCGTCTTTTAGGTTTCGTTTTCTGCAGCCTATCTGATAAGCCGAGAATAAAAACAGAGAACTATGCGTGTAGAATGGTATTATGGCGATTTTTCGGACCCGGAGGCAGTATCCGGCAGCTCCACCATCAACTTTAGATCACTCGTTTGAGTGATTTTTGTTTATTAATAATTTTATCCAAAATTAAAAATAAGTGTCCAGAAAAACCTGTGGAAAAGTGGCTAAAATTTCATACAAAAATTGTTCAAAAAACTTCCAAAAATATATTGACATAAGCATTTTTCTGCGATATTATAGAGGTAGCTTTTGAATAAAAATATTATTCAGGGGCCCAAAAACAAAAATAGCCAAAATAACTCCACACTCTACGGATTAAGTCAGTTTTCCTCGCAGTTTAGCTGGCTTAATCCAACTAAGACAAACAAGTTCTCGCACAAAAAGAACAACAAACACTGAAATCATAAAGCGGTCGAAAGGCCGCATTTTTTTGTTTTCGCGTTTTTATATGTTTTACGTTTTAGTGCCATGTTTTGGATCTAGAGTTTTTGCTCGTACTTTACTATGTTGTGTATTTTTGGACCAAGTACCATAAAATCATGTATTAAAGAAAAATAGAACATGCTATGTAAATATATATTTTTGGTCGAAATGGCGTGAGAGCTGAATTTTTAACAAAAAGCGAGACTGTGGAGAGAATGGTTCTGTCAAAAAAACAATATAAATGTTGTATAAAATACAACAAATGTGCTCAGAGCTATAACAGATGTACGACATAAAGTGTTGTAAAAAATACAATAAAAATTGTGTACAAAACTATTGCGTTTTTAAAGTTCTTATGGTAGTATGAAGACAGTCGAAAGACAAAAATAAAAACGCACTTTATAAAAACAAAAATCAACAACCTGCGCGAGCAGGTGAGAGTGGAAGTTTGGCGAGCCAATAGGTAGTTTCTAGCCATAAATTACAAAAGAAATTACCTAAAGCTCCGCTAAAGCGTTTAATCTTCTAAATGAACGCCAAACGGGATCTGAATCAGCTTAGGTGACTAACCTGAAGAAGAGAAGATTGGAAGAGTGAAGCAGATTAAACTGAGCGTTGAGCGCGTTAAGAACTTCTTAATAGCACATTTAAAATATCAGATTAAGAAGGGAATAACAAGGACAGATGCCCCTCTATACGAGGAGCGGTCAAAAGCTATAGACGGTGAGGGTTGCGGTTAATAGTAATGTTTTTAGAACCGGATAACCCCCCGTCTTTAGCCCTAGAGATTGAACTTTAGGGCGTTAAATATCACAACTAAGGTTGTGGCCATATCCTGCAATATCGCTGGGATAACTTTCTTACAACTAATGGGAGTAATATAAAATGAAGACACGATTTTCTCGCAGTTTTCGTGGCTCATAGAACGAAGACGCCGACTCCTGATAGGCGAATTCATTCAAAAATTATCACGGTTATGCTATAATTTAAGCATGTTAGACCGTGTTTTTCTGTTTATGGCGCTAGTGGCAGGCGTAATTCTGTCTGCGATGTTGTTTTTTACTTCTCCGGCGGATGTTGGTCCTCTGGGGATTTTTGCATTCTTCTTGATGACATATTTCGTTGTTTTAGGGATCACTACCTTCCTGACAAAAATATTCTTTAGATTTGTCTATAAGAAGAAAGATATGGGATGGAAGGGCTATGCAGATGCCGGGGTTTTGGCGTTTTGGCCAGTGATGGTATTAGTTTTTATCTCCATGGGGACATCAAACATGATTTTTTCTCTAATTGGAGCGACCGTAACAGTGCTTTTAATTCTTTTTGTAATTAAGAAAGTGTGATAAAATAAGCATATGGATAATGGGAATGTGGGACCAGGTAACATGAACGCTAATAATTTTGAGCGTTCTATGAGTGAGGCTCCACAGTTTAACCCTGAATATCTTAGGGATGAAGAGCAAAAAGAGGCTGAACCTGGTGATTTTGAAACACCAAGTGATCCAAATGCAGATAACTTCGCTTATCTCGATCCTTTCATGCTTGGAAACACAACCGTAAAGACTATGGGTCTTGATTCTGATCCGGTGGGAATTGGTGAAGTGGTTTCGGAGGGCGAAGCTGGAGTAAAAACTTTGACTAAAGATCAGGTTACTGGTACGGATATTGATGTTTCAGTATTAAGGAAGAACGGTGTATCTAATGAACTCGCAGCCAGATTGGATGATTTAAAGAAAGAAAAGGATCTTCGCAAACAGAGTGTTGGACTTATGATTGAGTCAAAGAAAGCACGTTATGCAAGTTTTCCAGATAGAGCTAACCTTGTGGAGGAGTTAAGATAATGCCTTGGTGGGTGGTGTTAATTATTATGTTCACTATCATCATTGGGGTGGTAGTGTTTATCGTTAAAACTCTTAACCAAAAGCGCAAATTAAAGGATTATGAGCGCCAGCTTAAACTAGTACCGCTTTTGATTCATCTTCCACCTTCAACTGATGATATTCAGGGCGGCGGTAGAGACGAGCGTGATATAAATGATGAAGCTATCTCTGCTGCAACGGTTATGTATTCGATTATCGCTTCAACGATTAAGAAGAAGAGTGTAGATGTAAAGCTATATGGCCAGAGATACTTCTCGTTTGATATCGTCGCAGTGGGAAAGTTTATTAAGTATTATGCAGTTGTTCCTGCAGTGCTTGAGGAGACAGTAAAACAGGCTATTTCTTCTTCATACCCAACCGCGAGACTTGAGGAAGCTGATCAGGAAATTATTTTTAAGGAGGGAACAACTTCTGCAACGATTGCCGGTGGTGAGTTTGAACTTAAGAAAGAATTTGTATATCCAATTGCTACTTACGAGGTTTCAAAGTGGGATGCTCAGACGGCAATCTTGAATGCTTTCTCGAAAATAAAAGAAGATGAAGGTATGGGAATCCAGGTCCTATTCCGTCCGGCAGCTGATGAGTGGACGAAGGAATCTGAAAATGCAGTTGATGCAATTAAAGATGATAAGAAAAAGTGGAGTGGTAGTAATTTACCTACTCGAATACTTCATTTATTCCTTGATGTGGTAAAAGCGCCATTTGAAGTTCCGGAAGAACACAAATATGATAATGGCGATGATGAGTTTAAACCTATTTCTCAACCAAAACAAGAAGCAATTGCCGCAATTGAGAATAAAGCAAAGTATCCGGGTTTTGAAGTCTTGATTCGTGTAGTAGCTTCTTCTAATTTGAAACAGAGATCAGAGGCACTGGTTGGGGGAGTTGTAGCGTCGTTCTCCCAGTTTGATTCGCAAGCCTTTAACGGTTTTAAATATAATATGAATAAGAAAAGTGAACAGTTAGCTTCAGATTATATTTTCCATAACTTCCCGCATTCGAACAATAAATGTATTCTAAATACCGTCGAACTTGCATCAATTTTCCACCTTCCATCCCAGAACTCAATCCCTACGTCAGGGGTAGAGAGACAGCAGACTAAGCAGGTTGATGGTCCAGCTAAGCTGATGACTGAAGGTGTCCTTCTTGGCGTAAATGAGTATCGTGGTGAGAAGAAAGAAATTCGTCTTGGTCAGAAGGACCGCCGTCGCCATACCTATGTGATTGGTGCTACTGGTATGGGTAAATCAGTATTCTTAAAGAATGTGGCATATCAGGATATGCTGGATGGACGAGGTTTTGCTTTTATTGATCCGCACGGTGACGTGGTAGAAGAGCTTCTTTCGATGGTCCCGCCAGATAGAATTGATGATGTGGTCTATTTTGATCCGAGCGATCTTGAGAACCCTATTGGAATGAATATGTTTGAATGGCAGGCAGAGGACCAGAAGGACTTCATTGTTCAAGAGGGTATTAATATGCTTTATTCGCTCTACGATCCAGGACACACCGGTATCTTTGGCCCTCGTGGTGAACAGATGTTTAGAAATGCAGCAATTTTGTTGATGTCCGATCCGAAGGGTGCGACATTTATTGATATTCCAAAGTGTTTCATCGACCCAGAGTTTGTTAAAGAGAAATTGAAATACGTAACAGATAAGAACGTCTTTGATTACTGGACGAAGGAATTCCCGGCAAGCCAGAAGTCAAACGATGCGGGCGAGGTTGTAACCTGGTTTAACTCGAAGTGGTCTCCATTTATTGCGAACCGTATGATGAAATGTGTACTCGGGCAAATTCACTCTGGATTTAATATCCGTGATGTGATGGATAATCAGAAGATTCTTCTTGTTAATCTTTCAAAGGGTAAACTCGGGGAATTGAACTCAAAGCTTCTCGGTATGATCTTCGTGATGAAGTTCCAGGCTGCAGCTATGAGCCGTGTCGATACCCCTGAAGATGATCGTAAGGACTTCTGTCTATTTGTAGATGAGTTCCAGAATTTCGCAACAGATAGCTTTGAATCTATCTTATCTGAGGCTAGAAAGTTCCGTCTCAATCTTTTCGTTGCTAACCAGTTTATGACTCAGCTTACAGAAAATATCAGGGAAGGTGTGCTTGGCAACGTTGGTACCATTATTGCTGGTCGTATTGGTGTAACAGATGCAGAAATGCTTGAGAAGGTCTTTACCCCTACGTTTAAGGCGGAAGATCTTCATAAACAACCAAACTACCACGCTATTGCAACGGTTATGATGTATGACATGCCAACCGCTCCGTTTACAATGAATCTTCTTCCTCCAATGGGTGAGGAGAATCCAGAGGTCTTTAAGAGTCTCCGTGAATATTCGGCGACGAAGTATGGTCGTCCTATAAAAGAAGTTGAGCGTGAAATTAATGAGAGAATGATGGTAACTTCAAAAGATAATATAGAGGAAAAAGCAGCAGAGTTGCTCGACTCAATAACGAAGGGAGATTCTGAGAAGCCAAAGAGAGAGAACTTTCTTGATAAATGGAAAAAGCAGCCTGCAGAGCAGGCCTCTGAACAGAAACCGGTACAGGATACCGAGCAGAAGCCAGAAAACGACAAGATGCAGGACGGCGACGTAATAAAACTCCATTAACGCGATTTTAAAATAAAAACGGTAAATTATGGCTCTTTGAATCCAAAGTGGCCTTAGAAAGGCTCTCAGCGCGTCAAACGGGGATTTTTGCTTGACTTTTAATACCATAAGGTCTATACTTAAACAAGATACAAGAGAGGTAATTGGTGGGTTCTACCCATAGTATCTGGATAGATAAATAAATTAAAGGAAAAGAGATGGCAAAGAAAGAAGAGTATGACAGCTCTGAGATTCAGGTGCTTGAAGGCCTTGAGCCTGTTCGTGTCCGACCTGGTATGTACATCGGCTCGACTGGCTATGACGGTCTCCATCACTTGATTAAGGAGATTGCAGATAACTCCATCGATGAAGCGATTGCGGGTTATGCAAGCAAAGTTGAAATCACTATCTTGTCTGATGGTGGTGTTCGCGTAGAAGACAACGGACGTGGTATTCCGGTAGATCTTCACCCTAAGACGCATAAATCAACCCTTGAAACGGTTCTTACCGTGCTTCACGCAGGTGGTAAGTTCGGTGGAGGCGGATATAAGGTTTCATCTGGTCTTCACGGTGTGGGTTCCTCAGTAGTAAACGCGCTTTCAACACATATGATTGCGGAAGTTTACAGGGAAGGAAAGATCCACCATATTGAATTTGACACTGGTAAGCCAACCTCTGACTTACAGATTCAAGGTAAAACAGATAAAAACGGTACATGTATTACATTCTATCCAGATCCGACAATATTTAAGGAAACTACTACCTTTGATTATGATTGGGTGAGCCACTATGCTCGTCACCAAGCATATCTTACAAAAGGTATATTAATATCTGTTGCAGACGAAAGAACTGGTGCAAGAGAATCATTCTACTTCGAAGGTGGTATCTCAAGCTACGTCAAACGTCTTAATAATGGCAAGGAAGTTCTTGCTGATGGTATCTTTTATGTTGATAAACAGATTGAAGACTCTGAGGTTGAAATTGCCGTTCAGTATAATGATACCTTCGCTGAGACGATGAAACCATTTGCTAACAACGTTCTTACTCCTGATGGTGGTACTCACGTAGTTGGTTTCAGAACTGCTCTTAACCGTGTAATTAATGATTACGCTCGTAAGAATAATCTCCTTAAAGAAAAGGAAGATAACCTTACTGGTGATGATATTAAGGAAGGCCTCGTTGCAGTTATCTCTGTTAAACTTCCTAATCCAGAATTTGAAGGTCAGACCAAGAACAAGCTTGGTAACCCTGAAGTTCGTGGTTATGTCGATAAGGTAATGAGCGAATATTTCGGTTACTACCTTGAGGAAAACCCAGCAATTGCTAAGAAGATTGTCCAGAAAGCTACTCTTGCTGCTCGTGCTCGTAAAGCTGCACGTGCTGCACGTGATAATGTTATTCGTAAGGGTGCATTTGATGGTCTTAATCTTCCATCAAAGCTTGCCGACTGTAGCTCAAAGAGCCGCGACAACTGTGAGCTCTTCATTGTAGAGGGTAACTCAGCTGCAGGTTCTGCAAAGGAAGGCCGCGATTCAAGTATCCAGGCAATCCTTCCACTTCGTGGTAAAGTTCTTAATACTGAGAGAGCACGTCTTGATAAGATGTATGCAAACGCTGAGATTGTTTCTCTTATTAAAGCTCTCGGTACAGGTATTGGTGATCAATTTGATATCTCTGGTCTTCGCTATGACAAGATTGTGTTCATGACGGATGCCGATGTCGATGGTGCCCACATTTCAACCCTTCTCCTTACATTCTTCTTTAGATATATGCCAGAACTAATTAAGGAAGGTCACGTTTATCTTGCTAAACCGCCTCTATTTGGTCTTATTAAAGGTACTGGTAATACTCGTAAGATTGAATATATATATAATGAGGAAGCTCTTGAAGCAACACTCGAGAAGAGGATTAACGAGAGGAAAGCAGCTGGAACTAAGATTAATGAAGAAGATGAACGCTTCAAGCAGGCAGGTTATACTGCACAGCAGCGCTTCAAGGGTCTTGGTGAGATGGATGCAGCACAGCTTTGGGAAACTACAATGAACCCAGAGAATCGTACAGTTATTAGAGTTAATATTGAAGACGCCGAAAAGGCAGACGCAATCTTTACCAAATTGATGGGTCAAGAGGTCGAACTGCGTAAAAACTTCATTCAATCAAGAGCAGCAAGCGTTGATCTTGATGACTTGGACTTCTAGGAAAGGTGAATTATGGTAAAAAAGATTGATAATCCAGAAGACGAAAAAGACGTTTCAACAAACACCGGTGTCCCAGATGCTGCGGACGATCAGGGTGTTGATGAAACATTTGTAAAGGGTGGCACTCGCGAGGAGGAAGCTCCAGAGGCAGAAGAAGGCGAAATCGTAAAGGTTGGTGGCCTCACTGCTCATGAAGGTGCTGACGGAGTTGAGGAACTTACAGTTGAGAACGTGATGGAAGATTCGTTCATCCGTTACTCTATGTCTGTTATTATCGACCGTGCGCTCCCAGATGTACGCGATGGTCTTAAACCTGTTAACCGCCGTATTCTTTACGCTATGCAGAAGAACGGTTGGAAAGCTCCACACGCAACAGTTAAATCCGCACGTATCGTCGGTGAAGTTATGGGTAAATACCACCCACACGGCGATTCATCAATTTATGATGCAATGGTCAACCTCGCACAACCATGGAAGATGCGTTACACCCTCGTTGAAGGTCAAGGTAACTTCGGTTCTATGGATGGCGATGAACCAGCTGCTTCACGTTACACTGAGGCTAGAATGGATAAGGTTGGTGCAGAACTTCTTGCAGATATCGAGAAGGAAACTGTCGATTTTAGAGATAACTTCGATGGTACAGAGAAGGAACCAGTAGTTCTTCCTGCAGCTCTCCCTAATATTCTCCTTAATGGTCAGATGGGTATTGCTGTTGGTATGGCAACAAACATCCCACCACATAACCTCGGTGAAGTCGTTGATGCAACCGTTGCACAAATTGATAACCCTGATATTACCCTTGAAGAACTTATGAAGCACGTTAAGGGTCCAGATTTCCCAACCGGTGCTGAAGTTTACGGTGGTGAGCCAATGAAACAGGCTTACGCAACAGGTAAGGGTTCAGTCACAATCCGTGCAGTTGCTAACATTGAAGAGAGAAAAGGTGGCCGCTACAACATCGTAGTTACAGAGGTTCCTTACGGTATGAGCAAGGAAGCCTTCATTGAGAAGGTCCGCCAACTCGTCATCGACAAGAAGATTACTCACATCGCTGATGCTCGTGATGAGTCTGCTCGTGGTAAGGTCCGTGTTGTCGTTGAACTTAAGAAGGACGCATTCCCTAAGAAGATCTTGAATCAGCTCTTTAAGCTTACTGATCTTCAGACTACATTCCACTATAATGTGCTCGCACTTGTCGATGGTATTCAACCTCGTGTTATGGGTCTTAAGGAAATTCTCGCTGAATTTATTAAGCATCGCCAGAAGGTTATTCGCCGTAGAACAGAGTATGATCTTAGAAAGGCAAAGGAACGTGCGCATATTCTCGAAGGTTTGAAAATTGCTCTCGATAACATCGATGAAGTTATTAAGACCATTCGTGAATCTTATGATGATGCAGATAAGCAGCTTATGAAGAAGTTTGGTCTCTCTGAGATTCAGGCTGCTGCAATCCTTGCAATGCAACTTCGTCGTCTCCAAGGTCTCGAACGTGATAAGATTGAGGAAGAACTCAAAGAACTTCATGCACTTATTGCTAAATACGAAGAGATTCTCGCTGATGAGAAGAAGATTCTCGCTGTTGTTAAGGAAGAGCTCCTTGCAATGAAAGAGAAATATGGCGATGAGCGTAAGTCTAAGATCTTTAATCACGAACTTGGTAAATTCTCTGAAGAAGAGCTTATCCCAGAGGAAGAGTCAGTCATTCTTCTTACTGCTGAGAACTACGTAAAGCGTGTCTCACAGAACGATTTCCGCCGCCAGAACAGAGGTGGAAAGGGTAAGAAGGGTATGACTACTAAGGAAGAAGATGTGATCTCACAGATTATTACCGCTTCATCTCACGATTTCTTACTCTTCTTTACATCTCAAGGACGCATGTTTAGGATGAAGGCTTATGAAATCCCACAAGCTTCACTCCAAGCAAAGGGAACCGCAGCTGTTAACCTCCTTAATATGCACCCAGACGAGAAAGTTACAGAGGTAATTAAAGAGAATTCTGAGGTTTCTGTTGATGAGGGCTTCCTCTTCATGTGTACCAAGAAGGGTACAATTAAGAAGACTGCTATTAAGCAATATACGAATGTCCGCTCTAACGGTCTTATCTCAATCAAGCTCGATCCAGGCGATGAACTTAAGTGGGTCAAGGCCACTACGGGTAAGAATGATATTATCATCTCGACTTCAGCTGGCCAGGCAATCCGCTTTAATGAAGCAGATGTCCGTGCTATGGGCCGCTCAGCAATGGGTGTCAGAGGTATTCGCCTCCGCCCAAAGGATGAAGTTGTTGGTATGGATATCGTCACTGATCCAGATCAGAAGTTGATTGCAATCGCTGCTAACGGTTATGGTAAGGCAACACTCGTTTCGAACTTCCCAACCCATAAGCGTGGCGGTGTCGGTATTAAGGTTGCCGCTGTTACTGCTAAGACCGGCACGATTGTAGCTGTTCATACGCTCGATCCAGAGGCTTCAGAGGTAATTATGATGTCTACTAAGGGTCAAGCAATCCGTGTTGCGGTTAAAGAAATCCCAACACTCGGTCGTGCAACTCAAGGTGTTCGTATCATGAAGATGGCTGAAGGTGATACTGTTGCATCGCTCGGAATCGTTCTCCCAGAAGACAAGGAAGACGAAGCTGACGAATCAGTTGAAAAATAGCCTGAGATAGTTGGATGTAATATCCCCTGTAGATGTCTACAGGGGATATTTATTACTACCTCTGTTTTTGCGCGTAATTATAGGGAAGAGTCTGTGCAAATTGACGATTTCTGAAAAGATATTTACTTCTTAAGTTCATTCTTTCGAATAATCTGGGAGGGTTTCTATAATTTTCGCCTCTGTTAAAATGAGTTTTTCAAAAAAAGTCTGCGCTTATGCTTGCATGTGGAATATTTTTTGATTAAATGCGGCTCAAATCTAACAAAGGAGAAAGAATGAGAAGATTTAACATAGTAAAAGTTGTAATCGGGATTAGTATGGCAGTCTTATCTATTTCACCATCAGTGATGGCAACAGATGAATATTCTGGAAGAGATTATCCTCAATTTCACGATGGAGTTCCTGCGATTACTTTGTCGAGAATTGACGAGACAAATAACCAGTTGGAATTTATTGTTGATACGAGATATATGGGAAATAGAAAACCAACGAGATTAAGCGCAGGACTTCCGCTTGATTATGATGATTCAGGTTTTGAGTTGTTGGCCCATGAAAATGTAGATGATTCAAATTCGATACGAGTGCTTAATATAGATTGGAATGAGGCGTTGGCATACAGAACGTCATCTGGAATATACGATGTATATATCTTTAATCCTGAAGTTAATCTTGGGGACGATGCAATCCACAAGATGTTTTATGTGGTAGATTTTGCCGATGGAACAAAATGGATAAATCTAGCTATTTACGATGCTTGTGCGAACTGGAAAGACGGGAATAGCTGTAATGTGTTATATTACGATGGCACTCGTGAGTATGCTACGGCTATATATCGTTTAACAAAGGCTCCTGCGAAGTTCGACGTACCATTATGGGAACCTAAGGTTTCAGATGGTGAAGAAGAGTTGGAAACTGAGGAAAAACTTGAAAATGAAGGGGAATTGGGAACTGAAGAGGAATTGGAAGCCTCTGAAGAAGAGTCTGAAACTGAGCCGGAATCTAATAGCGGAGTGGTAGTTGCAATAGAGACGGAAGAGGAAGCCAGGGATGTGCTCCTCTCAAGCATGCCAAAAACTCTCGATACAATAGATATAGAGGATTCTGAAGGAGAGGAAATTGTTGATTCTCCAGATGGAGCTGGAGAAACAACGCTTGATGTGCCGATTCTTGGTAATATGAAGCAGAAAGAAGAGAAAACTTTTAACTGGTTAATATATTTTATTGCTGGCACCGCTGTTGGTGCAACTTCAACTTTGTTCCTATTTTCAATGTTTAAACGTTTCAAGAACGGAAAGAGAAGCCTTTAATCGTTTCTGGTAATCCGATAGATAACTCCTAATCTATTGTTCTCGAGTTGAAAATAGGACGTACATTAGCATAAAAACACCAATGTGGTATTGCCTAAATGGAGTTTTCACTAGGTGATACCTTTTATCATCCTTTTAATTCTCGCCTCATCACCAATAAATAAGTCATCTTTTCGAGATAGGTATATCTTGAGTGGGGCGAGAATCTATGGCATGTGATATAATATATATATGGATAGTTTTTATATTCTTTTAGCGTTTACGCTCGGGTGGTTTGTAGCACAGAGTACAAAGATTATTATTGCTTTAGTGATGAAGAGGGGGAAAGTCAGTTTTAAAGAACTGATCGATCTTCTCATGAAATCGGGTGGAATGCCATCATCTCATACTGCATGCTTTACGGCTGCTTCGCTTACGATTGGTTTTAGATGTGGGTTTGATTCAGCGTTATTCGCACTTGCAGTTGCAATGACAGTTATTATTGTCTACGATGCAACGAATGTTAGATATGCGGTTGGGCAGCAGGGAAAGCTATTAAATAAGATTGTTACTATGTCCGAGTCTCAATCTGCAAAACCTCTAAAACTAGTTGAGGGGCATACGGTCCCACAGGCAATTGTTGGTTTTATTATTGGTGTAGTTATTGCATTTTTGGTCCAATTTGTAACATTTGGATGCATATTTTAACGAAAAATGGTGATTTTTTTAAAAAAAGTCAAAAAAAGTGTTGACTTAAATTTGATTCTGTTATAAGATAAATACTATCAAACAACTGCGAGAGTCTTATTTCCGAGTGTTTGAAAGAATTTTAACAATTCAGTTGTGCAATTTTATTTTCATCGTCAGTTTTTTTATTTGAGTAATCAAATTTGAAGTTGACTCCTTTTAGGAGTCCTTAATGGAGAGTTTGATCCTGGCTCAGGATGAATGCTGGCGGCGTGCCTAATACATGCAAGTCGAGCGGTAACAGGGTTTCACCGTGCTCTTGACACTCCGGGCGTATTCGCGGGAGGACAGATTTCGAGAGTACAGTGAAGCTGCTGACGAGCGGCGGACGGCTGAGTAACGCGTGGGAACATACC
>CAMZGF010000007.1 GCA_947306315.1 uncultured Candidatus Saccharibacteria bacterium
AACCAGAATTTCATTTTCTCCGATGTCATCTCCGTTTCTCGGATCATCTTCATCAAAGTGCATAAAGACTTTTCCGATAAGGTCTGCGCCGATGTCTGCTGCTTTTGTGAAAATTCCACCTGCAACACGACAGAACATCGCAACGATACTCCAACCGATCGAATATGCGGTTACTCTTGCAACAAGAGGAATAACGCCATGAGCGTTCGGTTCAAGAGCCCCGCTACTTAGAAGAGTAATGACTGTTAGTCCAAGCATAGAAGTTGCCTGAACGGCGATTCCGCAAATCTGTGATGCTTTGATGGTTACATTAACCGTGCGAGCACAGATCTGCTCGTCTCTTAGTCCATCTTCGACACCTTTTAGAGCTGTCGCGGCTGCACGAACATTAGCATAGGTAGCAACGCTCATTCCGACTATTACTGAAATAGTTGTCATTGTAAGACCTAAGAGGAATGATGCTCCAGCCCCAGGCTCTATTACAAATGCGATAATAGCAGCGATAACTGCTGCTACGATTATGATGATGCGATACATCGCCTTTGTGAATACCTTCGAACCCGAACGAATCTTCGCTGCGAGTTCAGACATCGCCTTGGTGCCTTCACTCAGCTTCTTCACACCGATATACTGCGATACCATGTAGAAGCCAAGGATCATAATGACACCAAGCGTTACATAATAAACATCGTTTAGGTTTATTACCATAAGGCACTCTCCTTTCCAAATTTTTAATGTGCTTCACTAGCTGAGGGCGCAACTAGTAAAAAAATGCGGGCAAAAGCCCACGACAAATGCAATGTATATATCTCCCGAGTATATACTTGCCTGAATTGTATCATAAGATAGAGAATAATGCAACTAATATTGATTTTTTTAAGCATATATGGTATAATATAGGTATATGGCGATGTTGCCGCACATTACCCGCGGCTCTATGCCGTGGTTCTTTAAGGAGGGTCTATTATGAAGAGACGATTAAAGATATTTGCACTTGGTACTGTCTTGCTTTTGTCACTTGCAGCTTGCGGTGGCGGATGCTCCGCAAATACAAATGAGGAGATTATCACCCCCACCCCTACATCAACCGTGGCTGAAGTCACAGAACCCGAAGAGGTCGTTAAACCTGAAGTTGTCGAGCCGGCGAAGCCGGAAAATGTCGAACCCGAAGTTGTCGAGAAGCCCGAAGTTATCGAGCCTGAAGAGACCGAGAAGCCCGAAGTAGTTGAACCTACAGAGGAAGTTCCCGCTGTCGAGCAGAAGCCCGATGATTCGAAGCCTGAGCCTGTACAGCCTGATCCTGCTCCTGAGCAGACACCTGTAGAGCCCCAGCCTCAGCCTGCTGAGGAAGTACCCGTCGTTACTACGCCGGCACCTGCGCCTTCGACATCGTTCGATAGTAGCATTAATGCTTGCATGAGAAATGGCGCGTTCGATGTCGACCAATACGCGTATGATTCTGGGTGCGACCTTTGCTATCAATCTACGACAGATTTTTGTATTGTCTACGATTTAGCCTGGTTTGTACAGGCCGGTTCAAACCCGAATTATCCTGGCAAAGGCTTTATCGTCATCGGAAGATGGAATTACGACAACCCCGAATTCTGCAATGAATGCACTTTTAGCTATACCTTTGATTTTGGCACTGGCGTTACTACTGCATATGGCTCAACTGTACCGGCAACGGCATTACAGTATCTGCCGGCAGTAATAAATGCCATGAAGGCAAACCCCGATCCGACTGTAGCACCGAATGTGCCTGGAATAACCTTTAATCCATGTAGCGCTACCAATGCATTTGTTCGACCTTAAACCCTCAAAAACCCCGGAATTCTCCGGGGTTTTTCTTGTACCTAAATAAGTTTTCTAAACTTCTTATTTCTTCTTTGAAAGAGTTAAGAAACCGTTGCGTGGGTTCTCGTTAACTTGGCGATCTGCAGGGAGATCACATGGAGTACCTTTGCCGCCGTTCTCAGTCTTTGTGAAGAAGTAGATAGTCTGAGGTTTGCCACCACGAAGGGTAACTTCTGATTTGCGTAAGTAATAAGTGATGCCTTTGCTGTTAGTAATGCTGTAGGCCATATTTCCTCCTTAAGTTTATATATTTTTATCTTAAGACAGATTCAATAGGGTGTCAAGGGGTTTTATAGGGGAATTTTAGATTATTTAAGGAAAAGTAGGGCAACTCTAAGGAAAATCCAAGAGACGATACGGATAATGATTATGATTATTAAGAGAGCGGAAAGGAGAACAAAGAGCCCGGAGAGCGTAGGTGACCAGACTGGGGAAACAAAGTCGTAGCGGAAGAGAGCGGTTGGAGGGATGCTTGCGGAGATTTGTTCAGTTATGTAATCTGTCACTGGATATTTTGCGATTTCTCCAGTCATACAAGCGATGTATTGTGCCGAATTCCAGCGCCAGCCCTTGCGGATGGCTTGAGGTCGGCAAACTTCATTCGCGACGGCATAGATATTTCCATTTGGATTATCATCAGATATTTGACTCGCTAACTCTTGGGCTTTTTGGAGCGCAGCGTAAGCGAGGCGATTATACTGATGCTCTAGGTAGAATGGGCCTGTACCGAAGACGAGCTCCGTATTGCCATTTTTATCAAGGAAATTTAATACGGTATGCGATTCCGTGAAGGCCTTTAACTCTTTAACCTTCTCTGCGATATCAGCGGTGATTTCTTCTTGCGATCGTTTTTCTTCGCCATCTGGGAGTTTTCCCTCATCGTCTTCGCCGGCTCTGTCAGCTTCAAGGACGGCAGTTTTTAGATCCTGCATTTTTACGTTATCAAAGCGCAGAAAAGTTGCGGACATAAAGAGGAGGGGAATTAAGACTAGGATGAGGTGCCAGGTGCGGATTGATCTTAGAAAGTTTGAAAAATGAGCGGAACGTTGTTCCTTTTTTTCTTCCCTAATTCTCTTTTTCCAGATTCCACCCATTTGTGTTCTAATTATATCACATAAAGGCTGTTCTAAACCACGCGTCCGCCGGGCCGGCAGTCATAAGGATAATTAAGTATCCCTCATTTCTTAGATTCTCTAGACGATTTTTTAGATTGTCATTTAACTCAGCAGATTCTGCAATTTCAGGGTTCACAAGATCTCTAATAAAGTCTTCAGGCCTTAGAATTTCTAGCGACTCGTCTTCTCGGGTAAGATAGGTTGGCAACCAGAAAACTTTGTTTGCGTTTTTGAAGACTGTCTTATAACCGTCTTTTATCTCATGTTGACGGGTGTTTTGGTGCGGTTCATAAACAACCACGACACCTTTCTTGCCCGTTCTTTCAGCTTCTTCGTTTGCGATTTCGATTGTAGCTTCGACCTCTTCAGGATGGTGAGCATAGTCCGAATAGATGCCATCTGCGAGTTTTTCAAAACGGCGGCCAACACCAGGGAAGGAGTTCAGAACTTTAATAATTTCATCTTCTTTTATTTCCCTGCCCGCTTCTTCAACCATTCTTGTGACCGCTTTTAGAGCTGTCGTGGCATCTTCGCGACGTGCCGCGCCGGCAAGGGAAATACGCGAGTCTATCTCCCCACCACGAATAATATTTTCCGATTGTGATTCAAAAGTTTTAAAAGCAGCTTTATATTCTTCTTCGGTTTTATAGATATCTGGATGATCATAGGAAACGAAAGTGATTAGTGAGAGCCATGGATGGTAAGCGAGGAAGTTACGGTCATACTCATCAGCCTCGTAAATAAAGAATTCGTCGCCTGGCGCATAACTTCCAGATTCAGCAAAACCAAGTGTTGTACCAACAAGATACGCTGCGTTTAGGCCAAGTTTATTCGCCGCCCAAATAATCATCGAGGTTGTTGTAGTTTTTCCGTGCGTACCGGCAACTGCAATCATCTTGAGGTTTAGTTCGTTTACGAGAAATTCGATAAATTCATCGCGTTTTGTACATTTCATACCTTTTGCGCGAGCGATTTTTAGCTCTTCATGATCATCTTTTAAAGCTGAGGTATAAACAAACCAGTCAATATTGCCACAGTTATCAAGAAAAGTTCCGTCTTGTGAGCCAATTTCGAACTTTATCCCTTCTTTTTCAAGTTCTGGGACAATAGGCCCGGCATTCTTATCTGAACCAAAAACCGTGTGGCCAGCTTTTTTTGCCATAATTGCAAGCGGTCCCATACCAGTTCCAGAGATTCCGGAGATAAAGATATTCATGAGTCTATTTTAGCACATCTAGCCCAGTTTCGGTGTTCAAAGCATGCTCGATATGGTTCACGGCAATTTGAGGAATATCAACAGCATGGTCCACGGATTTAACTTTTCCTTCAAAGTTTACGCCACCAGGGAGGCTCGCCTCGAGACCACCGATATCATCTCCACGTTCAAAAACTTCGATATTTATATCTTCTCCAGCTCTTTTGATAAGGATTCCACAGTCATAATTTTCGTCAAAGAAAGATTTTTTTAGAGCTTCCCGTTCTAGATTTAGTCTCGACTCATAATCAATGCCGATAGTTTCGAACGCACCTTTAAAAAATCCAAAGACATTTTTAACTTCCTCATCTTCTTCGACACTGAAGAGAACTGAAAGTGGGCGTTCCATGCCAGATTTTGAGGTCCTTGAATCGCCCATGTAGCGAATCAAGCCAATCGAAAAAGCCTCGATGAAACCTGGCGTGATGCTGTCAATTTTTTCAGATAACACACCATTTCTAAAGTAAGGCTTAAGCATTAATTTGCCTTTTTATAATTGCCATTTCAACATCTATAACAGAGAGGACATCTTCTTTAGTCGAACCACGGCTTAAGTCCGATACTGGGGCAGCAAAACCTTGGAGGATTGGGCCGGCAGCGGTAAAACCACCAAATTGTTCCATTGCTTTGTAGAGAATGTTGCCAGAATTTAGGTCTGGAGCGATAAGAACGTTTGCGCTTCCGGCAACGGTTGAACCCGGAGCCTTCTTGTTGCCGATTTGAGCATTAATCGCAGCATCAAGTTGAAGCTCGCCATCGATTGCTATTTCCGGATAATCCTCGTGAATACGGTTTACGACAGTTTTAATTTTTTCGATAGAGTTATCATTTCCACCAGAGCCAAGAGTAGAGAAGGAAAGCATTGCAACTTTTGGCGTTTCAGCTAGAACAGCTTCTGCTGTTTCATAAGTTTGGATAACAATATCATAGAGCATATGTTCGTCTGGATTTTTGCAGGCTGCAGCATCGCCAAGTACATAGGTTTTATCGCCTTTTGTTAAGACAAAACTTGCTGAAAATGTCTTCTTCAATGGACGGCCAGTAATGTTGCTATACTCGGTTTTTCCAGTATCACGTACACCGATAATTCCACGGCAGGAAAGGATAACATCGCGGCTCGTGTAGTCAATACCAGCAACCATCGCATCGGCTTTTTTGTCACGGACAAGTTCGCAAGCTTCTTCTAGAGATTCGGCGGTTATAGCTTTGAATTCTGCGCCATATTTTTCTTCAGCTTCTTTAATAGCCGAAGCGATTATCTCATTTTTGTATTCTGGAAAGACTATTCTTATCATATAGTAAATTGTACCACAGAACAGGGAGAAGATAAATGTGGAGCGCATTTGGGAAGCCAGAGAAGAAGAAGATAGTGATCATGAAAGCTACCACGGTTGCAAAAGTATATGGCTCAAATTTAAACTGTTCGATTTTTAGGAAAGTGGCTACTGTTAAAGCCAACATGCCGAGGCCGATAAGGCCGGTTTCGAGGAGTGCTTCAAAATACTCATTTTGGACGATTTCTTTTTCATGGCCTTGTTCTTCAGGGAAGTGAACATACATTTCAGTGCCAGCACTACCCAGTCCAGTTCCAAAAACGGCATTTGTTGGATTTTCGAAAGTGATTTTTGCCGCGAAGTTGATTAGTTGGATTCGACGATTTGTTGATTCTTCGACGTAACCGGAAAATTTTGGTGAAACTTGATTAATTGGTGGTTCTGGAAACTCGACATTATGGTTAGTTTTTTGAGAATTTAGATCGATTTTGCCGAGAGTAAGTTGAGAGACGGACGTAGAGACTGCATCCGTAAAGGAAACGTCGGTTGGGCCGATTACGGCGAGAGTTCCTTGCGTGAGAACTGCAGTAATAGTAGAGAAGAGCCCAATAGCTAGGATTATTAGGGATTTTTTGAAGCTTTTAAGTAGTAGAATTAACGCTGCGCAGGAGAGAAGGAGGGCAAAGATGCTACCGCGGCTTAAAGTTAAGACAATTGTTGCCCCGATAATAAGGGTGCACATAAATAACTTTACTTGACTTTTTCCATTTTTATTTTCTAATAGGGAATTGAGGGTAAGGAAGAATGGTGCAATAAGGAGTGAACCCATAAACTGTGGCTCAATAGTGAAGCCATTCGGATGAGGGAAGGAGAAGATGTCTGATGTACAGTTGTCGCATAATAACGTAAGATTATTTTTCACGCCAAGCGCGTCAAATACGGCTTGTGCAATACAAAATAGACAGATTGCGATAGACTCAGCAATAATCGCACCTTTAAAGTCCTTGGGCAGCTTTTCGGATTTTAAATCTTCATTGATGCCAATGATTGAAATAAAGATACAAGAGAGAATTGCGAGAGTAAAGAGGCCCCTTACGGGATTTGTTGTATGGACGAAAGAGAGAACTACCGCTATTGGGAATGCTAAAAGTGGAGTTTTTAGATGCGTTTTGACGTATTTTGTGGCCGTTTTGAGACTCATAACAGAGAAGACTGCTAGCCATAACAGAGGTAGGCTTAGCTCAAAATGCATTGAGGAATTTTCGCCGAATTTTAGATTTGGGAAGAAAGAGAAAAAGAGAACCAGAGGTAGGCAGAGAATCATTAGTTTCTTGAAATTTTTTGCAGGTTTTTTCTTTGTTTGAGATCTTTTCGTGATGGTTTTTGAAGCGATTTTTTTGATATTTTTTTCAAAATTATCCGAAGAGCATTTTTTCACCGAGTCACTGATTTTTTTCGGCGAGTCGAGGGAAATATCGCCTTTGTCAAATTTTTTCAGGCATTTTTCGAGTGATTTTTCGTCTTGTTTTTCAAAAAATACGCCGTTTTTACCATCTTTTATATAATCTAAGGCTCCACCACCTTTATAGGCAATAACTGGACAACCGGCCGACATTGCTTCAACTGGAGCAATGCCGAATGGCTCTTCTGATGGAAAAATAAATGCTTTAGCAAAAGAGGAAATTACGGCTAGATCAGATTTTGGAAGGTGGTCGAAGAAGGAAATATTAGACGCACCTTTCGCAAGTTTTTTCAGACGCTTATTTTCTGGGCCATTTCCGATTAATACTAACGGGAGGTTGAGCTTTTTACAACATTTTACGATTAGATCGAGCCTCTTCCAGTTCACCTGACGAGAGAAATTCAGATAGAAGCCATCTTCGTATTTCGCAAAGATTTTAGCCAAAACATCCAAGTTTTCCACATTTTTTAAGTCAGTGCAAAACTTTTGTTCGTTTTTTATCGCTTGACTTATTTGCATTTTTATTGTTTTATTATGTGATATTTTTGTTTGACTTTTCCCTTTTTTCGTGTTGTAGTTATCCACAGCCTGTGCGAAAACCCCTACATTAACAGGGGGGTTTACGACTTTTGCTTCCCTTTTATAAAACCTCTTAATTTCCTTTTTTGTAAAGTTTGAAACAGTAATATATTCGTCTGGGTTCTTTGATGCATCGAAATCTTTCTTGCGTAACTTTGGTGAAACCCTTTTAAATACCAACCTCGCAAGTGGGTTTAGAATTCCAAAACCCGGATTTTTGAGATATTCATCATATTTTCCCCAATAATACTGTGTTGCGGCATGACAGAAACAGATATGCTTACCTGTTGTTTTTATGAATTTCGCGTCGCACCCAGTTATAGATATTACAAGATCGTATCCATTAAGGTCGAGGTTTTCAAAATATTTTTGGCGGAGTGGGGCGATGAGTCTTCTTGACCAGATTGGAAAATATTGGAGCCAGCCAGTCTTTACTTCGGCATCCTTAAACCAGTCTATCCTTCCCTTTCTGTATTGTGAAGTGTAGATAGGAGCGTCCGGAAACATCTTATGAAATTCCATCAAGACATCTTCAGCGCCGCCGATTTCGGTTAACCAATCGCAGACCAAGGCTACTTTCATTTTGCTCCTTTCCCTGTTATTACAGTTTTTATAGTTTTAAGAAGGATTTGAATATCAAAACGTACTGACCAGTTCTGGACATAGTAAATATCTAGAGCGCGACGCTCAGAGAAACTGATATCGCGACGGCCAGACACCTGCGCAAGACCAGTTAAGCCGGATTTTACAGATAAGAGCAGACTTCGATCGCCATAGTTTTTTAGCTCTCCTGGGACGAGAGCGCGTGGCCCAACAAGTGAAATGTCCCCTTTTAGGACGTTTATAAGTTGTGGCAATTCATCAAGAGAAGTTCTGCGCAAGAAATCACCAAGCCTCGTGATTCTTGGGTCTTTTTTAAGATAATCACCATTCTTACGGTACTCTTCGATATATTTCTTCGCATTTTTGATGATCTTTTTTCGGCGCATCTTTTTAAAGGCTTCTTCCGGTGTCATTCCACAGTACTCTGGCTTCATCGAGCGAAACTTATAAATTCTAACTTTTTTGTTAAAACGCGTTAGGCGGATTTGCGAATAGAATGCTGGAGCCTTCGGATTTGTGATTTTCTGTGCAAGATAAATTAAAACCATTGGGACTAGCGCGACAATAAAGAGGATGCCGCCAAGGATAAGGTCCATTGTTCGTTTTATAACTTTCGCACCACCGATAAGCGGCGTTGCTTTTACAAGAATAACTGGAGTATTCCCGACAAGTTCAAGCTCGCCCATGTGTTTTGATAAGCCAACTTCTGTCGGGGTAAAGTAATAATATATATGATAATCTACAGCCTGTTTATAAACATATTCTGTCGATTTTTCATCCGTTTGAAAAATAACATCCGGTTTTGCTTTTTGGAGAGCTTTTTTTAATGACGGGAAACGGAGATGTCTAAGTTCTTTTGGGACAAGGCTTGCACGAGCTACTACACCAACTAATCGATATCCTTCTTCTGGGAACCCGATAATATTGCTAATTAAGCGAGACGTGCTTTGGTTGTCTCCAATAATAAGCACTCTTTTTAGGCCGATTTTTTTCTTCAAAATATTTTTTCTCACACTTTTTATCAGACCGCGGATTACAACAAGCGAAACGAAACATGTTAGGACTGCATAGAGAGCAATCGGACGGACTGGGAAAAGGTTTGTATCAAGGAAAAAGTCGACCGTAATAAGAGACATTACACCAACCACACTTGCAAGAGCAAGGCGGAATATTTCTGGGACTCTCGAACGATCCATTACTATGCGTTTAGAATAAAGACCGAACAAGAAAAGGACAAAAATCCAAATCGGGAGAAGTGCCATAATTGCAAGAGTAAATTTTTCTGGGTTTGCAACGAAATAATATGGACGTGAGTCAATATGAATGCGAATTAGATACGCATAAAGAAAAGAGGTGACGATTGCGATTATATCACCTATAATCAACGCCACCCTAAAAACGATTCCCGTATTGCGTTTAATATGTACCTCCTGTCGATTCTGTAAGCCTCTGGCTTTCGCCCACATACCCAGTCGCTTATAAATATTATAGCACAAGCAATATCAGTTTTAAAGATATGGTATACTAGTATTATGGATTATTCAAAATTTGATTTAATTGTCGTGGGAGCTGGTTTTTACGGTGCGACTGTAGCAGAGCGAATGGCTTCTAAAGGCAAAAAAGTTTTAGTTATCGATAGAAGAAATCATGTCGCTGGAAATGCATATTCTTATCGTGATGAAGCGACCGGTATTGAGATTCATAAATATGGATCACATATTTTTCATACTGAAGACGATGGTGTTTGGGAATACATTACGAAATTTACTGATTTTAATGATTATATCCATACAGTACCGACTAGACATGACGGAAAACTATATCCGATGCCAATCAACCTCGATACAATCAATCTTCTTTACGGCACAAATATGGGCCCAGAAGAAGCGGAAGCTTTTGTTGCGGAGGAAGCAAAAAAATCTGGAATCACTGATCCAAAAAACTTTGAAGAAAAAGGCATTTCACTTGTTGGCAAAAAACTATATACGACTTTCATTAAGAACTATTCTGAAAAACAATGGTCTACGTCAGCAACAAATCTTTCAGCGGAAATTTTATCAAGAATCCCTGTCAGATACTCGCACGATGACCGCTATTTTATGACTGCAAAATATCAAGGAATCCCAGTAGACGGCTACGGCAAGATTGTTGAGAATATGTTGAATAACGAGAATATTACACTTCAGCTCTCGACGGCGTTCGTTTCTATTATGGATGAAATTCCGACTTCAATTCCAGTTGTCTATTGTGGCCAAGTTGATGAATTGCTCGATTACGAACTAGGCGTTTTGCCATATCGTTCCCTCCGCTTTGAAGCTGAGTGGGTTGACGAAAATTCACCAGAAGGCGCAGATTCTAAACTTGGACATGCAGTTATTAATGAAGCTGACGCAGATGTTCAATATACAAGGACCCATTTCTATAAATATTACCAAATACACGAGAAGGAAGTTCTTGCTCAACCAAAATCATATGTCGTTCGCGAATATCCAGCAGATTTTGTGCGTGGAGGTGATGCATATTACCCGATCAACAACAAAGAAAACGAAGCTCTTTACGCTAAGTACGTAAAATTATTAAATGAACGTTACCCAAATATTACCCTTGGTGGCCGTCTTGGCGCATACAAATATTGGGATATGGATAAAGCAATTCGTTTTGCACTTGATTTTTCAGAATCCTTCGAGGTTTAAATGAAATCTGAAGAAAAAATTTCAGTAATTGTACCGGTTTATAATATTGAAAAAGAGGTTGCGAGATGTGTAGTTTCCCTTGGTTTTCAGGAGTACCAAAACTACGAAATAATCATCATTGATGATGGCTCAACTGATGGATCAGCTTTGATTATCGATGAACTCGCAAAGAAAAACGGCAAAATAAAAATCTTTCATACTGAAAATCATGGCCTTTCTGCAGCAAGAAATCTCGGCATAGAAAAAGCAACTGGAAAATATATTTCATTCGTTGATGGCGACGATTATGTCGACCCAAATTATTTAAGCACACTTTACGAAGCCATTGTAGAAAACGATGCAGATATCTCAGTCTGCGGGTACACCGACATTACAAAAAAGAATATTACAGAAGAGTTTCCCGAAGAACCAGTTCTAACTGGCAAAGAAGCAGCAATCCATCTTTTAACACACCAGAACAATATCGAAATTGTTGCATGGAATAAGCTATATAATAAAAATCTCTTCAAAGGTATAGCATTCCCTATTGGCGAGAAGTTTGAAGATAATTTAACAACTTACAAGTTGCTCGCAGGCGCGAAGAAAGTTGCTTTCAAAAAAATTTCGGCCTATAATCATGTATTTCGTGATTCATCAATTATGGGAACTTCAAAAACTATGCAAAGGTTACTAATAAAAATTCGCGCGGCAGAAGAAGCGATTGAGTTTTTTGCTAACGACAAAGAATTAAAACTTGCAGCTGAATATTCCCTGCTCCTTGCATATTTCCAGATGATCGACTATGCAGCAAGGAAAGAAATTGACCCAAAAAATTTTGATATATATAGCAAGAAAGTGCTTGAGAAAAAAGATTCATTCTTAAATAACCCTTTTTGTGACAAAAAACGCCGCGGGTATATTGCAGCGCTTACGCCACTATCCGGTTTCTTTTACCGTACATTTAGAAAGTTCTAATTGAATTGTTTTAGATAAGCATCCGCAACTTTATTCGGCTTGCCATCTTCAATTATTTTCCCATTTTCGAGAAGGATTGCTCGGTCACAAAAACGACGAACATTTTCCATGTCATGAGTTACAATGATAACGGTCTGTTCACCTTTTAGATTTCTAAAATATTCATTGCATTTTTCTTGGAATGCGGCGTCGCCTACTGCAAGTACTTCATCAAGAATAAGAATGTCACCACGTGCGCGAATTGCAATCGAGAAAGCTAAACGAACCTGCATCCCACTAGAATAATTTTTTAGTTTTTGGTGCATGAATGGGCTAAGCTCTGCAAATTCAACAATATCTTCATACATTTCATCCATCTCCGCATTACTAAAACCTAGCATTGCGCCGTTTAAATAAACATTTTCTTTACCAGTGAGCTCTGGATTGAAGCCGACGCCAAGTTCTATAAATGGAACAAGTGTGCCATTAATTTTTATCTTTCCTTTATCCGGAACATATATTTCTGAAAGAATTTTTAGAAGCGTAGATTTTCCAGATCCGTTTCGACCAACTATGCCGAGAAATTCACCTTTTTTAACATTGAAGCTAATATTCTTTAAAACATCCTGTTTTACATATCCTTTAATGCCCTTAATTCTATTTAGAATGGCTTGTTTTAAACCCCAGGATTTGTCAGTCGGAAGCTTAAATGATTTCGAAAGAGCTCTCACTTCGATTGCGTATTTTGTCTTTTTCATATTTTTCTTTTTCATCAGATTTCCTCTGCAAAATATTTTGATTTTTTCTTAAAGACCAGCGCACCGATCGCAAATATTAGGGCAGTAATAATGATTGGTAAAAATTTTACAAAAATATTTGGTAGGATTTCCCAGCCCGTTACAGTTTCACTAGTGATAAGACATTCACGGACATCCTGAATAACTTGGGCGATTGGATTTATCATCAAGAGATTTGCTGCAACATCGCTATATACAACTACAAAACTAAGCGGATAGATAATTGGAATTGCATAAAATAGCGCTTGGATTAGAACTTCCCAAATTGACTGAACATCTCGGAATTTTACATTAATACTCCCAAGAAGGAGCGCAATGCCAACACTTAACATATAGAGTTCTACGATAAGAAATGGGACAATCAGCCATGATAAACTAAACGAAACACCGGATAACAAAGCAAAAAGCAATATCACGATAAGATTTATGCCGAGATTTATAAGCGCAGTGACGGTTGCGGAAATAACAATTATCCATTTTGGAAAGGCAATTTTTCGCATTAAGTCTGAGCGGATAATTAGTGATTGGATTCCCTGGTTTGTGCATTCTGTGAAGAAATTCCATAAAACTGTGCCGACAAGTAGGTACACAGGATAATATGGGATGTCGTCACCGAAGCGCAAGAATTTCGCAAAAACTAAGTATAAAATGCCGAACATTAAAAGCGGGCGAATTATCGCCCACATATAACCCAAAATCGAACCCTGATAACGGAGTTTGAAGTCAGTTTTAGTAAGTTCCGAAAGCAGGATTCGATTTTTTCGATTCATTTTATTAGAGTAAGTTTAATACACTCAATGAGCTCTTCATAATGTTAGTTACGATGAAGTAAGCAATGATGAAGATAATGAGTGAAGCGAGAATGTGGAAGAAGAGTTTCTTGTCACCTTCAAGCGCAATTTCTTTGTCATATGCAGATACCATATAAGCGATTGCTAATGCAAAGCCTGCGAAGATTACAAAGATTGTAAGTGCTGACCAGATGAAGCCAAAAATGGTTCCAAAGAAGCTTGCGACTACGATTGGCGCATAAGCTGCAGTTGCAATAGCAAGTACGCGACCGAAGTTTGGTTGTTTCTTGAAGATAAGTCCAAGAATGTAGACAACTACTGCGATGATTGCGATTGCGCCTACGATGTAGAGGAAGCTATCACCAAGATTCTTGAAGAAATCAAAGTTTTTGAGGTTTTCAAAATCTACTTTTGTTTCACATTTGCCACTGAAGAGATTGCAGCTTTTTGTTACGATTGTTGAAATAACTGCTGAAAGTAAGTTTACGATGATGTAAATTACAATCGAGAAGCCAGCAAAGATGCCAGCTGTCTTAATGTCTTTTACAGCTTTTGTTTTTTCAATTGCTTTAGTATTTGGTTTTACGAAGACAGCTTTAATTGTGTCAAAAGTGTCTTTTAGTGTTTTTGAAAAGTCGAAGCCTGAGCCCTTCTTTTCGGTAGTATTAGCATTTTCTTCTGCCATAATTAACCCTTTAAATTAATATACTTTTATTATATCACTTTTTTGTTTTTATAATACTTCTTATGGTTCCTTTTAGGGAATTTTTTATTTTATAGAATGGTCTTAGAAAAACATAGAGTGTTGGGTATTTTGTTCCGATTTTTAGTTCATGAGCGCGTTTTTCGCCATCTTTTCTAAAGAAGTTCGCGTCGAACCCAGATTTTTTATAATCACTACCAATAGTTTTCGCAAACTTTATTGCATCCTTAAATTTTAGGCGGTTAATATTCCAGTTATAACTACGGAATCGACAACAATTCGCAATATTTCTTAGCTCTTCGTCGATAAATGCATCGACTTCATCGAACTCAGCTTTCACTGCATTTATTTTTTCTTTAGATTTTACACTTGCTGAATCATTATCACGACGATAATAATATAACGGATCTTTCATACAAAAAATCGTTCTGGCGGAAGCAAAAGCTTTAAATTGGAAGCTAATGTCTTGATAGCTCGCACCCGGCGTCTCAAGAAAATAAATGTGGTTTTTCTCGAGCATTTCCCTTTTATATATTGCGGACCAGATACTTGGATCAGAAAGAAAAATTTTCTGGTTCTTTCTCGGATCAATTTTTGTACCATTTACTGGGAAACCTTTTCTTAATTCATGAAAAACATTCTCAGGAGCCGTCTTCCAAGTTTTACCAAAGAAGTTTATAAAACTACATTTAATTATATCGTTTCCATCATTCCTCAGTAGTTTCTCGAGAAACTTAGTATTTAAAAAATCATCCGGTTCGACAATACTGATATACTCACCTTTTGCAATTTTAAGACCAGCATTTAAACTTGCACCGTAGCCAGAGTTTTTCTTATCAATAATATTGAAGCGCTTATCGTCCTTCGCATATTTTTTTATCACATTTAGTGAATTGTCGGTCGAACCGTCGTTAATTAAGATACATTCAAAATTCTTATAGGTTTGGTTTTTCACCGATTCAAGACAAAGCGGAAGGAATGGTTCAACGTTATATACTGGGATAAGAATTGAAAGTTTTGGAGCTTTTTTCATATCACCTCCTAAACCTAATAATTATTTCTGCAGGAATTAATTTTACAATATTTACGTGCTGGACTTTGTGGCCAAAGCTTTGTCTGCTTCTTGCCACTGCAAGCGCGTGCGAGATTTTCCAACGAGTAAAGACGCGGTGAAGATATTTTTCAGCACGTTTACTACGTTTCCTGCCAATAAAATTTTCTACGTCACGGAAACTTTTTAGCCAATTTCCCCAACTTAATGATGAGTCACCAACGATACTTGTTGGCGTTCCAAAATTATAGTGATAGAGCGGCTCTAAAACATACTCAATGCGAGAGAAATGTACGCGTTCTGCTGCAAACAGATATTCGAGAGTGAATTTTGTGTCTTCCGCAAAAGACATGTTTTCATCAAAACGAATATTAAAATGTTTTATAATGTCTGCACGAAAGAGTTTATTTGAAACTGCATAAAGTCGACCATCGGTGTACAACATACGAAGAATATATTCCTTAAAAGACTCGTCTGGCATTCTGCCTTTAACTTCATTGCAGTAGATATCTTTTTCGTGCTTCGTATTTAACCTCTTATAATGGACACCAGACACTGCAAGAGCAACACGCAGATCGCGTGATTTTAAGTCTTCGTATTTTTTTATAGCATCAACCATTTTCTTATAGAAATCTTTTTCTACAGAATCATCAGAATCTGTAAAAGCAATATATCTCCCTGTTGCTTTTTCGAGACCAAAATTTCTAGCTGTCGAAGCTCCACCATTTTCTTTTCTAAAGAATTTCAATTCAGGAACATTTTGACCACGAAATTTGAGTTTATATTGTCTCACAAACTCTTTTAAATATTCAGTCGAACCATCAGTCGAACCATCGTCGACGATGATAACCTCTATTTTTTTATAAGCTCCTTTAACGATGGAAAGAATTAGTTTTACAGCTGCTTTCCCTGTATTATAGACAGGAATGATGACCGAAACTTTATCCTCCAACTTAAGCGCTCCTTAGATAATTAATTGTATCACGCATTGCATCTTCAATCGTATGAGTTGCTTTCCACCCAAGCTCAGCTTCAGCTTTTGATGCATCCGCGGTCAAACACGCAAGGTCACCAGGACGGCGTGGCGCGTCTCTGTATGGCAGCTTCTCGCCAGAAGCATTCTCAAAGGCTCTGACCATTTCGTAGACAGTAGTTCCAGTTCCTGTCCCAAGATTATAAATCGACGTTCCCTGTTTCATATGTTCCATTGCGAGAATATGACCGGCTGCGAGGTCCAAGACATGGATGTAGTCGCGAACACATGATCCATCACGCGTTTCATAATCGTTTCCATATACTGAAAGTTCAGGAATTTCTTTTCTGTAAACCTTCATAATAATTGGCATAAGGTTGTTTGGGATACCATTTGGGTCTTCACCAATGAGGCCAGATTCGTGGTTTCCAACTGGATTAAAGTAGCGAAGAATTGTAACTGAAAGATCTTCATCGGCAAAAGCAGCATCCTTCAAAATTTCTTCAATCATATATTTTGTTTTGCCATATGGGCTTGTTAAGTCTCTTCCGGTTTCAAGAGTTTCGACACAAGTAGGCTGATGTGGATCGCCATAGACAGTTGCACTTGAGCTAAAAATGATGCGTTTTACATCATATTTCTTCATTGCATTGAGAATATTTATTGTGCCGCCAATATTAGTCTTATAATACTCAAGCGGTTTCGCAACAGATTCACCAACTGCTTTTAGGCCCGCAAAATGAATAACGGTGTCAAACCTACCTTCTGCAAAAACTTTTTCCACGCCTTCCTCATCGAGCATGTCAATTTGGTGAAATTTTGGTTTTACGCCAGTTATCTTCTCGATTTTATCGAGAACTTCAATTTTTGAGTTGAAGAGGTTATCTAAAATTTCAACTTCATAACCTTTTTTAATCAGTTCAATGACAGTATGTGAACCGATATATCCTGTGCCACCCGTAGCTAATACTTTCATTTTTTACCTCTTTTCTTGAACCTATTATCCTAATTATAATATAGAACACGACTGGAGTAGATAAGTTCGTCTACTATTTTTTCTTTTTTTGTTTTTTATCTTTAGTAATACTTTTTACAAGCACATATGCCATGATTGGGAAAGATATTACTACTGGGAACATATAACGGAAGAATACTGTTGGCGCTAGCGCTACCGTTAGAAGAACGCCAAAGATAAGTCCAAGTGGAACCATATACTTATATAGCTTCTTATATAAGGCGAATAAAATGACAATAATTAGTAAATAAGTAGTAAAGGCCCCGCTCCAAATAATTCTGAAGCCATATATTTCGCCCCAATACTGTTTAGTTAATATAACTTTAAGTATTTTCTTAAGGATTGGAATATTTGGCTCTTCTTTAATTTTTGCAACACCAACTCCGTCCCACTCACGCATAACTTCGTAGCTAATCGAGTGGTGAGCATACGTATGATAGCGATACGATGACTCATCATGATTATATTTTGTCCATGGATAGAACATTTTTTGGGTTAAAGCGAAAGGCGCATCAAAATAGTATTCCGGATATTTTAGACCTATCTCAGCCCACAACGATACGAACTCCATTTTATGTGATGTCATGTGTAGATTGTTCATGCATTCTTTAAAATCATCGGAGAGATCAAAGCTTGTTTTATACAAATCCCAATTACAGTTACCAAAAAACGGATAAAGACGATCGTCAAAGCTTTTATCTTTCGTATAATACATTGTGCGAGCTATTTGGAGAATTGGCACATTTAATGATTCGCGAACAGTTGGTTCATTATATACAACTATTTTGTTAACAATTAAATGTTTATAGCCTTGAAAAACTAGGGTTGGAAGTAGAAGGATAAATAGAAAATTTTTACGATTCCCTTTAAAGAATATAAAACCGATTAGGAGTGTTGGAATAAGTGCAAAGAACCCGTTATTACGAACTGCACACATTAGGAATACAAAAAGCCCAACCTTTAACCAATTCTTCTTTTTTGTGAAATATGATTCATCTTCAACCATTTTCACAAATTCGAGACCAAGTAAAACAATAAATGAGCCAAAAATGACATCTTGGTGTGCAGTAATAAGCATATTTTGGATAAGTAAGTGAGTGATAAAGTAGATAACACAGACAATTAAGAAAGGCTTGGATTTTAGCTTTTTCGATAGGTAATGGATAGCTTCTGTAATAGCAATATTTGCTGCTATGATTTGAATTAACAAGAATAATGCAAGGCCAATATTGTCAGAACCAAAGAGGTTGCGCCCAACGTTAACGCAGAATCCAAGTAGCCATGAGATGATTAACGAGAAGTGCGTTGTATATTCTCCAGTTGCATAATAGTGATACATAACTCCTGAATCCCACGAAAAAATCCCTGGGTACACAGCCCACAATAAGAAGATCGAAGGAATAATTAAGATTAGGAATATTTTCCAGCGCGGAATTGCTATTTCATCATTCTTCTCTGCTATCTTTATATTAAAAATTACATAAAACAAGAGTGCCAGCACAACAAAAATTGCTAAAAACCTCAGGAAGTATGCTAGTGACCATTCCGTTCGTCCATGCACGGTTATTTCAGCACCAACAAGGAGAAATGTCGAGAAAATAAGACTGGCAATTAAACTAAAAAGTAAGCGTTTACGCTCAATAGTCTCCACTATTTTCCCAATTTTTTTCATGAGGTAATTATACCATAAGTGTGATATAATTTATAATAATTGGTGGGCGCGTAAAAGGAGGTAGAGTGGCAAGTTACGCCCGCAAATCTTTTAGAAATAGGAAGCCAAAAGTTTCGATTGTGGTTCCGGTTTATAATGTCGAACGATATCTTAGAGAATGTGTCGACAGTATCCTTAAGCAGACTCTAAAAGATATTGAGATTATTTTGGTTGACGACGGAAGCCCTGATGGTTGCGGAAAAATCATCGATGAGTATGCTCGGCAAGATTCGCGTGTAATCGCTCTTCACCAGGAAAATTCTGGATATTCAAAAGCTGTAAACCATGGAATTGATATTGCACGAGGTGAATATATCGGGATTATTGAAAGCGACGACTGGATTGATGACGACATGTACGAATCGCTCTACAATAATGCCAGGAAAAATAAAACCGACATCACCAAAGGTCTATTTTATATATATCGAACAGTTCCAAAGGCTGGTGAAAGCCAGAACACACTTTACCGAAACCCAAACGGAATTGACTTAAGACTTGCGCCAGACGGAGTTTTTAAACCGGCTGATTGGCCAAGAATTATCGGTTTTCATGCTTCGATTTGGTCCTCTATTTATAAAGCTGATTTCGTAAAGAAAATCCGTATCCCTGAGACTGCAGGTGCAAGCTACCAGGATTTCCCTTTTATGACTGAAGTTCTCTGCCGCGCTAAGCGTGTTTCGGTAGTTAAGCGTCCTTTTGTCCATTGGAGGAATGACGAAGGTCAAGGAAATTCCACATCCGCAAGAGGCGAAAAGCTTCTTTTGATGGCGAAGAATTCTAAAACCGCAATTTCAATTCTTAAAAAATACAAAAAATTCGATATTTTTAAAGAACCCTTCTTCGTCCATGTGCTTTGGACAAATTACGAATTTTTTAATCGCATCGATTGGAAATTTAAGCGTTCATATTACAACGAACTAGTTGATATTTTCTCGGAGATAAAAGATGACCCAGATTTCCATTTTGCATATTTCTCAACATTCGAAAAAACCTCTGTTAATTATTTCTTAAATAAGGGCGGTTACAGAACATACATTCTTAAAAAATTCCGCCATGAATCAAAAGAAAAAATCATTAAGATTGCTACTTTCGTGTTCCCTACATACAAGATGGCAAGGTTCTTAAAGGATCAAAATTTCGATATCATGAAGCAAAACGAATTTTTGATGGATGAGATAATTGCGTTAAGAAAAGAAGTGGAAAGAAGAAAGAAATAATTATTTCTTATTTTCTCTAAGTTGGTTTAGTTGGAGTTCATATTGTTGTCGGTGTTTTTTGATTATCACTTCAAGGATAATGCCAGTGATGGAACTTAATATCCCAATCATCATCATAAATCCACCAAATATTAGCCTTGGGAATTTCGTAACTAAGCTTGTTGAGAGATATTCTGTAAATGCCGGCATCATTAGGACTACTCCAATTATAACAAAAATGACAGCAACAAAATTAAAGAATATAGCAGGTTTATACTCTTTAAAAAGTGTGGCAATTGTACGAAGCACTTTCATTCCGTCCTTATAGGTGTTCAATTTCGACTCTGAACCAGAAGGTCGGTCTTTATAGTTTACCGGAATTTCTTTAATCTTAAAGTTTTTATCAACTGCATGTATTGTCATCTCAGTTTCAATTTCAAAGCCCTTAGACGTAATAGGAAATCCTTTTACAAAATCTCGAGAAAAAGCCCTATAACCCGTCATAATATCATTAATCTTAACTCTAAATAATTTCTGAATTAGCTGCTGGACAAGACGGTTTCCAAAATTATGAAACTTACGTTTATTCTCTTTATAATAACTTGTTGATAGCCTATCGCCTACAACCATATCATATGTCGGCTGGTCATCGTTGATAATTAGATTAATCATTTTCTTAGCGTCTTCTGCTGAATAGGTATCATCGCCATCGACCATAATATAACAGTCGGCCTCAACATCTCTAAACATTGAGCGAATAACATTGCCTTTTCCCTGTCGTGGTTCAAAACGGACTTTTGCGCCGTTCTTCTTAGCTATTTTTGCAGTTTCATCAGAAGAGTTATTATCGTAGACATAGACTTCTGCTTCAGGTACATTCTGTTTGAAGTCGCTAACAACCTTACCAATGGTTTTAGCTTCGTTATAGCATGGAATTAAGACTGCAATTTTACTCATTTTACTCCTAAATTATTTTTTTAATGCCTGGTATCTTCTTAAACAAATATACAACTATTGCACTTCCTATAAAAGCTATAAAACACCAAGAAATATTTATAAGCAGGATATCAACATTGTTATGGACATCAAATGCGTAATGGAAATCATCTGAGAAGACTATTTTTTGAACCGGATGCAGTAAATAAATCCCAAATGTTAGAGACCCAATTAGGCAAAGAAATTTTGATAACTTAGTATATTTGTCTTTCATAATTTTTTCGCAGAATATTTTTACAAGCAGGAATACTATAATCGAAATGAGATAGTCAAAAAGTCTAAGATATCTTTGATCATAGCCCATTCTATTTCCAGCATAAATAACTGCAATTGCTGTCACAGCAAAACAACCAACCAATACAAATAGCATTGATATGATATTTTTTCTTGTTACTTTCTTTATATTTATCTTCTGATCAATATAATAACCTACAATCGGATAAAAGAAAGCTTTAATGGTTGCGAGTGGTGCATTAAAATCCGAAGATAGTCTAAAACCATTCTTCGAGTGAGCCACAAAGAACAAATCAATCAGTGGGATTATAGTAAAAATTATTAGATGAAGGATAAATAAAACATTGAAATCTTGCTTTTTTATTGCTGCGGTTATTCTCTGAAGCAGCGGTAACATTAATAAGAAACCAAGATAAGCATACATGAACCAGTAAGAAAAATGCACCTTGCCACCTACAAATGATCTGATGAAGTTCCCAAGAGAAATTTGGTCTATTTCACCATACCAATATCTCAAGAGATAAGTGATAACGCTAAATAGTAGGAGCACGATCAGAAATTTCGAGATTCGTTTTTTAAATACTGTTTTATAATCTTCTTGTTTGTTCAAAAGAAGTGTCCCTGAAATCATAAAGAAGATTGGGATATTTATTGTTGTAATGATAGATAAAATAAGAAAAATAATCTGGCTAGCACCATGAGTTTTATAATAGAACGAAAATGCTACCTCATGGTTAAAAATCACTAAGAAAGCAGAGATTATTCTCAAGATCTCAAGATAAACTCTCTTCTTTTTAGCTTTTACCTTCACCATATATAGGTATTATAGCACACACCATCTCTATATATGGGGAAGTTTTATTTATTACACACTTGGCCACCCTCATACTTTTGGCAGCCATCAATGATGTCTGATTGGATGAAACCGAGCGAACCTTTTTCATAGTTTTGTTTGATCCAGA
>CAMZGF010000008.1 GCA_947306315.1 uncultured Candidatus Saccharibacteria bacterium
ATCGTTCGTGATAAAGGTAACTTGTCCAGGTTTTACGCCAATACAATGAGCAATTAGGCAGCATAATGTTGCATATTGAACGATATTAAATGGCAATCCAAGAGGAACATCTGATGAACGTGAGGTTACGAGCAAGTTAAGTTTTCCGTCAATCAAGTTCCATTGTGAATTCCAAACACAGGAAGGAAGTGCGGCCGATTTTAGCCACTCATTTTGCCAAAGTGACATAATCATACGACGGTTTCCAGGATTTACTTTTAGTGTTTCAATAAGGTTCTGTACTAATTGATATCTATTTACTATCCAACCATATGCAGTGCCAATAGTTCCTACTGGATTTTCATCTAGACCTTGTTCTTTATATAGTTTATTGAAATCACGACCCATATAGATACCGTCACTAGGGACCTCCCATTCATCCCAAATATGAACACCTCTATCATGTAGCCATGACACATCATTGCTCTGAGCCTGATATATCCATAGAATTTCTATAATAGCGGATTTAAAAGAAACTTTTTTCGACGTCAAAATCGGAAATTCTTCAGACAAATCAAACTGCATAACTTGATGAGGTAGGCGAATAGTTTTTGTCTCTTGGCTTCCTTGAGCGGAGTGGTCAGGAATTGCTGTAGAAACTGAAGCAGATCGACTATCGGTTTTTTTGTAATTCTGTATTTTCTCGCCATGTGCGAGTATTCTGCGACACAAATCAATATATTGGTCGTCAAACTTGCTCATATAACCTCCTTAACTTATTCTATTTTATCATAAAAAAGCCCCCGAATATATAATTCGAGGGCATTTTGGTGGTTATATGCGTATAAAGTACAAATGCATATTAGATGAATTAGCTCAGAATCTTGATAATGCCTTCATTTATGCCACGAGCTACGCAAAAATCTTTCGCCCAAGGGAATATTCCGCCCCTTACGTCACGACAAGCTTCGGCTATAATACCTATAAATAGCCAGAAATTCTCAAAATCGTGATAGCTATCAATAAAATGAGCCGTCCAGATATCAGCTTGAGCGAAGGTTCCGATTTCGATTGCAGCGTCTCGGTCCTGATCGGAAAGTTTGCCATAGTGTTTCTTCTTGTATAGAAGTGAACCGGGTCTACCCTGAGCTTCATACAGAAGTGCCTTGAGTGGCGCATCAGTCTTATCATTCAGCTTAGCGATCTGCATAGGTATGCGATCATCGTCGGACCAGATAGGAAGATTAGCATGTTCAAAGATATAGAAGTCTTTGAGGAGCTTCTCCTGAATCTGAAGCGGAAGACTATAAATCTTTTCAGAGAAGGTCTTAAATTCTTCTTCGAACTTCAGATCATGAGGCCTGCTGCCATCGTCGGGGCAATCGACACTCTCGCCAAGATCGTGATAGCGCAGCAATCTGATGACACGTTTCTTATCATAATCACAGAGCAAATTAGGATAAAAGATAAAAACATTGTTTGCGAGTTCCTCAACAGAAGTTGAATGAACTGTATCGCTCTCGATATAATCATCCATGATATAGTTATCACCTGGATGATTATACACACCACACAATAGGTGACCGGAGCGAATTACCCTATCATTCGAACTATATGCCTTATACATCTGCCATATAGCTCTTAAAAAATTTTGTTTTTCATCAAAGTATGACTTCAGGCCGCTAATATCAATTGACCCGTCGTCCATTACTTTAAGATAGGTTCCATTCGCCAGATTAAAATCTTCATGAATCATAGTTATATACCTCCTATGAACCAAAACCTGTGCGTATAGCACGTCAACGAGTAAAGAATTAACCACCAAGTTTTTAAAGAACAAAAACTGAATGCATTATAGCATAAAACCCCTGTTTTCTCAAGATAGAATAGATAGCGACATTGACTAAAATGGAGAAAAATGATATAATTTCGGGGATTCGTTGGCAAATTGTGCCGGATAGAACCTTAGGAGGTGTATTAATGCAAAATATGGGAATTGTATATTCCCGAAGAGCGGAATTCCCGCTCGTGCCCGTCCACACTTTCTTAGTTATAGTTATCGGCTATTTAACAATTATAGCCCTAGCAATGACTATCAAAAATGGAACAGAGCAGAGAATATACAGTGAGCACACACCCAGTGCTCATGCAACTAAAGCTCGAATTGAACGCGAAGTAATACCGTACGAATATAAACCGGTCATAGAAGAAGAGACCGAGTTTGTATTAACGAAAACTGCTGCTGAATCTGTTGATGGAATTATCAATAAAGACATTAAACATTTCAGCGAAGAAACCTATGTTGCTGGCGCAATAATGGTTCATTACGAAGCAGGAGGGGTTGACTCGGTTACTGAACGTTCAGGATGCCTTTGGGTTGCCTGTAATAGAGTTATTAGTGAAAGTTCGTTTTATCCTGATGACCTAATTGCGGTTATAGAGCAAGAAGGACAGTTTACAGGATATTTCAGAGGGGGAACTTATACTGAAGAGGACTATTTACTTGCTGTTGATGTTTTTGAACGCTTTTACAGGGAACAAAATGGCGAATCACCAGCCGATGTTGGCAGAACATTACCCGAAGAATATGTTCACTTCTATGGAGATGGCGAGCATAACTACTTCACTATTGGTATCGGGGGTGCACCATATGTATGGGATGAAGATTTTATCACACCATACGAGAATTAACACCAAAAAAGGTCGTCACGTACGGCCTTTTTATTGGCTCGACAACTCTTAATTTTTATGTTAAAATATAAATATGATTATCACGGGTAAAAAATTCAGCAAACCTTCACTTTCACGCGTTATTAATGGCGACGTGCAGCTTTCTGAAGAGGTAAAAGTTGAAAAATTCCGTCTTGATAAAAAACTGGTCGAGAAATATCCAGAATATAATCGTTCGACCTTACAAACATTCATTAGATCTGGTTACGTATTCGTAAACGGCAAACCTGCAACAAAACCTAATACCCAGATCGAAGCTGACGCAGAAATCGCATTAAATTTACCCGAAGAATTGACTAATGAAGAATTAAAAAACAGCGCAATCGAAAGAATACGTCCAAAAACTATCTTTGAAGATGAAAATGTTTTAGTTTTAGATAAACCATCCGGCCTTCTTTCAATGGCAAAAGGCGAATATACTGCAGAACCTACCCTTGAAGACTATGGCCTACTCGTTCACCGTCTAGACCGCGATACATCAGGCGTAGTAATTCTTGGCAAAAACGAAGAAACCCAAAAAATGCTTCGCAGACAGTTCCAAGATAGAAAAGCCCATAAAACTTATTATGCAGTCGTCGAAGGTCGACCAAAGCTCGATGAAGCGATGATTGATCTTCCGATGAGCCGAAACATTAAACACCCAACGACCTTCGTTGTAGATGCAAATGGAAAACCAGCCCAAACTTATTATAAAGTTGTAAAAGCTGGCGAAAAATACAGCCTTCTCGAATTAAGACCGACCACCGGTCGCACCCACCAACTCCGCGTACATCTAAAATATCTCGGAACCCCTATCTTAGGAGACCGTGTATATGGTAGCGCTCCGGCTGATACTGATATGCGCCTCTATCTCCATGCAGCTAAACTTGAAATATCTATCCCAGACACACCTGAAAACAAACGCATGACATTTGAAGCGCCAATCCCTAAGGAGTTTGAACGTGTTTTATAATTCGATAGATGAATTAAAAAACGCCATAGACAATACGGGTACTATTATCGTGCTTGAAAAAAATACCGAAAACATCGAAAAAATCCTCAAAAATCCAATAATAACAGAGGCGGTCAGTATCGATGATATTCGCGATATTTCTGCAATGGCGACAACAAAGGCTCTAAAACCACTCTATTTTGTTTTTAAAAACGCGGAGAAGCTACGCCCTGAGGCTCAAAATGCTGCACTTAAGTTATTTGAGGAACCAAAAGAAAACTATCACTATGTTCTTCAGACGACGTCCCCTGAGGCTCTACTCACCACGATTCGCTCTAGAGCGCCAATTTATGCCCCTTTGACAGTAAATACGCTAGAAATGCCTCCAGAGGCCGAAAAAGAGGTGTTTTTACTTGCAAAGCAGCTACTTGTCGCTGATTTACCTAAAATTATCGAAATTGCTGATGAAATCAATAAACATAAAGACACCGAAAAATCGCCAAGACGCGATTATGCGCTAAATATCATTCGAACAACAATCGAGCTCGCCGAAAAATCATATTTTAAGACTGAAAATGAAGCTTTTACAAAGAAAATTAACGGTCTAATTATTGCATATAAGAACATCTCGGAAAACGGAAATATCCGCCTCCAACTCGTCGCAAATCTTGTCTAATCCATCGTTTTTATGGTAAAATAATCATATGTTAGGCGTAACGCTTATTATAGTTTTGTGTCTATATCTTATCTTTTTGTACCCAATTCGCAAACCTGCTGAGGTTAAAGAGGCCGAAGAGAAAGCAGAACGCTCTGAAAAATATAATAACCAGATGAAAAAACTCTGGGATGTTGCGCAAACTTCAATGAAGGATCGAAAACCTCTTCGTGCAGAAAAGGCTCTACTTACTATCTTAAAATTTGATGAAAAGAACGCCGCTGCTTACAACCGTCTAGGTATCTTATACGCGAAAGAACAAAATTATGACGAAGCTATTGAATGTTTCGAAATCGCACAGTCTCTCGATAACAACGCTAGCTCGCTTCATAACGTTGGCCTTATCTACCTTGAAACAGGCGCTTACGAAAAAGCTGCAATGGCTTTTGAGCAGGCTATTGATCTTGAAGACAAGGTCCCAGCAAGACATATTGCACTCGCAAAAGCTTATGAAAAAATGGGCCAAAGAAAACGTGCTATCGAATCGCTTGAAACTGCATTTTCTCTCGATAATTCAACTACGACTCTTCGTTTAATCCTTGCAATTTATGAAGATGCGGAAGATGTTGAGAAAATATCTGAAACCACCGCTAGAATTGAGCAGAAAATCGCTGAAGATAATGCTCGTCGCGAGGCTGAGGCACAACTCAGAAAACGCCAGGCTCGACGTCTTGTCAGAAGACAGACAAAGATAGTTTACCCTAAAAAATCTCGAAAAATATAGTATAATAGTCTCATCGAAGGTTATTCGTGTACTTTAGGAAAAGGGGGTACTTTTTATGAGAAAAGTACAATTACAGGAACTCCAGGAAAAATCTAAAGATGAGATTATTAAGGATCTTAGAAATCGTAAATATTCACTTCTTGATTCAATCGGGTGCAAATGGACCAGGTTATTAAGGATAATCCCCGGTATTGCCGCAATGATTGCTGTTAAATACGTTATATTCCGAGCAAAAATGCGCAATAAGAAGGACTGGCATATCGCCTCAAAAAGCATTATAGTCAGTTTTCTAAGATATTGGACTCCATATACGATCGACAGAGAAGATCGTATCCCAATAACTGGCAGCGGATTAATCCTAGGTTTTAACCACCCTTCACTCGGTGAAATTCTGCGTCTGATTGCATTTGTCGCAAAGAATTATCCGTATAAAAACTATCTATTTCCAGTAACGCTCGCATGGTATGAAGTACTAATTCCCGTGGTTAAACCTCTTGAGGAAATTGGCTACACAATTACGCCAATAATCACACCTAGCGCAAAAAAGACGCTATTAAAAGGCTGTAGTGAAGAAGAGCGAAAAACGATTGAGTTGATCGGAACGAAGCTTAATAAAGTCTATCTTAATCTCTGTATAAAGTTTTCCTTAACCCACAACATTATACTTGTTGCACCTTCAGCGACGAGACAAAGGACAATTTTTAGAACAGATGAAGAATTAAACAAGCTTGAGAAGATTGAACCGTCAACGATGTCGCTTCTTGCTCTAACTCTCTCTCGAGAAAAATATGCGAATGTAAGGTTTATACCGATAGCCGTAAAGCCTCCTAGAGGTTTTTCTAAAGGATTAAATCTTAAGAAATCCTATTGCTTTGGTTTCTCAGAGCCGTTCACAATCGAAGAAGCAATAAAACTATCAAAACAGCGATACGGAAATTTCAAAGGCCATCTATTTGACTATGAATTTTTAGCTAGAATTACCCGTAAAATGTTTATCTTAGACAATAATCTTATCGCACCTCTTGAAGACAAGGCCGCGCTAGATGGTCTTGAAAATATCCTGGAAAACAAAAAAGGGCCGTAGTATACGGTCCTTTTTCATTAATCTTCTTTTAGTTTTTTAACGATTTCTTTACTATCACTAATTGTATCTCTTAATGTCTGCATACTAAGAGACGAAATCACCTCGATAAGACCCGCAACAGTCGTTAATGTCCCCATTAGCAAATAGCCATTTAAGTCAATCGTATTCGACTTAAAGATGAAGAATGGCCCCAAAATAAGCTCGAGTACGGTTAGAACCAACATAAACTTCCAACGAAAATCGATATCATTTCGACCTTTCACTGTATTAATTACACCAATAACACCGTTTAGTGTAGTGAAACCACCAGCCATAAGATCAAGCACAGTATTTGTAAAACTCTCATTTACGAGTAGGAAGATTCCTAATCCAGAGATAATTGTATAAATCGAAGCTTCAACAATCTGGAGATAAAAACCACGTTTTTCAATTCTTTTATCACGGCTTTCATCAAGTTTATCGATGTTTGATTTAATATACCCAAGACGATAGAATGCCCAAAACGAGAAAACTACACCAGCAATTGTGATGAGAATAGGGAGAGTTTTGACGTCATTACCCTTACCGTTCATCGCTGCAATAAACATCATAATACCAGAAACCAGCATCATAATAGACATAGCTAACTTATTTTTAAGAAATATCTTATATGCGTTTAGACCGCGTTTTAACAATCTATTCATAACTTGATTATAGCATAATTTTGTGATAAAATAAGCGAAGTATGCCGCGATAGCTCAGTCGGTAGAGCGCATCCATGGTAAGGATGAGGTCACGAGTTCAAATCTCGTTCGCGGCTCCATTTTTTATGCAAAAATAGAGAGCATGACCACACTCCTTGATTTTATATGCCGTTTATGGTATAATATATATTATATCCCAATGGTTTTTGGGGTCGTTACTCATTTACAGTGCCTGCTAAAGGAGGGAATTATGGCTATATGGACTGATATCAATTACAATGACGGCGATGTAGAATCAACTCTTAGCGTTACGCCAAACAAGAATGATCTGACCAGCTGCATTAAGATCTGTACCATAATCAATCATCATAACCACGCTAACGATAAATGGTATATCCGCATGCATTACCAGAATGACAACCATGAGCGCCCTATCGAGGGTAGATATGCAAATATCGAAAGAGCAAAGGATGCCGCTATAAAATACGTTAATGATATGATCAACAAAGAACAGCTCGAGTTGGAAAAACGGATTAGCGTCATCGCAACAATCAGAATGAACATACCATAACCGCAGGACCTACCCCCAGTCTCATTAGAGGCTGGGGCTTTTTTATCCCTGAAAATATGTTATAATATCAAAAGATGAAAACTGATGATTTTGATTACTATCTCCCAGAAGAATTGATCGCTCAAACCCCTTTGAAGGATCGTTCGAGCTCACGTCTTCTTGTTGTTGATCGAGAATCAGAATCTCTCGAAGACAAACATTTCACAGATATTCTAGATTACCTTAAACCTGGCGACGCTTTAGTACTTAATGAAACTAAGGTTATTCCTGCTCGTATTATTGGCTCAAAAGAGGAAACTCACGGTGTTGTCGAGCTTTTACTCCTTAAAGAACTCGGTAATGATACTTGGGAATGCCTTGCGCGCCCACAAAAACGCCTCCACAAGGGCACAAGAGTCTTTTTCGGGGCAACTGACACCGAAAAGCCTGAAGATACTGCTAAACTCACTGCAACCGTCCTAGAGACCTTAGATGAGGGAATTACGCATGTTAAATTCGAATATAAGGGTATTTTCCTCGAGATTCTCGATCAGCTCGGTACAATGCCACTTCCTCCATATATTCACGAACAGCTCGAAGACCAATCCCGCTACCAGACTGTCTATGCAAAGAATCTCGGCTCTGCTGCAGCTCCAACTGCTGGCCTTCACTTCACCCCAGAACTTCTTAAAAAAGCTGAGGATATGGGTATCGATATTATAAAAATTACCCTTCATGTCGGCCTTGGCACATTCCGCCCAGTCAATGTCGAAGATGTTGCGAAACATAAGATGCATACCGAAGCATATTATGTCTCGAAAGAATCCGCAGACAGGATTAATGAAGTTAAGAAACGCGGCGGTCGTATTTTTGCCGTCGGAACCACAACTGTCCGTACTCTTGAAACTGTAGCTGGAAAATATGGCGAAATTCGCGCAGACCAGGGAGAAACCAGCATTTTCATCTACCCAGGCTACGATTTCAAGGCTGTTGATGGCTTAATTACAAACTTCCATCTACCAAAATCAACCCTCATTATGCTCGTTTCAGCCTTCGCAACCAAAGATCTCATTTTTAAGGCTTATAATCACGCTATTGAAGAAAAATATCGTTTCTTTAGCTTCGGCGACGCAATGTTAATCAAATAGGTGGACCATGAAAGTAAGATACGAATTAATCCATAAAGATAAGAAAACCGGCGCTCGCTACGGTAAGGTCATTTTTACCGCTCCTGACGGTACGGAACAAGAATATGAAACCCCAATGTTTATGCCTGTCGGCACTCAGGCAACCGTAAAAACCTTGAGCCCAGAACAGGTTAAAGATTGCGGTGCAGGCATTATTCTTTCAAACACCTATCATCTTTGGCTCCGTCCTACCCCTGAAATTGTCGAAAAAGCTGGCGGCCTTCATGAGTTTATGAATTGGCACGGTCCAATTTTGACTGACTCTGGTGGATATCAGGTCTTTTCTCTCGCACATAACAAAAAGAAAGATATTACCGAAGAAGGTGTCCATTTTAAATCTGAGCTTGATGGCAAAAAATTATTCCTCACTCCTGAAGAATCTATCCGTATCCAAAATATGCTAGATAGTGACATTGCTATGAGTTTCGATGAATGCCCTCCAGCAACCGCAGATAAAAAATACCTTAAGAATTCAATTGAACGCACTATCCGCTGGGCAAAACGCGGCAAAGCTGTTTTTAACAACCCAAATCAGAATCTTTTTGGCATTGTTCAAGGTGGTCCATACGAAGATCTTCGTCGCTGGTCAGCTGAAGAGACCGTGAAAATCGGTTTTGATGGCTATGCTGTCGGTGGCGTCGCAAATGATGACGAATGCAAAGATGATATGTATAAGGCAATCGAATATTCATGCCCATATCTTCCTGAAGATAAACTTCGCTATCTTATGGGCGTCGGTGAACCTGTCGATCTTCTCGAAGGTGTAAAACGCGGAATCGATATCTTTGACTGTGTCTCTCCAACCCGTCTCGCTCGTCACGGTAACGCTCTCGTTCCAGGCGTAAGAGAAACTGGTATTTCTGGTCTTAAAGAGAACCGTATAAACCTCAAAAATGCAAAATTTACAGATGATTTTTCTCCAATCGACGAGCATTGTGATTGTTATACCTGTAAAAACTATACCCGTGCATATCTTCACCACCTCGTAAAATGCGATGAACAGTTTGGCGCTAGCCTTCTTTCAATACACAATATTCGATTCCTTATTCGACTCACAGAACAGATGCGTGAAGCTATTAAGGAAGATCGCTACGAAGAATTTGTAGAAGAATTCTATAAAAAATAAGGACCGACATTAAAGTCGGCCCTTTCTTTTTTTGGGGGGGGTTAGACGAAATTTTTTCCATAACCATATGCAGATTCTTCAATTTTCTGATGAATACGATGGTACTCAGCGTTCTCATAGATACCTGTTTTTCGCATAAAGCCAAAACCGACCGCTGAATAACCTAGATGAACTCCGGTAGCATTACCCATCCTATCGAGCTTGGGCTCAAAATCGATTTCAACATCAGGCATTATTGATCTTATTTCACTATAAAGCATTGCCGCATCATTAGGGTTACAAGCGTGTATAATCTTACATACATAATCCTCAGGACAGATTGTACACTTCATCCGCTGAACGGCTTTGCGCAGAATAATGCTCATATCACGAGCTTTTTCTTCACAAATCGCCGTGCGGTAGCCACTCTGGTCAAAATCGAAGCGCATCAAAGGTTTATAGTTCATAAGATTCGCAAAACGAAGTATCGGTTTCGGAATCCTACCAGAATCACGGAATGCATTCCAGTCGTAAATAGAGAAGAAGTGTTCCGTATCATTCCTACGACTAAAGATATTATAGAGGAATTCTTGCGTCGTATCACAGGTTTTTAGTGCCTGTTCAACCAAGAGCGCGGTTAATGCACTCATAGATAAGCCGTCGATGACGATTGCCTTATTCTTAAACTCATCGTCTTCATTGATTATATTGACCGCAGTCCTACCACTCATAAAGGCCGACGATAGTGTCGATGCTGTCGAAACATAGATCGCATCTTTGCCTGTCTCGAGGATTTTTCTCATCTCCTCAATAAGTCGTCCCACATTCGGGGCAGCAGTCTTTATCGGATCCCTTTTCCTCGGGTCGCGTTCACTGAAAACCTGCTTCTGTCTGGCATAAAATTCGTCTGGTGCCTTGAATGTAAAGTCTTCACCCCCGATAGTAACTGGTGTTTCTACAATCACCAAATTTGGGTTCTCGTAGCCAATCCGAAAATCGGCCATTGAATCCACAATTACTACAAAACTTTTCTCATTCATGAATACACCTCCATGAAATGTGCGTAGTTATAGCCAACTGGCCAAGATACTATCAATATCATAACATATTATGTACAAATAGTCAAAGTATGTCAAAAGGGTTGAAATGTTTTTAGGTTTTTGTTATAATTCTAACGTCAGAGTGTGGTTGGCGCGAGTCAAATACTCTGATCTGCTGGAATCGTCTAGTGGCAATGACAAGAGACTGTAAATCTCTCGGCTTCGGCCTTCGTAGGTTCGAGTCCTACTTCCAGCACCATATCATGGTTAGTTGCCGTAGTAGCTCAGTTGGTAGAGCAGCCGCCTTGTAAGCGGCAGGTCATCGGTTCAAGTCCGATCTGCGGCTCCATGAGAAAGAAGAAACGAGAGCTATGCTCTCGATTTTTATTTCGAATGGAGCAAGAGGCGAAGCATCTGCGGCTCCATGAGAAAAAAATAAGAGCAAGCACTTCGCTTGCATTTTTTATTGATTTCGTATCTATATATTGACATTTTATTCCGTTTGTGCTATAATAGTAAGTATAAATTGTCTAAAGTGGGAATTTAAATGGATAATATTAATATAAAAGAGTTTTTCTCTTATCTGTTACAGAAAGCATGGCTCATCGTAGCTATCCTTTTGGTTATATTTGCAGGTGGTGAGGCATATACAACAATATTTAAGACACCTCTTTACGACTCAACTACAAACGTCGTACTTATTTCTGATTCAAAAAATACATCAGATCTTACAGTTAACGATGTTACTCTTTCAAATAACCTCGTAAAAACCTATTCTGAAATCGTAAAAAGTCGTAATGTTTTATCAAAAGTTATCTCTGGCTTAAACCTCCAGATGTCTTATGAGCAACTTGCAAGTAAGGTTAGTGTCAGCTCTGTTACTTCAACCCAGCTCATTTCAATCCGTGTTGTAAATACTAATGCAAAAGATGCACAAATGATTGCAAATCGTATTGCAAAGGTATTTAAAGCTGAAATCAAGAACATCTATGGTATCGACAACGTTCAAATCGTCGATGAAGCCGTTGAAGCTACTAGCGCATACAATATCAATATTCTTAAAGAATCAATTATCTATCTTATGATTGGTCTCATCCTCGGTATTGGTGCTGCTTACCTTCTTTATGCACTTGATAAGACTATCAAAGATACCGAAACTGTCGAAAATAAACTCGGCCTCACGGTCGTCGGCGTTGTGCCAGAAGTGGAGCAAAAATAATGAAAGATCTTATTGTCGCAACAAACCCAAAGTCTTCGTTTGCAGAGTCAATCAAACTCATTAAAACGAATATTACATTTTCATCTATTAATAAGAGCTTAAAGGTCATTCTTATGACCTCCCCAGAATCCGGCGATGGTAAATCATTCCTCGTAGCAAATCTTGCTTCAGCATTCGCCCAAGAGGACAAGAAAGTTCTTATTATCGATGCAGACCTTAGAAAAGGCCGTCAACATAAGATTTTCGGACTCGAAAGAGAAAATGCCTTTGGCTATTCAAACCTCATTCTCACTGTTGCTCAAGGTCAAAACGCTCTCTATAATGGCCTTGATTCACAAATTATGTCTTATATCAAAGACACTAATGTTAAGGGTGTTTCACTTATTCCAGCAGGCCCAACCCCTCCAAATCCACTTGAACTTCTCGCTTCTGAATCAAACCAAGCTATTTTGGAACGTTTAAAGAAATATTACGATATTATCTTCATCGACTGTCCTCCAGCACTTGGCCTTTCAGATGCACTCGTGATGAGCAAATTCTCAGACGTCAACATTGTCACAGTTTCTAATGCTAAGACAAAAGTAGATCAACTTGAAGATGTTAAGAAGAATTTTGAACGTGTTAATTCAAAGATTGATGGCGTTGTTATTAACAAAGCCAAAGTTAAAGCAAGCTCATATTCAAGCTACTACACAAACGATAAATACTATACAGACAATAATCTAAAAACAGATTATTAGGAGTTATATGATTGATATCCATTGTCATCTAATGCCTAGCGTAGACGACGGTAGCAAGGATCTAGATGAAAGTTTGTCTATGTTTGAAAACGCTATCACCTCTGGTGTAACGGATATCATTTTGACACCTCATTATATTAAAGGTACTAAATATAGCATTAAGAACGAAGGTAAGGCTAAGATTACTGAAATTCTACGTGAGGCTTTACGCCGCGCTGGTATGGATGTAAATATCTATTACGGTAATGAGGTATATATTGATGACAGATTGCCTGAACTTATCGCAAGTGGCGAAGTTGCAACTCTCGCCGGCTCAAAGTATCTTCTTTTGGAGCTTCCAGTTGCTGCTGAGGATAATAATGCCGGAAACATTATTTTCCGCCTCCGTTCTAATGGTATTATCCCTATTATTGCACACCCAGAACGCTATACCTATTTCCAACAACACCCTGAAAAGGTAGATAAATACCTTGAACTCGGTTGTTTGCTCCAAGGCAACTACATGAGCTTGCTCGGAAAATATGGTAAAAAAGCTAAAAAGACGCTAAAAACACTTCTTAAGGAAGATAAAATTACCTTCCTCTCATCCGATATTCACCACAAACATAATGATTATCATATCCCAGAAGCCGAAAAGGCAGTTCTAAAAATTGTCAAAGACGAAGACAAAGTCCAAAAACTTTTTATCGAAAACGCAGAAAGAATTATCATCAAAAATATCAAGTCTGCCTAGTCTCTCATTGTGGTATAATAAAACCATAGGAGAAACTATGAAGACAGTTATTACTTTCGGTGTATACGATTATTTCCACTTAGGACATCTTAGACTTTTTGAAAACGCAAAGAAGCTTGGCGATAGGCTTATTGTTGCAGTACAAAACGGCGATCAAATCCTAAAAACCAAGCCAAATGCAAACGTTCTCTATACAACAGAACAGAGAATGGAACTTGTCGCTGCTATTAAATGCGTAGACGAAGTGATTACATATAATGATGTTTACCCAGATATTACAAAAATCGATTTTGACGTCTTTGCAATAGGCGGTGATCAGAACCACGAAGGCTTCCAAAAAGCCGTAAAATGGTGCGAGGAAAACGGCAAAGAAGTTGTCAGACTCCCTAGAACAAAGGGTATCTGTTCATCTGACATTAAAAAACGCTTAATGGGTGAGCCTGATTCAAAGTAATTATGAAAACACTAAATCCAAAAGAAGAGACACGCTGCAATTTTAAAATTTCAGCGTTAATGAAAAGGGTTTGGCAAACCGAAATTGATATTTATCTCGAATTTGCCAAAATTTGCGAAAAGCACAACATTAAGTTTATTTTTTTCGATGGCAGCTTACTCGGCGCAATCAGGCATAACGGGTTTATCCCTTGGGACGACGATATTGATGTTGCCATGACAAGGGAAGAATATAATAAGTTCAAAAAAGTAGCCGAAAAAGAGCTAAAAGCGCCTCTTTTCCTTCAGACACCATATACCGATCATATTTATCGCGGTCACGCTCAAATTAGGAATAGTAATACAACCGCTATTGTCTATAATTCATACAATAAAGACGCAAATCAAGGTATTTTCATAGATATTTTTATCCTTGATAAAATTCCAAAAAATAAGTTTATACGAAAACTTCATAAAATTCACTGCATTAATATTGCAAGGATGCTTAGATGTAATCGCCTAGAGATTAATCTAACTGCTAAAGAAAAGCTATTCAGAGCTGTTTCAAAGGTATTTTTCAAAATTATTCCTTACGAAAAATACTATGCACACTACGAACGTGTATGTAGTAAGTATAATAAATCTAATTCAAACGAATATAATTACGTAGCGCACAATTATTGTGACCGCGCAATTAGAGAAGAGCACTTAAAAGATATTACAATGCATGATTTTGAATATCTAAAAGTTCCTGTTCCAAAAAAAGCTGAGGAATTCCTTACTGATTACTTTGGCGATTGGAAAAAATTCCAAAAAGGCACAACAACTCATGGGAAAATCCTTTTCGATCCTGATAGACCATACACATATTATAAAAATATGTCGATTGAAGAATTAAGAAAACACGAAAAGTAATTATCTTCTCTTTACTTTATTAATGGCTAGCTTGATATAGTCATAGACCATTTTGTCGCGCAAAACCAGAAGGGTAATTCCATAAACCAGTACACCAATTACCACTTCAACTACCGTATAGAGAATTGTGACAGGTAACAAACTTTTAACAAAAATGACCGATGAATACATTAAAACCCCTGCAATAATATATTTTACCCATCCCGAAAAAGTACGCGTAACTTTGACGTATTTTTTTGATAACTTGAAATAAAGAACAGTAATTGCACTCTCCGCGACAATTGAGCCAATCGTTGCACCAAAACTGCCAATGCGTGGAATAAGAATAAAATTACATATTAAATTCAAAACTGCACCCGCCCAGAGCGCCAAAGCACTCTTTAGCCTTAGACCACATGGAGTTAAACATTGCGTACCAATACAATTTGAAAGAGCGATAATAACAACAATTGGTGAAAACACCGGAAGAAGTAAGCTAACCTTGTCATAGCCATCACCGAAGAACCATGGTACAAAACTACTTGCAATAGCTGCAATACCAAAAGCAATCGGTACAGACAATAACCCTACAAATCGAAGCGATTTTGCGAGCCTCTCTTTGATTTCGTCGATTTTATTATTCTTGAATAGATATGCAATACGCGGTGCTACTACAACGTTAAGAGAAGTTACAACTGCGAGCGCAATCGAAATAATCTTATACGACTGCTCATAATAGCCATTCTCGGTCTGTCCATCAGTCATAAGGCCGAGCATAGTCTTATCAAGCACTGTGTAAATTGTAGTTGCTACCTGTGGCAAGAAATAGATAATTGTATCCTTAAAATATAGGAAAGGTTTGATTTCTCTTAACTCTGGCTTTGAAACATCTTTTGGTAATCTAGTCCAAAGCGCAAAAGTCGAAATCGCAAGAGATAAACCATTAAGAAGCATATAAAGATTAAGATGATCAGGAGTCTTAACGAAGATAAAGATGGAGACAGTAAATAATAGTTTTACTAAAATATTTCTTATCGAAATAAATTTATATTCCTCAAGACCTTGATAAAGCCAAGAAATATCAAAGATATTCGCAAGCAAGTTTATCATCAAGATAGCGTAAATAATATTATATCTTTCAGCCGTAATAATTAGAACAAAATAAGCTACAACTGAAACAATTCCAGCTATCAACCTAAATGCCATCAAATTCCAGAAAATCTTTGAACGTTTAGCCTTATCATCTTGATGCATCGCTATTTCGCGTTGTCCAAAAGACGCAATACCAAGGTTAGCGATAAGAATAAAGTATGCTACAACAGACAAAGTATAAGCAGAAGTACCAACTCCATCTACTCCAAGAACCCTTGAAAGATAAGGAGCTGTGACAATCGGTAAAATTATCGACAAAATTTGAAACACTAAATTATAAAGATAATTTTTCTTGATTGACTTTGTCATTTAAACTCCACACCTCTTTAATGCATCTCTTAAGAAATACCCACTTCGAATTTTCTTTGACATCTTCTCGATATTTTTTAGTTTCTCAGCATATTCATTTTTCTTGACTCTACCAACTACATCTGACATATTCGCAAAGCTACCAACGACCCAGCCAATATTGTTGTCATATACAAATTGCGCGAGCGCTGCCTCTTCCCAAACAATTATTGGGAGTTTTGCAGCGATTAGCATCGAAAGCTTGTGCGGATTACTGATAATCAGATATTTACCAAAATTCCCACTACATTCATCAGTTGAATCACCATCCCAAACTAACCCAAATGCACCGTCAAGTTTCGACAACAATTCGTCTGATGAAAAACTGCCAATATATTTCTCGTTTTTCGATAGTTCAGACTCTAAAATTCCACCGCCATAAAGATTAAACTTTATATCTTTGAACTTACCAACTTTGCGAAGATATGCAGCTTTTTCTTTAGAAAGATTTCCAACCACAACAATTTCATTTGAAAGTTTCCTATTTCTTGTTGTGCCATTATATAAATAATCAAATACACCAAGAGTAACTAATTTCTCTTTCTCAAATCCAAGTGAAACTAATTTCTCGGCCATCCTATCGTTATGAACGATTATCTTATCAAAGCGGGCCAATGCAATATGTTCAGCTTTGTATAAGCGGTTGTATAAATAATCAGGAATCGAGCCTTTTCCGTAACGCAAAGTCTCTAAATCATGAGTAATACCGATAAGTCTAACTTTTCTTTCTTTGAACTTTGAAACTATTTTATTAAGGTCAATTACTGCATTAATTAGCGGGTATTGAATAAAAACTACGTCGTCTTCAGAGAATTTATCAGCAAATTTCAACCATTTTTTCTCATTATTTTTATACGAAACAATCTGAAGTGGCTTCAAAATTTTCTGTTTTCTGACTCCAAAAACCGTATCTATTTCTACGCGTTTAAATCCCTCGTCTTCAAGAATAGTTTCAACATCAAGACGTGCTTTTAGCATCGCTGTTTTATCATTTTTATTTAATTTCTCGACGATAAAATATTTCATATTAACACATATCATTATACCATACCGGTTTTTATTTTTCTCTCTTGTTAAAATGAATAAAATATGCTAAAATAAAGGGTAATCATGGCAAAGAAGAATAATACTAAGCGCAAACTCGTTGGCCTCGTATCTGAGGAATCTGGTGTTCGTTGCTATTACACGAAGAAAAACACGATGAATACTCCTGACAAGTTAACTTTAAAGAAGTATGATCCAGTTCTTCGCAAGCACGTAAAATTCACCGAGACAAAGAAAAACCTCGGTCGTAACGAAGTTAAGGAAAAGAAACGTTAGTTTCGGATAACCCCGCAAGGGGTTATTTTTTACCTAAAGCATAATAAAGTGGTATAATGAAGAAAATGAACAGTGTGAAAATAGTAGTAGCCGCTCATAAAGCATACGACTATCCAAAAGGAAAATCGTATATACCGCTTCAAGTTGGTTCAAAAATCGCTGATAAAAAGCTAGGAATCGCTCGAGATGATACGGGCGATAATATTTCTGAAAAGAATCCATATTTCTGCGAATTGACTGGTCTTTACTGGATCTACAAAAACTGCAAATCTGACTTTAAGGGTTTAGTCCATTACCGCCGCCTTTTCACACTAAAATCTGGAAAAATCAGCAAGAACAAACGAATCGACGCCGCACTTTCTGATGAAGAGATTTCGAATCTCATCAAAGACTATGATATTATTCTGCCGAAAAAGCGTAATTACATCATCGAAGATCTGTGGTCACACTATGAACACACACTTCATGTCGAACCACTCGAAATGACTGGAAAAATTATTAAAGAACTCACTCCAGAGTATCTAGCCGAATTCAAGAAATTAAAAACTCGTAAGACCGCTCACATGTTCAATATGATAATTGCAAGAAAAGACATTTTTGATAACTACTGTAAATGGCTATTTAAAATCCTATTTGAACTTGAGAAACGTATGAAGGGAAAAGACGATAAATATGAAAGTTTTCACAAACGTTTCTATGGTCGTATCTCAGAATTACTCCTCGACGTATGGCTCAACACTAACTATAAGGACTTAAAAGTAAAGGAATTAAGAGTTATTGATGTCGAAGGCGTTAACTGGATCAAAAAAGGCGGAAGTTTCCTACGCGCAAAACTATTTAAGAAGAAATATAGTAAAAGCTTTTAGCGATTAATCTAAGGAAGGAGGAATTATGAAAGAAGATTTAAAATCTAACGAATCAGATTTGATATCTGTCATTATTCCAATCTACAATGTCAAAAAATATTTGAGGCGCTGCATCAAAGGCGTTTTAGCTCAAACCTACAAGAATCTTGAAATCATTCTCATCGATGATGGTTCTACTGATGGTTCAGCTGAATTGTGTGACGAATTATTCCATGAAGATAAACGCATTGTCGTCTTCCATAAACAAAACGGTGGTATCGCAAGCGCCAGAAATTATGGAATTCGTGCAGCAAATGGCGATTATGTCTGTTTTATCGATCCAGACGATATCGTAGATGAAGACTACGTCGAATTCTTACATAACATCATCATAAAGTATAAAGTTAAACTTGCAATATGTTCACATCGCGTCCTCTACGAAGGTCATAAAACTGCGGTTGATATGTCAACCAAAGAATCTGGTAAAATCGATTCGAAAGTCATCATCCAACGCCTACTTTATGCTGACGGTATTGATACCTCATTCTGGGCTAAAATGTTCACAAAAGACATTTTGTTAAAACATCTTTGTCCCGAGGGACGCAACTACGAAGATGCAGCATGTATGTATCTCTACTTTGACTCTGTTCCATATATCGGACTTGATTCAGTCGCAAAATACACCTACTGTGTCCGCCGTATGTCTATCTCACAGAAACCATTTGATAAATCAAAGATGGATCTTATCACTGCAACTAAAGAAATGCATGATTATATTGTTCAGAAATACCCAAAAATGAAACTCGGTGCAGAACGAAGATTGATGTATGCACATCTTTCTACTCTTCGCCAAATCGCACTCAGTCCAAAAACAAAAGATTCTGAAGAGTGCAGACCAATAGTTTGGCAGTACATAAAAGCTCACAAGGGTTCAGTGATGAGAAACACCAATATCCCAGAACGTGATCGCAAAGCAATCGCTTCGACAAACTTTGGATATGGTTTCTTTAGATTTTCACTCAATCTCTACGAAAAATTCCGCCACCTACTCACATAAAAGTCCGTTCTATGCTAAAATAGAGTAATG
>CAMZGF010000009.1 GCA_947306315.1 uncultured Candidatus Saccharibacteria bacterium
TGGATTTTGGCAACTGAAAAAATTCAAGAAGAAGTCAAATCCATATTGGAAAAAGAAATTCAGCAATAATAAAATGCGGTCATTCTCATATGAGAATAAGACCGCATTTTTTGTTGCATCAGTATTGATAATTTAAAGAAAAAGAATATGTTATTTATCCACGAAAAATTTGTACCCAATAATAACCATGTTTTGATCCATATTTAAAATGATAGCCAACGCCTAACTCATTAAATGCAGGATTTAAAATATTTGCTCGATGTCCCTGTGAGTTCATCCACGCATTCATAACATCTTGAGCTGTTTCTTGTCCTGCTGCTATGTTTTCTCCAGCAGTATGTTTGATACTCTTCAATACGGTAAAGCAATCAGAGCCATCGGGACGAGTGTGGGAATATCGGCGTTCAATCTCTTTACTACGGATAGCTGCCGAAAACATCAAATCTTGCGAAAGATGAAGAGGAGCGATTCCTAAACGGTTACGTTCTCTGTTGACCAGAGTCAAAATTTCTTGAGCAAAATTTTCATTTCCATCTTCTATTCGTTGTTCAATAATGGGGTGATTTTCTTGTCCGCCAACCATAAGGTGATAAAAATATTTTTGACCGTTTGGTAAATGTGCAACAATATAAAAATCACCGATTGTCTCAAAACGAACTTCAAGATTGCCGCCATTCTGCGAAAGGACTGTTATCGCATTAGAACTTGGAGCAGAGATTTCGTAACGAGTTCCTGAATCATTTACTGCCTCGAAAACATCTCCACAAGCAAATTGCCATTCAAAATCAAATTCACGAGCAAAGCTCAAATCAGCATTAACGAAAAGGATTGTGAATGCCAACATTAACGAGACGAAAAATTTCCTCATTTCAACATCTCCTAAGTTCTCGTAAAAAATATGTTAGCAATTTTTCTAAATAAGCAACGAACCGTCCAGAGGATAAAACCAATTTACATTTTAAAGTCGTTTATCAATAAAAGAACAAAATTATGTCACACTCATTCAAATAACGTCTTATTCTTACATAGCGTCAAAAGCTTCATCAAACATCAATGCCAACATGGTATCTTCTTCCACGGAATATAGCCATGGTTTCTTTTCAGCATATTGTCGAAAGCACAGAAAAAGTTTATGCATAACTTCTATTCCAAGTGAAAGCGTATGAATATCTGGAAAATCACGAGCTAATTCACATATTGAATTCCTATAAGCAATTTTAGCCGATAAATATGATATAGTTTGATTGTCGTCACATGCAATTAGTTCGTTAAGATAACGTCGAGTTCGCATTATAAGTTTTCTTTGCCGTTCGTCCATGAATAAATAACTCCTTTTATAAAATTTTGCTCACAATTCATTGACAGTAAATTTTAAACATAAATTTTTTACGTATAACTATCCCCGCCTCAATAAGTCGTTGTAATTTTTTCTTAACGTATCTCTTTTTCAAATGAAGTTTACGCGACAGTTCATGTAATGTTATCGGATTTTTTAAAATCTCACAAATTTCATCATATCGAAAAATTATTTGACGAACCTTACGAAGAAGAGGATTTCCCGAAGCTTTAAAAAGGGTCTGTCGTTCAGATAAAGGCAATTCGTCCAGCGGAGGTAACTGTTCAGATGTTCTTGCTAATAATGCAATACTGCAATCGTCATAAGTGTTGTCAATTACAACCGAACCTAAGGCATCTTCTAATTGTGGCGTTAAAATTTCAGGTGAGATAAGACACGTACGATGCAATAAGCGTTTAATAACTGGTGCTAATGTTTTATTGCGTTTATTGTATAAACTTTGCTCTGTACCATCGCTCATCAAAACAAAACCTGAAATTTTTTTGAGTTCACCTTTATAAATTTTCATACGAGCTTCCGCATTAACAGAAGTCACAAAAAAAGTTTCGTTTGCAAACTCACCGTTATCAGGAGTTGAGACAGTTTTCAAGCCAGTGTCATTCAAGTAACCGATAACACCATCACCTAGATGGGCTAAGAAAAAACTTTTATCACTGACTGCAGCTACTAACAAAGTCGAAGCTAAATCTTTAATTAAGCATTTGCGCTCCATTGCTTCTTCTTCTAATGATTTTAAAATAACGGATAAAAGTTCTTTTTTTACTTTATGACCATCTTCACACGTTATTAAGTCAAAAAATTTTTTGAGGATGAATTCCGCAACACAATTTACAACACATTCCGCGCCAAAATGTGAAAATACAGCTGAACCTGCTCCGTCTGCAAGAACAATGACATGTATTCCATTTTCTTCGCGTCGAGTCACTTTGTCTTGGCATGGAATATTTTTTTTCAAATGTCCTCTTCCTTGCAAAGCACAACAAACAGATTTCCAAACCACAAAAATTCCTCCTATGTTAAAAAATAGGAGCCGAAAATTTTTTGGCTCCTCCGGTAGAAAGAACTTCATTTAAAAACTTCAAAAATTTGTAATCAATCCAACTCACCCCAAGATTTAATTCCTTCCACGTCCAACTTAATTTTACTGCCAGGCATAGATTGAGATGTTCTGGATACACTGGAACTAAGCCATTCGAAAAAGCCTTTAAAATTCATTCCTTTCAATCTGAGTGGCGGGCGTTTTGGTGAGAACTTAGCCAAGCAACTCATGTCCGCTTCAACACCTATGCCAATGGGAAAAACTGTGAGCTTTCTATTATTCGCTAACTCGTTTGTGCGGGAAATAGCACGATTCAATTCCGCTACATCGCCGTTGGGTTCGCCGTCTGTCATTAACACGAGCCAAGGTTGAAAATAATCAACGCCAGAATCTTTATAGCTCTTTTTGCGTTCTTCCAGACAATCCAAAGCCATATTTACTGCTTCGCCCATGGGAGTTTCACCGCGTGCTTGCAAGGACGAGATTTTTTCTTGACGTTCGCCTTCTTGACGCTCTAAATTTGCGAAGTCCAATACAACTTCAGCTGAATTGCCGCCAAATGTCACTATGCAAATCTCAGCTGAATAACGCGCAACATCGTCTTCCAACAAGTTGTCATAAAACAGATTAACTCCACCAACTAATTCTTGCAACGCAGTAATTCCGCCTTCGACAACATCCCATGTTCTTCCGTCCACTTCAACCGTGCGCCCCGTTTTTCGTGTTTCGCCGCCAACGATTCTGCCCATAGAACCGCTCACATCCAAGCAAAGACAAATAGGAACACGTGTCATCGGATTCGTTTCAAGGTCTTGTTTCCTTAACAAATCATTCATCTAGGTGATCCTCGCTTTCAATAAAATTTATAGACAATTTTTGTCTAAGCATATCAACCATTTCATGATAACGCTTACGGCAACATTCATTCCTTCCGTGTAAAATGTCTTCCAAACATGGCTCTATATATTCTGAGTAGATTCTTCCATAAAGGCAGTGCTTTTCTTCTGATATTGCTAATCTTTCTACGATAAGCGGTGCAATTCTATAGTATTCGCGAATATCCTCTTTGCCGCCGATTTGATTCGCAAGCCAATTGTCGCGGAAATCTCGTAATGTTGTTAGTTCAAAGCAGTCATCGGGTTTACCAAGATACTCACAAACAGCAGTCGTTATGAAACACCAACCGCTCTTCTTAGAAGAGGACTCTGGAGGAGATGTATAAGTTGTTGTTTTTTGCTGAGTAGGTACATTGCGTTGCGTTGTACTTGAAGAGTGTGTTGAAGTTACTCGCGGCTTTTTTCGACATTCCTCGCAACGAACTGGCAAACTCATCGACTTACTATCGTAAAAATCCTTTTCTCCATAAGTTATCTCGAATGTTTTACCGCAATCTTTACATTTTATTCGTTGATAAATTGTATTTTTCTTTTCAAAACAATCACGACATATTTCATAACGTTTTGCGTGTTTAATATATCTTTGATAATTTGTATAAATCATTTCACAGCCGCATTTCTCGCAGGTGTATTTTTCACCGTCGTTTAAACAATCGCGACAAATACCATGCTCTAATCGTTCTTCTTCGTATTCCTTGTTACAAAGTATGCATCTGGCGTAAGTTTTGTTTTTATCCTTTTTGAGCCGAGACGGAAAAATCTTAATAGACTCATCGTCTTGCGCTTCCAGTTTTCCATTTTTGAGTAACTCAAGATAATATTCAAATAATCTCAACCAATGCCCCGAACCAGGACGTTTTTTTTCATCGTGAAAAGCACCATCACGCCAAAAAGTTTCATAAAATGTTTCTTTAATTTTGTAAATAAGATGACTCCAACAATAACGCCACGGACCTTTTGGGGCTTTACCCGTTTTAAGTTCACCAAGTGGATAAGAAAATTCCCCATTAACGATATTTTCGACAATGCCTCCGCCATCTGGCATTGCATAAGGAGGTTTTCCTGGCAACATTATCATAAACAATAACGTTGCCACTGCAAAATTTTCATTGCCTAAAGTCCTAAGACCATACTGTGAATTTTTTTTATGCAACTCAGGTGCAGTGAAAATTGGCATACCTACAGGACAAATAAAACCTTCAACTTGATAGCTATCTGTGTCTACAAAATAAACTTCAGTGGGAGAGACAACAAGGATATTATACGGATTTATATCGCCTAGGATAACGTTGCGGTCGTGCAGATACTTGAGCTTTTGAAGAATCGTCACACATAATTGAACCGTATCAATTTTGTTCCATTGTGGGAAATACTTGCTCAAAAGCATAGGCATAAAAATACTCTTGCCCAAATCTCTTCCCTTAGCCGCTTGCATAAGATAGCCAACAAATTCACTTCGCTGATTCAAAATCAGAGCTACTGGAAAGCATACCCCAGCGCAGTTAATGTCCTTAGTAAGCATAAGCTGAAGTTTTTCATAACGCATACGAGTAATCTTTTCCGGCTTGTAAATCTTGGCAACAAAACCTGCCATATTCGTTTTATAAACCGAACCTTCACCACCTGCACCGAGTTCTTCGAGCAAACGAATTTGTCTTTGTGTATTGTTACGTACAGCAATCACATCTTCTCCTGCAGTGGGAATTTTAGAAACAGGTAAATTTCCTTCAATTTGGACAATTTCCTTTGTAAAGGCAAAACGTTCATTGATTGGGATTTCTTCTGAAACTACTTCGACAGATGATGAATTCTTTTGTTGTTTGCTATCAAAAAATTTCTTTAGGAAACCATTCTTATCTATACGTCTTACAAGAATTTTCTTCGGAACTTTTACTGCACGAGTATCCTTACCCAGATTCATTGCCTCATTCGCTAAACCACGGTCTTGTGTTATCAATAAAATATCAAATTGCATACGCTTTTTTGTGAAAACATGCAGAAAAACGTTGTCAGCAAAATCGCCATCGTCTGGATCAGCAAAAATATCAATAAGATGTGCCCGTTGCATTATGATAATAACTTTGCAAGCACGAATCGCTAAAGTATTTAACATTGGATTATCGGGGTGTTTTCTTTTACAATAGTCTGGACTGTTTGCTAATTTTTCCAGCTCTTTATAAACGGTCAAAGGCAAAATCAAAGCTTTCTTTTCACGTTCAAGAATTGGAGTTATATTCATAAGAAAATCTTTGGTACCATTATCTAAAAAACTCGACGTGTCAACAAAAATTCTGTAATCTTTTACACATTTCTCCAAAAATGCCAGCTGAATTTCCTTAGAGGGTTCCAAGACACAACACCCCTTTATAACTCTTCCCAACCATTAAGTTTTGTAGGCTCTTCAGATGCTCTATCAGATTCTTTTGAAGGAGTCTCTTCTTCTGAAGTAAGGTCTGCTCCATCTTTAAAGCCACCTTCACATGGAGAATTGTAACCTCCCTCAAATTTTTCGGCAAGAGTTTCATCAAAATAAAATTTAACTCTTCCATCTTCGATAAAACAAGCCGAAATATTAAATCCTTCCTCTTCCGAAAAAGTATACAAATTCTTCTCATCAAAAATAATATTCAGCCGTAAAACTCTATACGCTAATTCTTCATTAGGCGTTACAAGACAGAGTCGATACTTGCGACAGAGACGATTAAATATTGCCTGAATCGTATTATAGAAGTCGGGGTCGCTATCCTCTCCATAAACTTGCAGGACGTTCACTTTTTGCAAAATTTTAACAAAGTTTAAAATTTGCTCAAATTCCTCTGCGGTTGATCGATTTTTAAATTGTTCTATTGAACGTAAAGGCAATATAATTTTTTCAATTGACTCCATATAAGAAAGTTGCGTTAAATCGTTGACGAATTCAATTGCTTCTTTGGTGTTAAAAATTTCTACATCGAGAAAAATTTTATATTCTTGAACCAATTCTAACCAAGGATTTTCTCTACAAAAGTCTATAGAATTTGCGAAAGACGTATCTCCCAATTTAATACCTTCAGGATTATCATTTTCTTCACCAAAACGATTAAAGTTTTCAAACCATTTCTCTAACAGAGAATCGTAATGAAAAGATGTTATGTACTTATCGCTATAATTTTTCCCGACATTATCAATAACCGCTTTAAGTATCGATAACTTTGTTTTGTTTCGCATGAAATACGTATCTGTTAAAGCTGCTATGGAAATGTATTGCGCTACCGACATTCTGATTTTTTTTGTTTCTAAATCGGTAACTATTTGAGGAGTTGCACCGATTGCCTCGGCAAATTCTTTTACACTAAATTCCATAAGGTTACGAACGAGACGCAATGAATCTTGGAAATTTTCAATAATAAGTTGTCGCTCTATTAAATCCGGCATTTTTTTCACCCCTTTGACTTTATGTGAGATTTCAAACGAAGAATTCGAAGTACAGATTCATCAATCCTGCTCTCGGAAAGCTCCCCACGTTGAACCGCCATCAAAATGCTATTGTAAACGATTTGCTGACTTGCGTAGTCATGGCACACAAGTGCAATATCGCCACCTGCTTGAATCATTCTTATGCCAAGCGTTGAAAGGTCAACGTTATTTCTAATCGCGCCCATTTCCAAATCGTCAGTTATAACGACACCCGAAAAACCCATTTCATCACGAAGGAGATCTGTCATGACGGCTGGCGAGAGACTTGCGGAATTCATAGGATCAATGGCATCATATTTTAAATGTCCTACCATAACCATAAACCGCGAGTTATCGTGCTCACTGATAATTTTCCTAAATGGAGGAATATCCTCGGAGTAAAGAGTATTTTTGTCAACATCGACACTCGAAACTTCTTGATGCGGGTCAATCTTACTTCTGCCGATACCGGGAAAATGTTTCAGGGTATAAAGAAAATTTTCTTCCTCGTAACCTTGAACAGTAGCTTCAACAAACTCCGTAACTACATAAACATTGTCACTAAAAGAGCGCGTATCACGACTACCCACATCAGCTACTGGTGCAAAATTTATGTTGACACCTATACTTTTTAAGAGACCAGCATTGTACTTAGCCCAATATTTTGCGTCATCCGGATTTCCGTCCAGTCCAATGCTTTCTTGCGATGGCGCGGGAGGTAAGAAATCCTGTCCGCGAGCAATTTGTCCGCCTTCTTCATCGAGCGCGAATAACATGGGAACTTTTTGATTTGCTACTGTTTCAATGTCGTTTACCAACTTTTTGACTTGCTCAACGCTTTCCATATTTCTATCGAAGAAAATCACACCGCCGAAATGAAATTCATTGAGCAAAAATCTAATGTCGTCATTAAGTTCTGTTCCGTGAATGCCAATCATGACCATTTGACCGACTTTCTCGGCAAGCGTCATCGAATTTAATTGCTCTTCGAGAGGGTCGAGCTTAGACTTTGAATCTAATTTTTCATTTCGCTCGTTAATTTTTCCGCCTCTCATATCAGCAGTGATAACTTTCTCTTCATCAAAACAACCGCAAATTGTTATAGCCATTACTACCAAAATAACAGCACATAAAATTTTTTTTAGCATAGATTTAACCTGTCACTTCAAAAATTTTTATCATCTGTCACGAGAATCTCGCGACCAAGCAAAGGCGAATAGCAACATGATGAATGTAAAAATCCAAATTGAAATCTTGAAACTCCACTTCAGATAGAACGCGAAAATATTTCCAATCCAAATATAAAACTGTTCACTTCGTTCGCGTTTACCCGTCATGAAGAATTTATTAATTTGCCAGTAAGGACGAAAACTAACCTGCGTTAAGCGAATACCGCTGTAAAATAAAAGTAAACTCAAGGTGAGCATCATACCGGCTCCTGGATTCGGACCGACGTGGAATATAGACAAACCTAGTAAACCATATATTAAGCCACCACCAAAAAGTGCTAGGGTATGACGAAGATTTTCATCATTGTACTTTGTCTGACCGAAGAATTTTGCATTTTGTAAAACAGATTCAGTCATATTGTCTCTGTAAATCTCATTCGCTTTATTACATGTAGCCAAACATTTCTCATACTTTTCTTGAGATGCAATTATCATCGAACCAGAAGAAGAATCTTCAATATAAAAACTATGAGAGAGAGCAACTAAATCATAAGCACAAGCTCGCCGAAATTCTTCATCCGTAGGATTTTTTTCAAGATACTCATCGATAAGTTTAAATGCCATCTCTTCTTTACCCATTTGTTCATAAAGATAGCATTGTTCAGAAGTAGCCGTCGGATTTTCGGGATAAACTTCAAGCATTCGATTAATATAGCCTTGTGCGTATTCATAAGCACCCACGTCTGTAGAGTACCTAGCACCTAGTCTAAGTGAAAAGAAATCATTAGGATATTCAGTAAGCGCGAGCGTTATTGCATCGAAAGCCGCTCGCATATTATCAGAACCATAATTCGCCATAGCAAGAAAATGATATAGACGAACGTCTTTTACGTTATTACTGAGAGCTTCATTGCATCGCCGTATCAACACGCCATAATTACCTAGAGATAACAACTGAGAAAGTTCTTCTAAAAATTCTCGGGCAACTTGCTGAACTTCTTCACTTATTCTACCTTCCTTATAGGCTTTTGCAAGTTCTTTATCGTACTTTGACTTGTCTTTTTCAAAAATTTTTATGGCAGCCTCAAATGATTGAAGGTCTTCTTCTATCTTTGCTTGCAATTCATAATCAAAAGGATTCATCTCTGATTGCTTCATTCGTTTTCCGTGCATTGAACGAAGTTGAGCTACAATCTCTTCCGCGCTTTGATTCGGATCAAGATGGAATTTTCGATAGTAATCTACAAGTTCTCCAGATTTCTTTTTCATTTCATAAACCTCTATTATTCGTTAAACGCTCGTATAAGTTTTGCTTCCAGATCGTCAATTTTCCAACCGTCAGCTAATTTTACCATAACTGCATTTCCTTGGAATATCTGTACTTTTATTTGACCATTAACTCTATCCTTAGCTTGAAGTGTATATGAAATACGAACAAAATTGTCTGCCTTTTCAAGAATTCTAGCATCAGTTAAACTATTTTCAATCATCTCGTTATAACCGCTGCGATAATTTTCAAACTCGCCCATCTGGTTCTGCTGTTTATCTGTCATTAAGTTGTAGGCTCCCGCAAAGTCCCGACTATTTAACTTGTCCCAGTATTGACGAAATACTTGCATAGAGCCGTCTTCTTGTTCAGCTGGTTTTGGTTTCTGTTGTTCGTCGCTTATAGTCCTTACACTGATATATTCTACAACTTCATTTTTTAATGCAAAACGTAACAAAGATTTTTTTCCATGTAAAGAAATAAACGGATATTCTAACAAAGTATTTCCATTCATCTCACTAAGTTCATAGTCACGACCATACGTTGTTATGACCTCTTGCCGCGTGGAATTTTGATGAAGACCGCGCTTAGTTTCTACTTTTGCTGTTTTAGAGACCAGTGCCTCCACTATATTATTTTTTACAACGACTTCCATATCGGGATAATGGTGACGAATAAATCCATCATTATTGTCATATATACGTTCTTGTGAGCCAATAATCGCATGAACTCTTTCCAAACTGTCTCCTAAACATATCGCACCAAGTGAAAGCTCTGAGGAAACATTATGCATATCAACAGTCGAAGGAAGTTGGTACGGTTTTGCAGGTACGGTAGTAACAATGGGAGCAGGAGTCGTTGTTTCTTGGTTTGTAACTGGAACAGGTGGCTTTGTATTAACTCTTTTGCCAGACCCGCCAAAATTAAAGCTGGTCAGCATGAAAAAAAGAAAGAATACAAAAGCCTTAATAAAAATATCTTTCCGTTGTATCAAAAACTCTTTTGGGTCTTTTCTAAAAAGGCTAAACAAACTCTCATCGTCAAAATAATATCTAGGTCTATTTCTCTGCATGAAATTATTAGGTGGCGCAGATGGAGGAGCATATACAACCGTTTTTTGATTTTGCTCCTGAACATTTTCTGCCGTACGACGGGTTTGAGATGTGGCTTCTGTTGCCTCTTGAGGAGAGTGATTCCGAGATTTATTTTTCTTTTCATCAGACTGCGCTTGCGAGTTCTTAGATACTCGCGATTTAGTCTTAACTGGTCTGGATGTAGAGGAAGATTCTAGCAAAGTATCCTCCGACAAGCGCAACTCGGATTTATCACGTCTAATCGCCTTCGAAGATTCCGAAACTTTTTTCTTATTAACAGGTTGTGTTGTAGTTTCCTTAGATGAACTAGAATTACCATCGTCAAATTCAAGTACGGTGGATATTTCCGCGAGTATGCTCTTTTCAACGGCTTGTTCCGCAGTAGATTCCCCCGATGAATGTGACTGAGAGGGAATTTTCTTTATAGTTAAAGTTCTTTTTGGTTTTCCACAGTTTCCACAAAAATTTCCACTGTTTATATGTCCACAAGAACAAATCCATTCTTTCATTTTCTCCTCCGTCGCGAACAAAATATTAGTCGCCTATATTAAGCCGGTGGATATGTTTTTCTGCCTCTATCAATTCTTCTTCCGTCATATTAAATCTTTCGCGGTTAATCTTGACTTCGCCAAGGGGAACGCCATTACTCTTATCAAAACCTTTATCGAAATCTATTGCATGGACATGGATAATAGCGTCGCTATCGCAAGTAACGATAATGCGAAGTTGAACCAAATATTCTCGTGGGCGCAATTTCAATTCTGCCTCACCAATAATCATCGTATATTGCAGGTCTTCATCTTCACCTTGAGTAACTTGCAAAAAAATAGCTTCTTGATTAGGTGCAGACGTTTGATATTCATCACAAATGATCTGTGCTGGTATAGGAGTATTTTTATCCATTATAACGGAGTTAATGAATCGGTCGCCGCCATCTACAACAATACCTATGCCGTGACTTGTAACATCCCGAAAACTATAACTCTTATCGAGCACAGGTAAACTATCCTTATCGATTGTAAAATCTTTTTCAGAATCTGTGGCTTGAACACCAGAATTAAAACTGCCGTCTGCTTTTTGCCGAGCAACATCAACAGCATGAAACGCCGCACCAATAGCAACTGCCTCGTCGGGATGAACTTCTGCCGAAGGTTTAATGCCTGTTACTCGTTCAATTTCTTCTCGGACTTTTGGAATCCTAGTACTACCACCGACCAAAATAATTTTATCAATATCATCATATTTTAAACCAGCATCGTCCATTGCATTTTGCATTGTGCTGAGTGTGCGCCCGATAATATCGTTGACAAACTCTTCTTCAAAAACTTCCCTATCAAGAGTTACTGTAAATTCTTCGCCCCTAATATAAACAGTAATCGTCGTTTCATCTTCGAAAGAAAGTTCCTTTTTCGCCTTTTCCGCCTGAATCATAAGGCTCTGCAGTGCTTTAATATCACTTTCTATGTCAAAGCCAGCTTCTTCGGCTTCCTCTTTAGCCCATTTGAAAATTTCTCTATCGATGTCGTAACCACCGAGTTTATGATTGCCGTTAGTTGCTATGACCGTAATATTATCTTCATCTATATCTAAAATACTGACATCAAAAGTGCCTCCACCGAAATCGTAAACCATTATTCTTTGCTTAGTAGTCAGATTTTTAATTATACCAAAAGCGATTGCAGCAGCAGTAGGCTCATTTATTATATCAAGAACTTCAATACCTGCGAGCCTTGCCGCATCACGTGTCGCGTTTCTCTGAGGGTCGCTAAAATATGCAGGAACCGTGATAACTGCACCGTCTATGGACTCTCCTAAACGGTATTCTGCATCCTGCTTGAGCTTTGACAAAATAAGAGATGAAATTTTTTCCGCATTAAAAGTATCACCATTCCGAGCCGTAAAAATATAATTTCTTTCGCCCATGTGACGCTTGACAAACGACTCGTAATTTCCAGGATCAGCAATACTTTTTTCTTTAGCCCTTTCACCTACCACAGGCTTCTTGCCCCCGAAAAGTACAGCTGAAGGCGTGATTCTGTTGCCCTGCTTATTTTCGATAATTTGCGGTTGCCCTTTTTCATCTATATAAGCAATGGCAGAAAAAGTCGTGCCCAAGTCAATTCCTACAACTTTTCCCATAAACATCAACCTCCAAAAAACTTCTTCTTAACTTTCTTCGTTACAGTTGTCAGGAGACCTTTCTTAAAAACTTCAACGATAACTTCTTTGCGAATACTTTTCGTTACGTTCTCTATGACAATGCGGGTAGTGCCTTTACCAACGCCGTGTACTTCCTGACCGACAACATTCGCTACACGCATATCCATGCTTGAAATTAAAAGTTGTCCATCAATCGCGTTTTCCGGAATAATACGAATTTTTAAAAGCTTTTTATCTCCGCAAGCTACTTCCATCTCTTCCTCTTCGGGCACTATAGCAACCAAAAAAGGTTTTACAACGCAACGAAAAGATGCACTCACATTCTCTGCCACGCAACTAATATTACAAATGCCTTGCTTCTTTGCTTTAAGGCGACCATTTTCAATCAAGGCAACAGCAGAATCTGTTGTATGCCAAGTGATTTTATTGAAGTTGTCTGCATCCGTTGGGGAGACAGAAAATTTAACGATGTGTTCGCAACCTTCACCTATGATAAGTTTTTGTTCAGTGAAAATAATTTCTTGAATGCGATTTCTTTTAATGACGTTGAAAGAAATTTCAGCGCAAGGAACAGTCTCGCCTGTTCTTTGAATATACATAGTACAAGAACCTTCGCGAAGTCCTTCAACCAATAAGCCATTACAACGAATAATACCATCACGACTATAGGTATATGATAAATTTCCCACAGAAATGGGATGAGTAGCAATATCACTGTCAAAACGAATACGAATACTCTGCCCCAATTCGATTGTGTTGCTCTCAGCGACAGGAATTATTCTATTTGTCGTGCTTTGAACATCTTCCAAAGATTTTTTATATAGACTTTTCGTTTCTGATGGTAAAGAGGCAATACATCTTCGTAAAATTTGAATCAATGGCATGAACAGCAGACATTTAAAAATCGCTTGAATCAAAAAATCTCGTTGAACATAAAAAGCAAAAAACTTCCCGATTTTTTTATCGAAGACTATACTTTCAGAAAGTGTATCCGAAATTTGAATCAAGAAACCTTCTTCTTTACTGAGTTGGTTCAGATGAGCATCAGAGAGCTTTTGTACAGTTAGCACAAATAAAATGTCATGCGAATGATTGTGCATTTTCCAAAATTCTCTCAAGGAAACGATTTCTGTTTGAAGCTTGCAGAAAGAATTTTTTATCTCTAACCCAAGCAAATCTCTCCGGAACATCTTGATTTCATCAGACACAACAAAAAGCGCAAATAAGTTTTGAAATTCATAGTCTCGGATATTTTTATCGCGAATAAGTTCATGCAATTTTTTCAGACGCGTCGTCGTCGCAGTATCACGAATCCAAGGAACACAATCGCAACTGTTACAGAGCGGGTGAGCCGTCGCTAAAGCTTTCATGGCAAACATCTCTTCGGCACAAGATGAGAACGTCAACAGAAAACTTTCATCGTTAAATTGTTTTGCAATGTCGTCGAGAATACAATCGCACCACTCGGAAAAAGGAGCGTTCATATGTTGATGAAGACTACTGTAAGGAGAAATGTTTTTGCCGTCAATCAAAATACTCAATCGTTGCATATACGGATTATTGACGAGCTTCACTTGATGAAGCAAATTCTCCACTCCCTTCCTTGCGTCGAACTAAAAGCAATTTTTTCAGCGTTCCATATCGACATTACTTTTGCTTTCTACTTTTTTAGTTCTAATCTCTGAACTATGATTATCTATACCACTAGAATCCTTCGTACGAACACCCTCTTGAGGGGTAGCATGATTCGTCTCGTCGGAATTGTTGCCAGTTTCATTATTATTTTTTTTGTCTGGAACGTCGTTGGTTTTTGTCTCATCGCGCTGAAAAGTACCCCAAGAAAAATCAAACTCCGACTTTTTATCTTCTGCATTTTCCTTTTTAGATTCCGGCTTGTCGATCTCTGAATGTTCCTTATTTTCTTTGATTTCCTTATGCTGTTTAAGGCGATCACTTATCCATTCACGTAAAGAACGTTTATCTTTTTCAAACTTGGATTTTGTATCCTCATTACCATCTTTTTGATCAAGCTTTTCGTCTTTTTCAGAAGAGTCATCATTGTCGCGAGTTTCCAAAGTTTGACTACGAGTTTTGCGGTCATCACTGTCATTAGATTTTCTTTCAGAAGTTTCGTCATTTTCACGTGTTTCCAAAATTTGATTACGAGGCTTTGAATCAGTACCCTCAAGTCTGCTCAAGATTAGATCCCCTTTCGCAAAAATATCTCATTCAAGACGTCTTAAAAAATAACTACACGGGTAAACGATACAGAAAGTGTCGGATTTTTTGCATCACCGATGATCGCATGACACGAGTTACATTTTCACTTCCATGAAAATCTTACACTACACTTTCACTATAACCATTTTTTTGTCTTACAATATTTTATCAATTTCTCGATTGTTATCCTTCAATTTGGTAATATGGTAATCCGCTTCTTTTATTTTTTCCTTCATAGCTTTAACAGTACTTTTCATTCCTTCGTATTCGTCATTTAATTTTTCTTCTATTCTTTCGCGAGTATCTTTATCGTCTGTACTTGTTTCTCGATAATGTTTAATTTCATCTAATTTATTTTGAATTCCTTCTTCAGCAGCTACCAATGCCAAAGACATATTATCACGTTTATCAGAGATTAAATCAATATACCTGTCATTAGTAGTTCTAACATACTCTAATTCTTTGCGTTGATCTTTGCTTATTTTTTTGCCATCGGGGGGAATGTCAAGAATATCTTCATTATATCTCTGCTCCAAACCCTTAGCTTCTTCTATATCTGATTCAACAAGCATTCCGCTTTTTCGACCATCACCCAAAGCATCAGAAATTGTCATGTCATATTCAGTTGAACGATTGTAATCTTTAAGAGCCTGTTGATGTTCTGGGGTACCACGCTGATAATTTCTCAAACTCTCAGATATCGTATCCGTCGATTTCTTTTCTTCAGATGAATCACGAAGTTTCTGTTTTAAATCTTGTTCTTTTTGTTCATACGATATTTCGGGCGTTTGCTTTTTCTCTTCCATAGATTCATCTTGGGATTCGGACTTATCTATCTCTGCTCGTCGCTTATTTTCTTTGTTTTCTTTATGCTGTTTGAGGCGATCGCTTATCCATTCACGTACTGAACGTTTACCTTCATCGCCATCTTTTTGATCAAGCTTTTCGTCCTTTTCGAAAGAATCAGTACTTTCTGGGGTTTCCAAAATTTGATTACGAGGTTTTGAATTCGTACCTTCAATTCTACTCAAGATTAATTCTCCTTTCATGAAAATATTTCATTTAATGTATCTTCAAAAACAGCCGTATAAATAAACCCAAAGACCGTGTTCTCATCTGAGCCTGATTTCCCCTTCCACGCTATCATATAATTTAAAGCGCAACGTTTTACTACATAATCCACAGACACATATTGATTCAATGCTTTTTCCATGCGTTTAATCCAATTTCGAGTGGAGGCGAGAATACTTTCAATGAGGAAAAATTGCTCTTCATCACTCCCTTTGGAAGAAATTTCCTTAAAGATTTTCGGAGAGTATATGCCGTCTGGTGGAACAATGTCGAAAAGACTTTCGCAGTTTATAATCTCGAGGAAAATCCTCCCTAAAGTTTCTCTCGTCATGCCCTGTGTTTTCTTTAGATAACGATACAACGTCGTAATTTCTTCGAGTTCAGCCTTTCTATCAGTGGACAAAGACGATGTGCGAATAATTTCGTCAAGCGGCGCAGTGGAAAATTTTTGAACACGAATTTGACGAAAAAATTCCTCAGTCAAGCGCGAACGGACAAGCATTATCAATTTTCTATTCTCTACTATCAAATCAGCTTCATATTTTTGAGCGTTCCAAAGTCCAACACGCATCAACACAGGAGAAAGCCAGCCTTTTTGCATCACGGCAGCAACTCCCATATTGAGCCGAGAAAGTTCTTTTGTTTGTTCCTCGTTTAATGAAAGTGCACTACCTAATTCTTCGCAAGCGTCTTTTGACGGTGTATTCATTATTATTTTAGTAGAAGTATTTTCAATGACAGAGCTGTCTACCGCCAATGGAGATTGGTCGATAATTAAAAAGCCTTCGCCGTATGTGCGCATTTCCTTTATGGAGTTACTTATCATCTCGACTGACTTGCCGACCATATTTGAGCCTTCTTGACTTTGTTCCTTGCTCGTGCGCTTTAAAAGATTATGAGCTTCTTCCAGAACTGTAACATGTGAAAGTGCATTGTCATGACCAGAAATGAATCCCGCTTTACGTCTCGATTTTCTATATTCGCCGAGTTGCATAATCAGAAAGCCCATGATAAGAGCAATCGTTTCTTCTGAACCAACCTCACTCAAGTCTATTATAGTATTTTTATCGAAGAGCGTTTCTGTTTCAACATTGTTGGTTCCTTTGAATATCAAGCCGTTTAATCCCGTTGTCATTTCTTTAACTCTGGTCACCAAAGCTCCCGTAAAATTTCCTTGAACCTCAGAGGAATAATCGGACGTTTTTATAATCTGTGGTAAAACTTCAAGCACATCCCTAAAGACAGGATATTTCCTTTCACTAATGCCTTTTATCCAAACAGAATTTTTTAAATCCCAACCACATCTGACATAAGCGTACACAACAGCTTCCTTCAAAATTGCTGGCATCGCCGAATAAAGTGCCCAAGACGCATTGAATATTTGCATAAGCTGTTCGATGTGGGATAAAACGTGAATTTCTTCAGGAAATTGAAATGGATTGATTTTTAGTAATCTGTAAGAATTAAGCTCCGTTGTAAAAATATTTACATGCTCCAAATTTCCAAAGACCATTTTATACTCGCCCTTCGCGGGTTCAATCACTAAAATTTTTATCCCCTGCGCAATGAGACGCTCTAAAAGGTTATACGTAGCGTAAGATTTGCCGGAACCCGAAGAACCTGTAATAAAGCAATGCGAAGAAAAAAGATTTAAATCCATTTCTACTGGGCGAGTTGTTTCCTCAATTCCCATATGGTAGATATTGCCGATAGATATTGGAATAGCAGGTAATTTATTTTCATAAAAAACATCACGTCCGAATTCCGCCATTTCTTGCACGACTAAGCCCGACACAGATTTACGTGGCATTCCTAAAAGAATCGCCAATTCATTACCATTGACCAAGCTCGTAGGCGTAACGAACAATCTGGAATATTCATTATAAAGACTCAGTGGTGCACTGGGATGAACTAAATTTTGTACATGATCCATAATCTGTTGAATCTGTTCACCTTGAGATTTAGCGGCATTCCATGAATTGACATGCGCATTCTCCACATTTGTATTTTCACCAGTCATAAGAGATTTATAAGTCGTTGCCGCTAACATTGAAGTCGCTATGTCATTTGAGAAGAAATAAGCACAACATTCCCAGAGACCATAAGCTTCAGAAACATTAAGCCTATTTAATTGTTCTTCAATTTTCTTCATCAAATTAGAGACGCCTTTATTCTCATAATTAAGTGTCCTCGTCTTGGATGTACCAACAGTCTGAGTTTCACCACGTTGTTCTCCTTGAGCTTCCGCCGTGCCAACACTATTTGAAATAGAATGACTGAACGAAGTTCCAGAAGTATATGAAGAAGAACTGCTTGACGATGAACTGAAGTTTGAGCCCCAACCACTCCAATTAAAACTATCACCACTACTATAACCTGAAG
>CAMZGF010000010.1 GCA_947306315.1 uncultured Candidatus Saccharibacteria bacterium
TGTTAGATATTAGCTTTATTAGAGAAAATACTGAACTCGTTGAAAAATCAGCTAAAGAAAAAGGCTACAAAAACGTCAACATTAAAGAGCTCTTAGAGCTTGATGACGAGAGAAAAGAAGCTCTTAAAGTCGTTGAAGACTTCAGAAAAGAGCGCAATGAAACCGCAGCAAAAATGAAAGGCGGCAAACCTTCAGATGACCTCATCAAAAAAGGTAAGGAAATCAAAGAAAAGCTCGCAAGTGAAGAAAAAATCCTCGAAGAAGCTGAAGCTAAGCTTAAAGACGGACTCAAAGCCGTTCCAAACATCATTTTCGAAGATGTTCCACTCGGTCCTGAAGAAAACTCAGTCGAGGTCAAAAAATGGGGCGAACCAAAAGCTAAGGGTGTCGACCACCTCGACTTCGCTACTTCACGTGACTGGGTAGATTTTGAACGTGGCGCAAAAGTTGCTGGCGCTAAATTCTACTACACAAAGGGTGATCTCGCACTCCTTGAAAATGCTCTTCTTCAATTCGGTCTTAAGAAAGTTGTCGAGCATGGATTCACATTCATGTATGTCCCAGACATGGTTTCAAGCCGCGTTCTCGAAGGTTGTGGTTTCAACCCACGCACCTCAGACCAATCTGATGAGTATTACATCGAAGGCGAAGACCTCGCTATGATCGCAACCGCAGAAATGCCACTTACCGGCTATCATATGGACGAAATCCTCGACGAAAAGGATCTTCCAAAGTTCTATGCTGGCTACTCTGCATGTTTCAGAAAAGAAGCTGGTGCATACGGCAAATACACTCGTGGCCTCTTCCGTGTCCACCAATTCAATAAACTTGAGATGTATTGTTTCTGTCTCCCAGAACAATCCAAAGAAATCCACGAAAAAATCCTCGCTATCGAAGAGGAAATCTGGCAAGAGCTCGGCATCCCATATCACATCATCAACATTGCTGCTGGCGACCTTGGTGCACCTGCTGCAAAGAAGTATGATCTCGAGTATTGGAGCCCCGTTAACCAAAAATACCAAGAACTTACTTCATGTTCTAACTGTACAGATTTCCAAGCTCGCTCAGTTAATTGCCGTGTCCGCAGAAAAGACGGTTCAATTGAATTTGTACACACTTTAAACGGTACCGCAATCTCACTTGCACGTACTATGGTTGCAGTTCTTGAAAACTACGCAAACGAAGACGGAACCTTCACCGTTCCTGAAGCGCTTAAGCCATATCTCGGCAAAGACGTGCTATAATTAGAGTATAAGGAGTTATATGATTGAAAAAATAGATATTAGTGGCAGCAATTATAAGCCAGAAGAAAGCTTTAAAAAATACACCACAAAACGCATCGGAAAACTCGATCGCTATCTCCCTCGTGGTAACAAAAAAGATGTTGTCGCAAAAATCGTCGTTACAGAAGTAAACCGTGCCCATGGCAATAAATACGAAATTTCTGCAAATCTTGAAATTCCTGGCGGCAAAGTTATCTCTGCAAAAGACGAATGTTCGAATGTTTTTGCTGGAATTGACATTCTTGAAGCGAAATTAAACGGCCAAATCCGTCGCTTCAAAATTGAATCAAACCCACATTTACGTAAAAATCCACTTAATATTTTTAGACGTAAAAAATAGGCGCTTCTCTCTTTATTTAAAGAGTATACTGTGCTAGAATAAAATATATATTATTATCCTGATATGGAGGTTTTGACTGCGATGTCGAAAAAAGAGAAGAGAATAAAAGAGAAAAAGCCAACTGACAAACTAGCTGATAAAACTTTGATGACAAAAATTCTTCAAGGTATTTTCGGAGATGCTCAGAAAAAGACTTTAGTACGCTATGCTAAAAAAGCTGAAGAAATCAATAAACTTGAAGATAAATACAAGAAAATGTCAGACAAGGAATTGGCTGATCAGACAAACATTCTTCGTAAAAGACTAGAAAAGCTCACAAAAACTGAGCAGAAAAAAGCCGTCGCAGAAAAAGTTAAGTCAAAAAAGACCAAAAAATCTCCTAAAACTCTTCTAAAGAAACCTGAGAGCAAGGCTCTCGATGAAATTCTTGCTGACGCATTCGCAGTTGTCCGTGAGGCAACAAACCGCAAGTTAAAGATGCGCCACTTCGATGTCCAGCTCATCGGTGGTATCGCCCTCCACGAAGGAAACGTCGCAGAAATGAAGACCGGTGAAGGTAAAACTCTCGTCGCTCTTCTCCCAAGCTATCTTAACGCTCTCACCGGTAAAGGTGTACACGTTGTCACAGTTAACGACTATCTCGCACAACGTGATGCCGGTTGGAACGGCCCAGTATTTGACTTCCTCGGCATGAAAGTCGGTGTTATTATTGCAGAAGCAAGCTTTATCTACGATAAAAGCTACATTAATGAAGAACACGAAGACGAGCGCTTCCGCCATCTTAAACCATGCTCACGCAAAGAAGCATACGCAGCCGATGTTACCTATGGTACAAACAACGAATTTGGTTTCGACTACCTTCGTGACAATATGGTTAACGAAGTTCAATATCTCCGCCAACGCGAACTAAATTATGCAATCGTAGATGAGGTCGACTCAATTCTTATCGATGAAGCCCGTACTCCGCTCATCATTTCAGCTCCAGCTGGTGATAATCCTGATTCATATTATCAATTTGCAAAAATCGCCGCAAAACTCGGCCCAGAAGACTATGTACATGACGAAAAACGTCGTTCAGTAACTCTTACTGACTCTGGTATTGATAAAGTTCAGAATATCCTTGGTATTGATAACCTTTACTCAAGCGAAAACACTCGTCTCGTCTATCATATGGACCAAGCTCTTCGTGCAGAAGTCGTCTTTAATCGCGACAAGGACTATGTTGTTACAAACTCTGGTGAAGTAATTATTGTTGACGAACACACTGGTCGTCTCATGCACGGCCGCCGCTACAACGAGGGTCTCCATCAAGCAATCGAGGCAAAAGAAGGTGTTACTGTTAAGGAAGAGTCACAAACTCTCGCAACTATTTCATTCCAGAACTTCTTCCGCCTTTACAACAAGCTCTCTGGTATGACCGGTACTGCATTTACTGAAGCAGAAGAATTCCAACAGATTTATTCGCTCGACGTCATTCAAATTCCACCTAACCGCCCAATTGCACGTATCGATAAAGATGATCTCATCTATCGCACTGAAGATGGAAAACTTCGCGCTATTGTCGAAGAAGTTAAAAAATATCACGAAAAAGGTCAACCAGTTCTTATTGGCTCCGCATCAATCGTCAAAAACGAAAAGATTGCCGAATATCTTGATAAAGCTGGCCTCCCATACGAAATTTTGAACGCTAAAAACAACGAGCGTGAAGCTGCAATCGTAGCTAAAGCTGGCGAAAAAGGTGCAATCACTCTCGCAACCAACATGGCAGGTCGTGGTACCGATATCAAGCTCGGCAAAGGCGTCAAAGAACTCGGTGGTCTCGTTGTTATCGGTTCTGAGCGTCATGATTCACGCCGCGTTGATAACCAGCTCCGTGGTCGCGGTGGTCGTCAAGGTGATCCTGGCACAACTCAATTCTTCGTCTCATGCGAAGATGATCTTATGCGTATCTTCCAAGGCGATCGTATTGCTATCCTAATGCAACGTCTCGGTGTTAGCGAAGACATGCCAATCCAAAATCGCTCAGTCACAAAGACTCTTGAAGCTGCACAAAAACGTATTGAAGGCTTTAACTTCGATTCACGTAAAAACGTTGTCCAATATGATAACGTCATTAACCGTCATCGTAAAGTCGTCTACATGATGCGCCGTAAGATTCTTGAAGGCGAAAATATTCATACCGAGATTGAACGCCTCATGAAAGATGCAGCTGAAGACCTTACTATGCTTAGTTCGCGTGCAAACCCTAAATTTGCCGAGAATTTCAAAGCAGTCTTTGACTTTGACGACGACCTAATTAATGAAATCGGCAAAATCAGAAAAGAAACCGATCGTTCTAAACTCGCACTCACCGCAATCAAAGAAGCTTACGCAATGAAAGATTCTGAGATTGGTGAAGATGTCATGCGTAAAATCGAACGCGAAGTTTATCTCCAAGTACTCGATGGACTCTGGATGCAACACCTCGAAAATATGCAACATCTCCGCGAAGGTATCCATTGGCGTTCAGTCGGCCAACGTGACCCACTCGTAGAATACCGCTCAGAGTCACAAAAACTCTTCGATGGCCTACAAAAGAATCTCCGCGAAATTGTTCTTCGTGAACTTTTAAAGATTACCGAACATGACGCCGCTGAAGCTGGCCTCACTGACGGTCAGGAATACGAATCTGAACTCACAAAGATGGCAGAATCTTCAACCGAAAAAGGCGTCAACGAGATTTCAAAGGGCGTCAAGAACATGGATGATGAATTTAAATCTGATAAAACTGGCGGCAAGAATAAAGAAAAGAACGCAAAACGCAACGCTGCAAGAAAATCAAAGAAAAAACAACGCCAGAACAAGAAAAAAGGCAGTCGTCGCTAATTATCGTTTTCTATGAAACATACTGTTGAGGAAGTCGAATTAAAAAACGGCGCAAAAGGTCTTCTTATTGATGTGCCAAACGCCTCTGTTATGAACACGAAAGTTCACTTCCGTGGCGGTATGCGCTACGCAAAAAGTCCAGACTATTACGAAATTGCACACGTCGTAGAACACCTCAGCTTCGGAGCAAACGCAAAATATAAAAGCGAAAAAGAATATGAAGCTGACTTTACAAAAAATGGCGCCTATCACAATGCATGGACATCTGATTTTTCAGTATGCTATGAAACTGAATGCGCTGACTTTGAATGGGACAGAATCCTCGATCTAAAACGCATCGCAATCACATCTCCAAAGTTCAATGAGGAAGAATTAAAGAGCGAAAAGGGGAATGTTCGTGCGGAATTAACTGGCTATATGAATGACTATTCACGCTTACTTTGGCCAAGATTACAAAGAGCAATCGGTGAAAACGTTCCGGATCTTCGCGAAAGATTGAATACACTCCAAAATATTGAACTAAAAGATATTCGCGAACATTATCGTCGTACACATACCGCAAAAAACATGCGCTTTATTATTGCTGGACAAGTCAAGAAGCATAAAAAAGAACTTGTTAAGATGCTTGAATCTTGGGAACTCAGAGAGGGTGAGAGATTCAATGCGCCAGTTGATGAACTCCATTCATCGCCATCAATTCTTATCCGTAGAAAAGATGCAAACAATCTCACTTTCGGCTTTTCACTTGTTACTCCACGTCGTTTAAATGTTTCCGAAACTGAAGCCATGAATGTCCTAAACCATATTCTAAACGGTACAATGAGTTCGCGTATTTTTGGCGAAGCTCGCCGTCGCGGACTTGTTTATGGAATGGGTTCTGGACTTAGTCACAGCATTAACTATTCTAGTTGGGACTTTGACGGTGAAGTAAATGAAGACTCCGCAGAAGCACTTTTTGAATTAATCCAACGCGAAATGGTCCGAACTCTAAACGGCGAAATTGACGAAGAGGATATTAACGCAGCAAAATCATACGCGCTTGGCCGTTATCAAATGGGTGCACAAACCGTAAATCAGATTTCAGATTTTTACGCTGGTGATTATTTCTCAATCGGAGAAATCAACCATTACGATGACATTCCAAATATTATCAACAAAATCGACAAGGCAATAATCGTCGAACTCGCACGCGAATTTGCGGCTTCTGGAATCAGTGCCTTTGTCACTGTCGGCTCATGCGAGAAAACACTTATCAACTCCCTTGAAGATAGACTAAAATTCTAACATAAGTGGTATAATATACCTAGGAGAATAATATGAATATTGCAGTTCTTGGCGGTGGCGTTGAAGGAAATGCCGTAAAAGATTATTTCGAAAAACACGGCGATTATGTCCAAATTTTTGACGGCTTTACAGATAATGATGTTAAAACTTTTAACCTTAGCGACTACGATAAAGTTTTTCGTAGCCCATCAGTCCATCCACTCGATACTTCATGGACCTCGATGACAAAGTACTTCTTCGATAATTGTAAAGCAAAAATTATTGGCGTAACCGGTACAAAAGGCAAAGGCACCACATGCTCAATTATTACCAGTATTCTGAATGAAATTATTAAAAATTCTGAATGGCCATCACGCAAAGTCCACCTTGTTGGTAATATTGGAAATCCAAGCATAAATGTGCTCGACGAAATCACCGAAGACGACATTGTTGTCTATGAGATGAGCAGCTTCCAGCTCTGGGATATGGAACAATCACCAAAAGTTGCGGTTGTACTTCGTATTGAACAAGACCATCTCGATCGCCATTACAACCTTGAAGATTATCACCAAGCAAAAGCAAACATCGTCAGATATCAAAACGAAGATGATTTTTGTGTCTACTATAGCAACAACGAGAATAGTGTTCGCATCGCAAATCTCAGCAAAGGCAAAAAAGTTTCATACCCAATTGAACGTACCAAAAAAGTTCAAGAGATTCTTAATGGACTACAAGTTCCTGGCGAACACAATGTCGAGAACACCGAAGCTGCATTACTTGCAGTTGCTTGTTTTATTAATAAAACACTTAACGAATTACTCGACGACGAAATAACATTTAATTGCATAAAAACCGGAATCCAAAATTTCAAAGGTCTTCCACATCGTCTCGAATTTGTCCGTGAGTTAAACGGCGTAAGATATTATGATGACAACTTTTCATCCGCTTATCCTGCAACCGATGTTGCAATTAAAGCTTTCGAAAATGACCCAACTATTCTTATCGCTGGCGGAAAAGATCGTCACCTCGACTTATCAGAATATAAGAATCGTCTTGAGACAGCAAAGAATCTCAAAAAAGTTCTTCTAATTGGTGAAATTAAAGAACAGCTATCTTCAAACGAAGATCCTGAAAAATTTGAACTATTTGAAACACTTGAAGATGCAGTTGTTCGCGCTAAAGAAGTGGCTGAGAAAATTGCCGAAGACACAAATTCAAACTACGATCTATGTCTTCCAGTTACAAACCCACTTCATCCAGTGGTGCTCATGTCACCTGGCGCCGCAAGTTTCGACATGTTTAGAGACTTCAAAGACCGCGGAGAACAATATCAAAATCTAGTAAAAAATTTAGAGTAGGAGAAAATATGCAAGATCAAACACAGCCAGTAAATCAAAAACCAGCTGCAATTGTTGACCCAATGCAACAGTCTAACTATGTCTTCAAATTCTTGAGCTACTATTTTGATAAGAAAAGTTTGACCGGCACTTTCGTCTACCAGGGAATCGATAATACAATTTTTACCGAAAAAATCACTTTCGCAAAACACCCTGAAGCCCAAGCCGGGAAGTTCTTCAACGCCACAGACGATCCAAGTCTCAATAATCTTCTCGATAGAGCAATGTTCCTTGCTTTCATGCTACTTGGTTCAAGTTATTACAAAGCTCATCCAACCCCATATATTGAAGTTCCAAAACCAATCGACGATTTCCAAGCAAAATTCTTCAACAAAGTTTATCAAGAAGGACTTTCGCAGTATGCATTTGAGAATGGACTAACAAGAGAAAACCTTGCCCATTTCACCCCCTCAACAACCCAACTTGAAGCGCCAATAAAATATAATGGCAAAGGTCTCCTAAGTCTCCAATCTGGAGGAAAAGATAGTTTACTCGTTGCAACACTTCTGCTCGAATCACGTATCGATTTCACACCATGGTATGTTTCATCCGATCCAGATGGCTCACATCCAGCAGTAATCGATGAGTTATTTCCGCAACTACTCGATAAAAAAGCCAGCATCGCAATCCGCCAAATCGATAAACTTCATCTTCAACAATCTGGCGGTCTTAATGGTCATGTCCCAGTAACATTTATCAACACTGCGCTTGGCATCATTCAAGCAATCCTAAATAATCAAAACATCGTCATGACCAGCATCGGCAACGAAGGTGCAGAGGCCCATGCTTACATCAACGACCTCCCAGTAAATCACCAATGGTCAAAGACTTGGGAAGCAGAACAATTACTCGCTGAATACGTAAAAAGATATATCTCGGAAGACATCAAAGTTGGTTCGCCAATCCGCAAATACTCTGAACTTAGAATCGCAGAGCTCTTCGTCAATAAATGTTGGCAAAGATATGGTTATAAATTTAGCTCATGTAACCAAGCTAACTACAAACAGGGTACGAACAATAGCCAGCTTTCATGGTGTGGCGAATGCGCAAAATGCGCAAACACATACATTTTATTCAGCCCATTCCTCGCGCCACAGTCCCTACAAACCCTATTCCACGACATCGATCTCTTCCAAAAACCAACTCTCATCAACATATTTAAAGGTCTTCTTGGAATCGACAATGTCATGAAGCCGTTCGAATGTATCGGTTCCGTCGATGAGCTCCGTTTTGCATATCACCACCGTATGAAAGTTCCACCAATCGAAGTTCCACAAAACACTAACACGATTCGCAACTATCAGACTGAAACAATCAATGCAAACTTAGTCCAAGCCTCTGAACGTCTTGGCATTAGGAAATTATTCAAACAAAACCCACAGCCAGCGGTTCCAACTTATAACCCAAATGGAAATAACGGGCAATATGGCGACGCATATGCAAGTCAAAAACCGACTGAAACCGTTCTAGTCCAGCCGATTTATTCCGATCTCCCATTCATGGTACCAGAAAGTAGATATAACTACGCTGCAGAGCACGAATCACAAGAATTCTTTAAAAATTTCTTCGAAGAAAATAGAAAATAATTAGTGCTTAATAACTTCACCGAGGCCGTAAGCAAAAATCATAAAAGCGCCCGCTGCACAAAGCGCAATTGCAATTCCACCCCAGAAATAAATATTCTGGCACCTCTTTGAAACCGCCTTCTTTGCAGGTTTCTTTACAGCCTTCTTTGTAGTCTTCTTTATTGTTACTTTCTTAGTTGCCATTTGTTTCCTTATTTTGATTTTTAAAACTTTTCTTTATTTTACCATAAGAATTATAAAAACGCAAACAACCTTGAAAAATCCAGTTAAAAGTGATATGATTAATAAAGCGTTGGGCCTTCGCCAAGTGGTAAGGCAACGGGTTTTGGTCCCGTCATTCGCAGGTTCGAATCCTGCAGGCCCAGCCATTACAAAACGGAAAACTCCCGAAGGGAGATTTTTTGTTTTTCCTGGGGTATGTATTGACACAAGCGTTATTTTGTGCTATAATATAAAAATAAGGAGTTATATTGCGGATTCCTCATATTAACCAGTAAAATTTTAAAAAATATATTCGCTTAATAATTAGAGGCGCACCAAAACTGGTGCACCTTTTTCATGCTATAATATAGCCATGAGAAAAATACTCGAAGCAATTCTCGTCGGTATTCTTTGTGGCCTTCTAACCCACATCGTCGGCAGATTTCTTCCGCAAGATTGGCAGTTCTTGATCGAAACCAAAGCGATTTGGCTTATTCCAGCATTTCTCATTTCATTTAATCTTCCACTCCGCAGAAAATGCACTGACGCGGTCATCATCTCAACCATCATGCTCGTTACGACAGGAGTTGTTTACTACACAAGTGAAGTGGTAATGAACCATGGTGCATGGTATTTTTATGGAGACTTCGGCTACTTCATTATTCCAGCAATCATCGCCGGCGTTATCACTGGATACGTCGCATACCTTGGCCGTTCCGCAACCAATAAATTCATCCGCTATGCAAGCGTCGCAATTCTTCCAGCTATTTACACCGGCGGCGGTATCGACGGGATTTTAGACACAATTAATAATTTTCAGTGGACGCCAGAAATCGCAACAAAACTTTTCGGCGGTTTTATTTTCTATGTTTTATTAACCGGAAAGAACCGTTTTAAGCCAACATCAATTATGATTTACATTATTTTAGCATTTGTCGCCGCACTCGGCATCCCAATCACCTAAGATATGATATAATAAATAGGTTATGAATGAAAACGAGAAACGCCTCGAAAATTTAGCGAATAGTTTAACTGATGCTTGGCAGAAACTTAAACTCGATGAAAAAATCGAGCATCTTTCTCGTCTCGAAAATGAAGTAGCAAATCCTGATATATGGAAAGACCCTGAAGTTGCGAAAAATAAAAATATGGAACTTTCTCGTCTAGACACTGAAGTCCACCCTTGGCAGATATTAAAAGCTCAGTCTAAGGATCTAAAAGATATTATTTCACTCAATGAAAAAGATCTCGAAGAAGAAATCAAAGATCAACTTTCTGCGATGGAGAGCACTCTTGAAGAACTCAAAAAAGCTCTTCGTTTTACTGGCGAATTTGACAGCAATGACGCAATCCTTCGCATAACCGCTGGCGTTGGTGGCACTGAAGCTATGGACTGGGCTGGCATGCTCGAGCGCATGTATTTAAGATATTTTGAAAAGAACAGTTTTTCAGCAAAACTCATCGAACGTCAAGAAGGGGAAGAAGCCGGAATTAAAACTGCTGTATATGAAGTTGCTGGCACAAATACTTACGGAAATCTAAAGTCTGAGCATGGCGTACATCGCCTCGTTCGCCTCAGCCCATTTAATGCAGACAATCTTCGCCAAACCTCATTCTCGCTCGTTGAAATTCTTCCAGTCATGAATGCGGATAATGATATTGAAATTGACGAGAAAGATTTACGTATCGATGTCTATCACGCATCGGGCCACGGTGGTCAAGGTGTCAATACAACCGACTCTGCAGTTCGTATTACCCACCTTCCAACCGGCATCGTTGTTGCAATCCAAAACGAACGTAGTCAACACGCAAACAAAGATACGGCAATGGAAATCCTGAAAGCTAAGCTCGTCCAAATGAAACTTGAACAACAAGCCGAATCCCTTGGCGAACTTCGTGCCGGCGAATCTGCAAAGTGGGGACAACAAATTAGAAACTACGTCCTCCAACCATACAAACTTGTAAAAGATACTCGTACAAAATACGAAGAAACCGATGCTGACGCTGTTCTTGACGGCAAGATTCAAGGTTTCATTGACGCGTTTCTTGAAGATATAATCGGCAAGTAATTTTGCTTTTTTATTTTTTTTATATTATTATATATTTATGATATTGTTCTATCATGTCACAATGGCTTATCCTCGTGACAAACATCCAGCTCTCGACAACGTTTCTTTTCATATTGAAGCAAACGAGTTTGTTTTTCTGGTTGGAAAATCTGGTGCTGGTAAATCAACACTTATTAAAATGATCACGAAAGAGGAAACTCCAGACGATGGCAAAATCATCATCGGCGGAATTGATCTCGATTACGTTAAAAAGCGTCATATCCCGCATTATCGTCGTCGCATCGGCGTAGTTTTCCAGGATTATAAACTTCTCCCGACGCGTACGGTTTATGAAAACGTTGCTTTTGCCCTCGAAATTGCCGGCATGAGCAACCGCGAAATCGAACGCACAGTTCCAAAAGTCCTCGACCTTGTTGAATTATCTGATAAAGCATACAAATTCCCAGACAATATTTCTGGTGGCGAACGTCAACGTGTCTCAATCGCACGTGCAGTTGCACGCCAACCAAAAATTCTCATCGCAGATGAGCCTACTGGAAACCTCGACGTCGAAACCGGTGAAGGAATTCTTGATCTTCTCCAAAAAATTAACGACTATGGCACAACCGTTCTCGTCACAACACATGACGCAAGCGCAGTAAATCACCTCAAAAAGCGCGTCATTACTCTCCGTGATGGCAAAATCGTTTCAGACCAGAAAAACCACGGTATTTATCGTCTTGACGGTGATAATGACGGTATTTCATTACCACAACCAGGGCATCTCCACCCAGAAACTTACATGAAGCACGAAGCTCGTAAAGATGGTCAAAAACCAAAAAGGAAATTGATTCAATGAGCAGAGAAAAAACCATAAATCGTCTAAAAACGATGTTAAAAACCACTAACCACCACTTCTTCCGAAATCTCGGTCGTATTTTCAAGTATGGCGGAATTGGCTTCATGCGCAATTTTTGGCTTTCAATTACCGCTACTGTTGTAACAACTTTAACTCTCGTTCTACTTTTTGCAACTATTATCGCCGGTTCAGTCCTTTCTTCAACTGCAGATTCGATGCGTGGAAAAATCGATATCTCAATTTTCTTTGAACCAGGAACGGAAAAACGCGACCTTGTTAGTATGGCAAATACTATGAAACAAGATGACAATGTTAAATCCGTCGACGTCACAACATCCGAAGAGGAATTCGCAAAACTCTATAAAGAATACGTCGACTCAGACAATCAACAGCTTCTCACAACTATTGATCTCGTGGGTGAAGATACCTTTATTAAAAAGACTCCCGCAGCAATGCGCATCAAAGTCTATAACACTGACGATCTTAGTAGTATCAAAAACATCGTAAACACTAACGACGAATTTCAAGAAAACCTCAGCAAAAAAAATGATCCAACTTACGATGCAAACAGCTCAGTAATCTCAACCATTTCAAGCTGGGCAAACATTGCTACAAAAGGCGGTACTGCACTTTGTATTCTCTTCCTCATTATCTCAACACTCGTCATCTTTAATACAATTCGCATGGCAATCTACAGCCGCGCTGAAGAAATCTACATGGAGAAACTTGTTGGCGCAGACAATAGTTTCATCCGCGGGCCATTCCTCATTGAAGCTATGGCGTCAGGCGTCTTTGCTGGCATCATCTCCGGCATAATAAGCCTTATTGGATACAATATCCTCTCACCAAGACTTGATAGTTTCGACATTAATGTTACATCCGTGAACGACTTCCTCTCATATCCTCAGAATATCTTCCTTGTATTCGTCCTTCTCGTCGGTACCGGCATCATTATCACATTCATCTCAGCACGTCTCGCAATCCACAAATATCTCAAAAAATTCTAAGTCTCTTCGTTTGACAAAGAAATACGCTTATGGTAATCTGTAAGTAGGAGTATTTCCCGAAGGAGCCTGAATGAAAAATAGACAATCAAAAACTTCTCAAAAAGCCCTAACCCTAGTAGTAGCATTTGGTATTGTTTTTGGTGGCCTTTCTGGAATCCTAAATTCAAAAGACATCTCAGCAACAACTCGCGAAGACAACTTCTGTACAACTCAAAAATGTCGTGATGCACTTGCTGCTGAACGTGAAGCGAGCGAAAAAGCTAACAATGCATCAAGAGCAGCTGATACGCTTGATGGCGAAATCGAACGTCTAAACCAAGAAATTAGAATGTACGAAGCGCGCATTATTGCTAACCGCGCAAAAGCCGAAGATCTCTCTGTACAAATTGAAGAAAATACCAGAAAACTTGAAATTCAAAAAGATGCACTCGCTGATATGATTATCGACATGTATTTAAACGGCGATACTGACGAACTTCTAATCTTAGCAAGTTCAAATTCACTTTCTGACTATGCTGAGAAACAAACTCGCCGCGATGCTGCACGCGATCAAATCAGTTTATCAACTCAGATGGTTGAGTCCTTAAAAGAGGATCTCGAAAATCAGAAAAAGGAAGTCGAACGCGTAATCGCAGACCAAGAAATCCAACAAAAAGCAATTGAAGAAACAAAACGACGCGAAGAAGCACTCGTCGCTGAATATCGCGCAAACCAAGCGGCCTACGCCGCAGAATCTGCCGCTGCAAGAAAAATCAAGGAAGCTGAAATTGCTGAAGCAATTCGCAAAAACAACTCTACAGGTCTTATCGGTAGCGGCACTAATACTTATCCAAAGAAAGATGTCTGCCCACGCGATAATCTAAGCTATAGCTTCTATGGCGGCTATGTCTGCCAATGTGTCTCATATACCGGTTGGAAAGTTTACGAACGCTATAATATCCGTATTTCAGCATGGGGCAATGCTAATGTCTGGCATAAAACCGCTCAGCGCCTCGGCTACACCGTAGACCATATTCCAGAAGCTGGTTCAGTCGCAATTACTACTAGTGGCCCCTACGGACACGCTATGTGGGTCGAAAAAGTCAACAATAACGGCACAATTAACCTCTCAGAATACAACAACTCATATTCATCAAGATCCGGAAAACCTGGCGATTTCGGCTACAGAACCAATGTACCAACAAGCGATATGTGGTTTATCCATTTTAGCTACGGCAGATGACCCATAAACACATAAAAAGTGGTACAATATAGTAATGAATAATACTAAGAAGAGTATTTCTAAGATTACGCTTGGAACGGCGGTTTTTAGTTGCATTGTTGCTCTTATTGTTGGTTTCACTGTTGGTTTAAATTGGAATGATGTTTTTGAGAATTTCAAGCCATATCTCGGTTTTAAGAAAACTACAACCGATACAATCGACCTGAAACCAGTACAGAATCTTTATACAACTCTTATAGACAATTATGACGGCGAAGTTGACAAAAACCTTCTTATTGAAGGTGCAAAAAAGGGGATGGTTGCAGCGGTCGGCGATAAATATACAGAGTACATGACCGCAGATGAAGCGACTGACTATCGCTCATCTCTCGAGGGGCAAATCGACGAAGCTGGAATAGGCGTAAGTATCGCAAAACGCGAAGATTATGTCCGCGTACTTCGCACTCTTCCAGATAATCCTGCAAGAAAAGCGGGCATTCTTGCCGGAGATATCATCTATGCGATTGACGGTAAAGAAGTTTGGAATGAATCAGTTGAAACTATCGCTCAAAAACTCCGTGGTAAGGCGGGTTCAAAAATGAAACTCACAATTGTTCGCGACAATAAGAAGAAAGACTTTAATCTTACCCGCGAAAAAATCAACAACGTTTCAGCAGATATTAATTACATAAACAACATAGCAATCCTAAGTGTTTATCGTTTTTCAAGTGACACTGGTACTCTCGTGAAGAAACTTGCAAAGCAAGCAGTTGAGAAAAATGTCAAAGGCATCATTGTTGATCTAAGAAACAATGGCGGCGGCTATGTATCAGCAGCTAAAGAAATGGCTGGGCTTTGGATTGATGGTGAAACCGTTCTCACTCAAAATTCTCGCGTTATCGGCACATCCACAACTCTCGCTCCACGTGGAAATGCAATTCTAAAGAACACCAAGACTGTCGTATTAATTAATTCCGGTACAGCATCAGCTTCGGAAATTGTAGTTGGCGCACTAAAAGACTACAAAAAAGCAACAATCGTTGGTGAAACATCATACGGTAAAGGCGTCATGCAAACCATGCTCGATGTCTCAGGCGGTGGAATGTTAAAAGTTACAACTGCACACTGGTATACTCCAAACGGTAACGGCATCAACGAAAAAGGTATTGAGCCAGACGAAAAAGTCGAGCTCACATACGAGCAAATCAATAAAAACATCGATACTCAACTCGATAAAGCAAAATCTCTGTTAAAATAGTATTAATGGAGAATACATTACACGAACCAATTTCAGTCGATGCTACTTTCGATGTTTCATTGCCACACCGCTGCATACCAAATCGTTTCCGCACCTCAACAGGCAGGGAGGTGATAATTACCGAAATAGGACTTATTCATCCAAAATACAACGGACTAAAAACTCTCTTTCTTTTTGACGTAACAGACGGAGCATCAGATTTTCGCCTTAGTTTTGATACTGAAAGACTTGAATGGTTCCTCGAATGGGAAGGCGACGAAAATGTCTAAAGTAAAAGTCGAAGGACTCGGAGATACATCCCGCGACATCAAAGAAAAAACCATCGACGAGCTCGGGTTTAATGTTCTATATATAGATTTAAATTCCTGTTTTGCAACCACTGAACAACAGGCACGGCCAAAGTTACGAAATAAGCCCGTAGTAGTTGTGAACCGCCTTGTAGAGAAATCGACCATCATTGCTGCAAGCATAGAAGCAAAGGCTCTCGGCATTAAAGTCGGGATGAGAATTGATGAGGCAAAAGCCATTTATAAAAACATCGTCTTAACCGAAACTGAACCAAGTAAATATATCTACGTCCATAAAAAGCTCAAATCAATTCTATCGGACTATTCACCAAAAGTCGTCATGAAATCAATTGACGAAGGATTAATTGATCTAAGAGAAGCAAGTCTAGAAATTCGAAATAGAACCCCCGAAGATATTGCATCAGAAATCAAAGCTCGTCTAAGACATGACGTCGGTTCATATATGAAATGCAATATCGGTTTTTCATACAACCGTTTTCTTGCGAAACTCGCAGGCGAGTTACATAAACCAGATGGGCTTGATTATATAACCTACGAAAATATAAGAAAAGTTTTCTCATACCTAAAGCTCACAGACCTTCCGGGCATTAACAAAAGAACAGAAAAACGGCTAAAAACCTATAATATAAATACTCCGATTGAATTGCTTGATGCAAAAGAAGAGACTCTGCGTGTTCAAGTCATGAAAAGCATCGAAGGAACAAAATGGTTTAAAAGACTACGCGGCGAAGAAGTTGACGATCAAAATGATATTACAAAATCAATTGGGCGCCAATTCGTATTGCCACCTGGTTCAACTCTTGAAGAAATAAAATCCAACTTAGTACATCTCGCAGAAGATGTTGGCTTCCGTCTTCGCACTCAAGATCTATACGCACGCGGAATCTACGTTTGGACGACATTTAATTTATCTGAGGATCATTTCACGGTTCATAAAAACATATTGAAAAAGGATACCTTTAGCTCAGATAAAGACATTATAGAGCTATCAAAACAACTGTTTGATAAAATCATAGAAGAGACAAAAAGTCGCTCAAAAAACCCACGCATCATTGGTATTTCTCTCTATAAACTCTCCACCGAGCCAACCAAACAGCTTGATTTTGAGCATGAGAAATCCGAAAAGTTTGAAAAAGTTAGCAAAACAATCGATGAGATAAACAAACGTTTCGGACAGAGAACAGTCCATTCTGCATATACATTAAAAACTAACGAAGTCCGCACAAAAATACCTTTCGGCTCAACTAGATACCTCGACAAAAATATTGGTTAAGTATATAATATATAGATATGAAAACCACTAAAACAA
>CAMZGF010000011.1 GCA_947306315.1 uncultured Candidatus Saccharibacteria bacterium
GAGCGTACGATTCACATTCGTAAGGTCACAGGTTCAAGCCCTGTAATCCCCACCAAACGGTTTATAAAATAGTTTTCAACTATTCCGTAATCTGTAAATGTCTGTTAAATCCCTCGCAAAAATAGAGGGCTATTTTATTCCATTTTTGCAACAAAAAACACGCCAAAAACTACGATTTGCCTCTGTAATTTCAACGGTTAAATCCCCAACAATTGAGCGAAATATTGCACATAGAAAATGCCGCCAGATATACTGGCGGCTTGAGACCCTTTCGGGCAGTGAAAACGTCATTGCGTCTTTTTTCTATTTTTTTCCAGATTGAGCAGTACTACTCTGCAAAGCTCTTTTGCAACCTGAATGATTGTATAGATAAGTACAAAACGACTTCACATTTTCTTCCGATGATATGATCATAGTCATACGTTCATCCAAAAATGTTTTTTCACTTAAAGTACTTACTACCGACAAAGAATATGGCTAAAGCCACTAAAGATTCCTCTCGTTTTGCCAAGCATTCCCGCTTAGACGACTTCTAATATTTCCCGCTATGACGGGAGCAATAAGAAGTTGCACTCGTCTAACGAGCTACGGTTCAGCCTTAAGATTTGTTTTCTTTTCGACTACGCATAGATTTCAGGATTCCATTCAGCTAAGCTGTAAGATCAACTGAGGTTATCGCATCGAGTTTTAACAATCTGTGCATGATTGTCAGAAAACGCCTCTTATAAACAAACGTATCAGAATCATTCTTTTAAGTTACGCGACTCTTCGTCTCCCATAACTCGGAGTATGTATTAATTATAGCACATATTAGCGAAAAAGTCAATACCTTTTATGCTTATTCTGCCAAATAATCAAATATTCTCCCTATAATCTGTTAAAACCTGGCGAATTAACCCCCACCATTCAGTTTACGTTTTAATATTTCACGACAAAAGCTAACTATTTTTCTTTTATAGCAGTAACTTCAATTTCAATTTTAGCGCCTTTCCTAGTCATCCCGTTAACTTCAATCATTGTTGATACAGGAACTGAATTTTTAAAATATTCATCTCTGATTGGCGATACTACAGAAAAATCATTCATATCAGTTAAATATATGACAGCCTTTACGACATCATCTAGGCTTGCACCTGCCTGATTTAGTGTTCTTTCAATTTCCTCAAAGACGAGTCTCGTTTGTTCCGCTACATCGTTTGTGATGATTTCATTATTGTCGTTTTTTGGCGCTTGAAAGCCTGAAACAAAAATAAGGTAAGAATCTCCTAAGTCTATCTTCTTAGCTGGTGAATATCCCCCTCGTGTTTTGTACCCCTCAAGTGTAATATTTTCTATCTTCATAAAACGCAACTCCTTTACTAAATTATACCATTTTAACACTAATCTCCTACAATATCATCTATGTTACATGGTATAATAATTAATATGTCAAACATTATTATCACTTCTGGGCGTAGATATATTGATATTGACGCTTATGCTAGTATGATAGCTTATCGCGAACTGCTAAGGGCCACAAATGACAATAATATTATAGCTTCCACAACGGCTACACTTAATCAAAGTGTTCCGCCATTAATTTTAAATTTAAAGTATAACCTAGATAGGCCAATCAATAACGAGAATAATAAATATATCCTACTAGACGTATCGAATCCTAGTTTCTTTGACGAGCAAATAAAACCAAATAAGATAATTGAAATTATAGACCACCATACTGGCTTTGAACAGTATTGGGATGCATATCCTAACATTAAAACTCAGATTGAGTTTATTGGCTCGGTTTGTACTCTTATTTACGAGAAAATTATTCAGTCTGGGCATACCGAAATTCTTGATACTGATTTGTGTAAACTATTAATTGCAGCCATTCTAGACAATACGCTCAATCTCAAAGCTAGCATCACTACAGACCGTGACCATAAGGCATATAGTGAACTATTAAAACTAGGCAATGTCTCCGAAATTTTCTATAAAGAATATTTTTCTGCGTGCGAATCTGAAATTATGAAAGATTTTGAAAAAGCCATCAAAGATGATTTAAAAATAGAAAAAGTAGGAATACTACCGGAAGTCATCGGGCAGATGATAGTACTAAACTTAGATAAATTTAACCACGAGAAAATGAACGAAGTTTTTGCCGATTATCCAGAATGGATGATGAATGTCATATTACTAGAAGAAGGCAAGAGCTATATCTACTTCGGCGGTGGCGACGACGTTAAGCAAAGGCTAGAGCAACTATTTAATAAAAAATGTGAGAATGATAATCTGTTAATTTTAGATAAGTTTCTACTCAGGAAACAAATCATGAAGAAAGCAAGAAATACTCTCTCTATATAAGCAAACAACGCACATAACCATGGAGAATATATGAAAAAAGTTTTATTTTTTACCGAAAAACTAGATCTACTTGAAGATTTTAAGGGCCGTCTTCTTAGCGATAATATCGAGGCGACCGTCGTGAGCCATAAAGACATTGATCTTTTTGTTGACGGAGAAAATACAAGCATTAAGATTCATAATACTGGCGAAGACCTCACAAATTTCAGCGCAATCGTCTGTCTACTGACACCAGAACATCGACTAATTGACATTTTTAGTTCAATCGGCTGTTATGCGCGCAAGAAGAATATTAAAATGATAGATGACACTTTCACTAATACATCCGGAAAACTATATGAAATGTGGCGTCTTTGGGAAAATGATATTCCAGTTCCAAAAACTGCATACGGTAGCATCGATTTCTTAATTAAAAAACTTGAAGAATTTGGCGGAACAGCCGTTCTAAAAAGCACTCACAGTGCAAAGGGAAAAGACAACTATTTAGTTCGTTCTGCCGAAGAAATCAAAGAAATTCTAAGAGACAGAGACACATCCAATTATATTTTACAGAACTTCATCCCGAACGACGGAGACTATCGTATTATAACAATGAATTTTGAACCAAAATTTGGAATCTATCGTAGCTCGAGCGGAAAAGACCACCGCAATAACACTTCGCTTGGTGGGCACGCCGATATCATAGAGATTACACCTAAGTTAGCTGAAATCGCTAGGGTCACCTCAGCTGCAATGGATATTAAATTTGCCGGTGTCGATATTATCACTGACAAAGAAACCGACAAGAACTATGTCTTAGAAGTGAACCGCACCCCACAATTTGCGTCCGGTTCATTCATTGACGAAAAATACAAAGCTCTCCGCGATTTCTTACAAAGTATCTAATCCGCTCATAATATAAAGCACATTACGATGTTCTGCACCATCAACACTATTTAATCGCGCTATTTTTCGTGGGTCGCGAATATATCCATCTTTATTTTTTGCCGCTTCATCACGTATCTGCTCTTTCACTGCCGGATTATAATTAATCATCCTTGCACAAACAAGAAATTCAAACTTCATGTCAAAACTAATCTCGTCGAACAAATCACTGATGATTTTATCACAATTTTCTAGTGCCTGACGATACAAATCTAAATGTTTATCAATATTTTTATGATAGAAACAGCTTTCACAAAGCATAATATGTGTGTATAAATATACTTTCATGACATCTTGAGTTGAGGAAAGCGCCTTCTCTAGCATCTCAGCATAGATATCAATATTTCTTGGGAATAATTCCTCCGTCAAAGCAACAACATTGACTAGAAATGTTGTGAGCGTGAAAAATGCATCATCATCGGCGCGAAGTTCATCACAAAGCGCATATAATTTTTCCTTGCCACCATAAAGAGACAAAAAGTCCTCACGCAAATCAACGCTATATTCATGAAGAAGATGAAAGACGCGAAAAAGCGTCGCTTCTAGACCATAAAGACCGTTATATTTTTCAAAGAACGGCTTTCTTGCTTCGTAAAAAACCACTCCTGAATAATTGTTATTTTGAAGAATACTGAGAAGATTATGATCCGGCTCGTTTGTTGCCAAAAACTCATTATATTCATCAGTTTTAAACCAATTTTTCATACGCGTTGCAAAATGAAACTTCTTGCTATACGACAGCTCAGAAAAATGTTCTTTATAATAGTCTCTCACAGTCTTTTTATCTTCAATCATATATATATTATATAATGATTATTTAAAATTCAGGACAGAATGATTCCGGTCTTTACTTTTCAGTTTATATCTGATATAATAGGGAGCAACTATGAGTAAAAAAGAATTACATCCTAAAGATTATCGTTTTGTCGTCTTCTCTGATGAAGCTGCAAAATTCTCTTTCCTTACTCGCTCAACAGCTAAAAGCGAAGAGACAATCAAATGGACTGACGGTAATGAATATCCTCTCGTAAAGATCCAGATTTCATCTGCATCTCACCCATTCTTCACTGGTGAAGAGAAGATCATCGATACCGAAGGTCGTGTCGACCGCTTCAAAGCTCGTGCTGCTAAAGCTGCCGCTCTTAAAGACCAACTCGGTTCAAAGGCACGCAAAGCTGAAAAAGAAGCAAAGCGCAAAGCTGAAAAGGAAGATAAATAATCTAAAATCCCTCGCATATTACGAGGGATTTTTTATTGCCAAAATCTTTCTGAAATGATTATTTTTCGCCGCCAAGAACGACATTGTTTGCGTGGAGCCATCCTTCAACAGTTCCGCCGTCGAGATATTCACCTTCGGTTCTTGCGACGCGGATTGTGCCACCTTTTTCGATGAATGATGCGAATGGATCGGTAATCATATATTCTTGATCGTTTGGACCAAAATCGTGAGACTTAACATATTCAACGATTTCTTTAAGAAGTGATGGGGAAAGAATATATTTAGAGACTGATGCAAGACCAGTAACTTGTTCTGGAGCTGGCTTTTCGGTGATTTTTACAAGCTTCTCATTCTCAATCGTAAGCGCACCACCATTAAGAAGGGCTTCATATGGGTGATCAATACCGAGAATAACTGACTCATCTTCACCTCGAACAGCTTTTTGAAGAGAAACTGCTGAACTTTCGCCATTAGGATTCCAAATAAAGTCATCGCCCATAAAACAATAGACTGGCTCGTTAATATTATATTCTTCAACAACCATCGCAACAGGAACAGCTGTGCCGTAGCGGCCAGATGGATCCTGGACGGTGTAGTGGATTTTCACGTCGTCAGGAAGAGTCTTCGCAAGAGCGAGACGATCTTGCTTTCCACGCTCGATAAGATAGTCATTAAGCGCTACATTGTCTTCATAAAACTTCTGAACCTGGCATGGCTCAACGTTTGAGATAACCATGTAGATGTCTTTAACACCTGCTTCTATAAGTTCTTGTACTGAGTAATCGACAAGAGGCCTGTTTCCGACAGGAAGCATAGACTTTTCGATAATTTTTGTGATTGGAAGCCTTCTTGTACCCCACCCCGCTACAGGAATAATTGCTTTTGTAATCTTTTCCATGATAGCTTAATTATACTACAAAAACTCACCCGCCCTAACAGTATTTTCGTGCTATACTAACAAAAAGGAGTTTTATGGAAATATTAGTAATATTATCTTTAATCTTATTTCTTATCATCATACCTGGCATCCGTGTCGTCAATCAATACGAGCGCGGCATCGTTCTTCGCCTTGGTAAATTCCATCGCACGATGGACCCAGGCCTTCGCCTCATCTTCCCATATTTCGATCGCATGATTAAAGTCGATGTCCGTACCACACCTATGGATATCCCGAAACAAGAAGTCATTACAAAAGATAACGTCACCGTAAACGTTGATGCAGTTGTTTATTATCGCGTGCTCGATCCGAGAAAAGCAGTTCTCGAAACTACTAACTATTCTTATGCAACTTCAACCTTCGCTCAGACCGCTCTTCGTGATATCACCGGTAACTTCGAACTTGATGAGATTCTTTCAAAGCGCGACGAAATCTCTAGCCAAATCAAAGAGATTGTCGACAAACAGACCGATAAATGGGGAATCGATATCGAGAATGTTAAACTTCAGAACATTGAGCTTCCATCAGACATGAAACGCGCAATGGCAAAGCAAGCTGAAGCAGAGCGTGAACGCCGTGCTGCAGTCATTTCGGCAGAAGGCGAAAAAGCTGCTGCTGATGCAGTCGCACAAGCTGCAAGCTTACTTGCAAAGACTCCTGGTGGTATCCAAATCCGTACGCTTCAAACGCTTGAGAAGATCTCAACCGACCCAAGCCAAAAGACCGTCATCCTTCTGCCGAATGACGTAGCAAACATCATCAAGAACATCAAATAACAAATATCCCCCGAGAGGGGGATATTTTTATATTCAAGTTAACTCTTTCTATGCTTTTAAAAAAGAGTATCTCATAGCAACTACCAGAAAGTTAACGTTTCATGTTCTTGATATATTCATATAATCCGTCGGGACTAGAAGTATTAGACAGCATCGAGTAAAAATCTACAATATATTGAGGAACATCAGAATAAAACGCCGCACGATATTGTGAATTCTGAACTTCAAATGAGTTAAAGGAATCATAAAGTTTTTTTGCTAGCAACGCATTTTTTTCTTTATCAGTTATTCTATTATTCACATCAGACAAATAGTCGGGTAGAGATCCAAGCCAACATGTTCTAGTGTCATCAATTACATTTGGGTCCGTTAATGCCACTGCTATATACCTGCTTACTAATCCAGACCACAACTCAGATCTCCAACCCGCCTTCTCATATTTTAGCTGCAATAGTGTAGATGGGACGTATCCACAATCGGTATGATCATCAACTGAGACGCCAATATCACTAATGTGCGCACTAATATTTTCAAATCCTCTCAAGGCAACATCCATATTGCCATCAGATAAGGAACCTAAAAAGGTATAATATTCCTTAACGTATATCCAAAAATCATTACCACCCTCATACTTATAAGAATCAGCATCGTTAAAAAAGATCTCCCATCTCAACTCTTTTTCTCTTGCAGAACTAGCACTATTAATATACGCAATTCTTGCTTTTTTCTTATAGCCAGCTATATCTTTCAGCCCTAGTGACCAAAAACCAGTTCTATCCATAGGTAGGATTGAATCTAATGTTGGATTACTTGTATAAGAAATGTCAGTAGATAGAGATACCGGCACATCATTTAACCAGGCAATCGTATTTTTACAAGTCATAAAAGAACATACAAGCAATGCAATCAACAATAAGAACGAAATGATGTTAATAATAGAGGTTAACTTACCTCCATTTATAATAAGCTTTTTAATGATTGCAATAAAGATAAGCGCAAATAGAAGACCGAAAAACCACTTAAAACTTAATAAATCATTTATTATGACCAGCCTATCAATCCTTATCTCCACACCATTTTCCAACAGTAAAATTGATACAGGAATGAAAGCTGCTACCATTATACCTAAACACTCAAAAATAAAAGTTGCAGTAATTTTTTCTTTTTTGACTTCCTTTTTCATCTAGCTACTATTATATACCTAATCTCACAAACTTTTAACCTCTTGCATTTCCCCTAAAACTATGCTAAAATATCTCTATTATTAATTTAATGAAACAATCTCGCGTTGTTTTCCTGAATCTATCAGATTTGAGGTTCGCGAGATGAAGGGAAAGGAAAACATGTCAGTAAAGCCAGACATGAAGGCTCTCCTTGAAGCGGGAGCACACTTTGGTCATAAGACCAGCCGTTGGCACCCAAAGATGGCGCCATACATCCACAGCAAACGCCAGGATGCACACATTATCAACCTCGAAGCTACTGTTGAAGGCCTCGATAAGGCAATCGCAGAGATCGAAAAAGTCGTTAAAAGCGGCAAAAAGGTCCTCTTTGTAGGTACCAAGAAACAGGTTAAAGAAGCAGTCAAAACTGCAGCTGAATCTGTTGATATGCCATACGTCACAGTTCGCTGGGTCGGTGGTACTCTTACTAACGTCGAAACCGTTAACCGTCAAATCAAGAAGGTTAAAGATCTCGAACGCCGTATGAAGAATGGTGAACTCGAAGCTCGCTATTCAAAGCTCGAAGTTCAACGCTTCCAAGAAGAAATCGACACCCTTAATGAACGCTACGGCGGTATCAAGGATATGAACGAACAACCAGCAGCAGTTATCGTTGTTGACGTTCCTGAAGATAAGAACGCAGTCAAAGAAGCTAAGGCTCTTAACATTCCAGTTATCGCTCTCTGCGACACTAACGTTGATCCAAGCGAAATCGACTTCGTCGTTCCTATGAACGATGACTCAGTCAAAGCAACCAAGCTCGTTCTTGATTACTTCACTGAAGCTATCAAAGAAGCACGTAAATAATTAGGAGGCATTATGGCAAATATTGATATCGAAACTATCAAGAAACTTAAAGAACTCTCAGGTGTTGGTCTTACCGACGCTAAAAACGCTCTCGTTGAAGCTAATGGCGATTTCGACAAAGCTCTCGAAGCTATGAGAAAGAAAGGCCTTACTAAAGCTGAGAAACGTGGTGATCGCGAAACTCGCGAAGGTCTCATCGATTCATATGTCCACGATGGTCGTATCGGTGCTATCATCGAAGTTAACTGTGAGACTTCATTCGTCGCTAAAACCGATGAATTTAAAGACTTAGCACACAAACTTGCTATGCAAGTTGCATCAATGGCTCCACTTTATGTTTCTGAAGAAGACATTCCTGAAGAAGCTAAAGCAGCTAAGATGAAAGAACTTGAAGAGAACTTCAAGGGCCCAGAAAACATGAAGGAACAAATCCTTGGTGGCCAAATCAAGAAAGCTTTCGCTGACAAGGTCCTCATGAACCAACCATACATCCTCGATGATACAAAGACTGTCGCTGATTTCATCAAAGACAACATTGCAAAGACTGGTGAAAACATCACTGTTAAGCAATTCAAACGCATCGAATTAGGTGTAACTGAATAATTAGAATAATTATTCGACAAATAAACCTTCATCTTCCGACCTAAAGACTTGGCCTTAGCGCCCCTTGGGACGCGGAAGGCCGTTAGGCCTAGCGGCCCGGAGCGGGGAGGAAGATGGAGGTTTTTTGATGAATAAATATGCTATAATATACTTATGTATATATTTTTTGGAGTGTTGATCGGTATCATTGTCCTAACTGCCGTCGTGACCGCACATGAATTTGGACATTTCATTACAGCAAAGAGAAACGGAGTAAACGTCAAAGAATTCGGCATTGGCTTCCCACCAAAAGCTAAAACTTGGCTCCATATCCCAACAAAAGAAGCTGAAAAATACTGCAAAAAATTCAAACTCGACAGCGTAAAAACTAAGAAAATCCTAAAGAAGGCTCAGAAGAGAGGAAAGAAGGGCTGGATTTGGATTCCACTTCCGAAAGACGAGTGGTATGAAGAAACCGACGAAGGTCTCGTTCCAAAAACCCAAGATTATCTTATCTTCAGCCTAAACTGGCTCCCAATTGGCGGCTTCTGCCAAATGGATGGCGAAACCAATATCGACACAAGGAAGGGAACCTTTGGCGCCGCTTCTCTCTGGGCAAAAACCAAAATTCTCTTTGCTGGCGTAGCAATGAACTGGCTTCTCGCTGCTATTATTTTCACAATTCTCGCTTGGACTGGCATGCCAGAAATGCTCGACAACCAATACCGCGTAGAGAGCGACACAACCTATGAGAACACAAGTGCCGTCGTAATTGAAGAGATTTTCAAAGATACGCCAGCAGAAAAATCCGAACTAAAAGTCTCAGATCAGATCACAAAAATCTCGACTAGCGATAAAAAAGATTCAGTAGAAGTCCATACTTCAGCCGATCTACAAGATTTCAACCGTAATCACGCCGGCCAAGATGTGATTTACAACATCAGACATATAGAGGAAAGTGGTGAAATAACCGAAAAAGAAATCGCCATCAAATTGAATGAGGAAAGCGAGAAATACATCCTCGGCATTTCAATGTCACAGTTTGGATTAAATAGATATCGCGCGACCTGGTCAGCACCAATTGTTGGTATTGTGAATACTGTTCAATTAACTGGCGAAACTTACAGCGGCCTCGGCCAGCTCGTTGGTAACATTTTCTCTGGCGTCGCAAACCAATTCAGCCCTGATGAAACGACCCGCGAAGAGGGAAAGGCAAAAATAGAAGCTGCCGGCGATTCAGTCTCGGGTCCAGTTGGCATCATCGGTGTTCTCTTCCCAGCAATCGCTCAAACCGGCGTTACAAATGTATTATTCCTGACAGCCATCATCTCAATCTCTCTCGCCTGCATGAACGTCTTGCCAATACCAGCACTGGACGGTGGACGTTGGTTCTTAATCGTTTTATTTAGATTACTAAAACGCCCATTGACCCCTGAAACTGAAAATAAAATTGTCAGTCGCGCATTTATGGTACTTCTAATTCTTGCTGGATTCATCACAATTCTAGATGTTATGAAAATCTTAAGGTAGAAAATGAAGAAATCAAAAAAAGAGGGTATAAAAAATTTCATAAAAGGTCTCGGCCTCGCAGCCTACGTCTTCTTAGCATGGCAGATTTCTCAGTATGCAATCGGATACCTCGCAATCTTCATTCTCGGTAGAGCAAATTATAATAAGCCATTCTGGTTTACAATTGTTGGAATCTTGACCTATTTACTTGCTATCTTTCTCATTATTTTCATCCCGAAACATATTAGCAAAAAACTCAAGGCCACAAGAGAAGAAATTGGCCTATCCGGCCTTCCAACTTTTACAGATATCGGAATATCAATCCTAGGATATATTTCAACAATCCTCATCGCAGGAACCGTCATTCTCATTCTTGAAAAACTACATCTCGTCGACGCAGCTGCACAGCAAGATATTGGCTTTAATAATATTTCTAATGGCACTGGCCGTGCATTAGCCTACATTCTAATTGCAGTTATTGCTCCACTTGCTGAAGAGATTATTTTTCGCGGATATCTCTACGGTACACTCCGAAAAAACCTCTCAATCATACCGTCAATTATCATTGTTTCCGTACTCTTCGGCGCACTTCATAGTCCACTTAACGTCTCAATCGACATCGCAATACTTAGTACAATTCTATGCCTTGAACGTGAAATTACCGGCACTATCCATGCCGGCATTATCACACATATACTCCAAAACAGTATTGCCTTTATTATTCTAGTAATCAGAGGGATTATCTAGATCTTCATAATCTCAGCCTCTTTTTCCTTAAAGAGGGCTTCAATTTTGTCACCAAATTCCTTGGTCATATCATCAATTTCTTTTTCGCCACGTTTCTTTGTGTCTTCTGGGAGTTCAGCGCCTTTAAGCTCTTTACGTGCATCTTCACGGACATTACGAATGCCAACCTTAGCCTCTTCGACCTTAGCGGAAGCGGTTTTAACAATTTCTCTACGGCGCTCCTCCGTAAGCGGTGGAACTGGGACGCGAACGACACGACCATCATCAGATGGGTTTAGTCCAAGAGTCTGATCAGCACGAATTGCTGAGCAAATATTCTGAATAGTTGAAGGATCATAAGGAGTTACAAGAAGCATAGTGCCGTCTGCAATTGTGACGTTTGCGACCTGGTTAAGTGGCATATATTGGCCATAAGCCTCAACTTTTACACCACCAAGCATATCTGGGTGTGCACGACCAGTACGAACCTTTGACATCTCGCCATTAAAACGCTCAACTACAGCTTCCATAGCTTTGCGATATTCTCTTGAATCAAACATTATAAACTCCTATTTGTTATTATCTTCATTATAACAGAGAAGATACCAAATGACAATTAAGTCAAAACACATTGGAATCTAGTCGGATAAAACATTTTACACGACTTAAGACTTGGCCTAGCGACCTACCGCCCCTTGGGACGCGGAAAGCCACGAAGTGGCTTATAAAAAAGTATTTCTTACAATAATTGTAAGAAATACTTTTTTATGGAGTGCATTGCGTAAAATTAGTTTTAGCTAATCTCTACAATCTTGCCTTTATTGCCATTTGGTAATTCAAATTCATCTCCGACCTTTTTGCCCATAAGAGCCCTACCAAGAGGTGAAACATCTGAGATACGGCCATTAAGTGGATCAGCTTCAACTGCGCCAACAACAGAGTAAGTATTCTTCTTACCTCCAAGTGAAACGGTAACTGTTGCACCCATAGCAACCTTATCGTGTGATGCGCTTCTAATAATTTTTGCTGATTTTAAAATTTCTTCAATTTCAAGAATGCGATTTTCAACTTGCTTTTGCTCAGAACGAGCAGAACTGTATTCCTCATTTTCAGAGAGATCACCAAAAGCACGAGCTGTTGCAATTCTTTCAGCAATAGCAGGGCGCTGAGCAATTAACTCCTCGAGTTCTTTCTCGAGTTCAGCCTTCCCATCTTTGGTTAAACTAACAGTTTTCTTCATAACTCTTAAAATATATCGCGACGCCCTATTTTTGTCAATATAAAACCGCATTTACCCCTATTTTTTTAGGGTCTACTGTGATATAATTTAAGGGTTATTACTAAACAAATTGGGTCAAAACAATGAAATTATCAAATACATTCGTTAAAACCTTCCGCGAAGTCGGCAAAGAAGAGACTGCAAGAAACGCAGAACTCCTTATTCGCGCAGGTTACATCAATAAAGAAATGGCTGGGGTTTACACTTATCTTCCACTCGGCCTAAAAGTTATCGAAAAAATTAAAAGCGTCATTCGCGAAGAATTGAATGCTATTGGATGTGAAGAAATCCAAATGACAGCTCTTCAAAGCCCTGACCCATGGCAGAAGACTGGTCGCTGGGATTCCGACAAAATGGATATTTGGTTTAAGACCGACCTCGCTACAGGTGGCCAACTTGGTCTTGCTCCAACCCACGAAGAACCAATCACAAACATGATGAAAAAATACATCAGCTCATACAAGGATCTTCCAGTTTATGCATATCAGTTCCAGACTAAGTTCAGAAACGAGCTTCGCGCAAAATCTGGTATCCTTCGTACCCGCGAATTCCTAATGAAAGATCTCTATAGCTTCACTGCCGACGAAGAAGCTCATAACGAATTCTACGAAAAAGCAACCAACGCCTATCATAAAATCTACGATCGTCTTGGCCTTGGTGACTGCACTTATAAATGTTTTGCCTCAGGTGGCGTATTCTCGAAATACTCTCACGAATTCCAAACCTTCCTTCCAGTTGGTGAGGATACCGTTTACTACAACAAAGATCGCTCAATCGTCTTGAACGAAGAAGTCTTAAATGACGAAGTCTTAGCTGATCTCGGCGTTAAAAGAGAAGAACTCGAATCAACAACCGCAGCTGAAGTTGGCAACATCTTCACCCTTAAATATAAATTCACCGAACCACTCGGACTTGAATTTAACGACAAAGACGGCAAACGCCAAACAGTCTTTATGGGCTGCTATGGTATCGGCGTCTCTCGTGTTATGGGTGTTATTGTCGAAAAATACTCAGACGACAAAGGTCTCGTCTGGCCAGAAAATCTTGCTCCATACAAATATTACATTATCGGTATTGGCGAAGAAGGCGAGAAAATCGCAGCTGAGCTCGAAGAAAGCAATAAAGAAGATGTTATTTACGACAACCGCGACATGCGCCCAGGCCAAAAGTTCGCAGATGCAGAACTTATGGGTATTCCATACCGCGTCGTTATCTCCGATAAGACTTTAGCTGAAGGTAAAGCAGAAATTACAGACAGAAAATCTGGCGAATCGAAAATGGTTTCACTTGAAGAGCTTAGAAAGGAGATTAAATAATGGCAACTTTGGAAGATTACAGGAACGAGCGTCTTAAAAAACTTGAAGAGATTAGGGCTCGCGGGATTGATCCATATCCAGCAAAATCAAATCGCACTAATAAAATCGGCGATGTGATTAATAATTTTGATGACTTCAACGAAAAAGAAGTTACTCTCGCTGGCCGCATCACCGCTATTCGCTCATTTGGCAAACTCGTCTTCATCAAAATCCGTGATTACTTTGGTGAAATCCAAATTTTCATGAAAGCTGAAGGCGAAGCAAAAGAAGGCTATCTCTCTGCAAAACAGGTTAAACTCCTCGATACTGGCGACTTCATTGAAGCAACTGGCAAAATCGGAAAGTCTCAAACCGGTGAAATCTCAATCTTTGCAAACGAAGTTCGTCTCCTTACAAAAACCCTTCGCCCACTTCCTGGCCGCGATGGTTTTACAAACAAGGAAGAACGCTATCGCCGTCGCTATGTAGATATGAACGTTAACCCAGAAGTTCGCGAACGCATGGTTCGTCGCTCTAAATTCTGGCAAGCAACTCGTGACTTCATGAATGCCCATGGTTTTATTGAAATCAACACCCCTATTCTCGAACATACAACAGGTGGTGCAGATGCAAATCCATTCGTCACCCACATGGATGCACTCGACGAAGATTTCTATCTCCGCATTTCACAGGAACTTCCGTTAAAACGTCTCCTCGGCGCAGGCTTCGAGAAAGTCTACGATATTGGCCCACGCTTCAGAAACGAAGGCGTCGATGACGAACATCTCCCAGAACACATCGCATTTGAGTCTTATGCTGCCTACGAAAACTACGAAGATGGCATGAAGCTCTATGAAGAGATGATTAAATACGTCGCTAAAGAAACTTGGGGCACTCTCCAGTTTAATGTTGGTGGCTTCGAAATTAACCTCGACCAAGAATGGCCACGCGTTAAATATGCTGACCTCCTTATGGAGAAATTCGGTGTTGATGTCTTTAACCCAGACAAAGAACAGCTAAAGCGTATCTTAAAAGAAAATAATGTTGAGCTTTCTGGAGAAGTTTCAGTCGCTCGCATGATCGACAACGTTTGGAAACTTATCCGTAAAAATTCTGGCGGTCCATACTGGCTTATCCATGAACCAACAACCTTAAGCCCACTCGCTAAAGTAGACCCTGAACATCCTGAAGTCACTCAGCGCTTCCACCCAATTATTGCTGGTACTGAAATGGGTAACGGCTACTCTGAGCTTAACGACCCACTCGATCAGCTCGCACGCTTTGAAGAACAACAAGCTATGCGTGATGCTGGCGATGATGAAGCTCAAATGCTTGATATCGATTTCGTTGAAATGCTTGAGTATGGTATGCCACCTGCATGTGGTTGGGGAAACAGTGAACGCAACTTCTGGCTTCTTGAAGGTGTAACTGGCCGTGAAGGTGTTCCATTCCCACTCATTAAACGCCGTGACGGAAATGATAATAAAAAGGAGGAAGAAT
>CAMZGF010000012.1 GCA_947306315.1 uncultured Candidatus Saccharibacteria bacterium
GCGAAAGTTGATACCGGTGCTGATTCGTCGTCTATCTGGGCTTCAGATATTGAAGTTATGAAAGACGGAACTCTCACCTTTAAACTGTTTGCCCCTAAAAGTCCTTATTATAATGGCGAAATCCTAAAAAGCAAAGAATATACCGTATCAGTAATTAGAAGCAGTAACGGTATGGAACAAATCCGTTATCGCACAACGCTTCCAATTAAAATCGGCAGCCACACAGTTAAGGCAGCATTGACTTTAGCAGACAGAAGTCGTAATCACTTCCCAATACTTATCGGTCGCAGAACAATCTCAGGGAAATTCCTCGTAGATGTCAGCAAAGTGGAAGTCGAACGACCTGATGCTATAAAATCTAAATCACTCAATAAAGAGTTAGATAAAGATCCATATAAGTTTCATAAGAAATATATTGAAAAGTCAAATAAGTCTAAATAGGATAGCTATTCTATCGAACGGTAACGCAAACTATTCTACCAAGCGCCTCGTCGAGGAAGCAGAGAAGCGTGGTCACGAAGTTAAAGTGATCAAATATAAGAACTGTTATATCTCACTTGACGAAAAACACCCTGATATTTTCTATAAAGGCAAAAAGCTTGATAGATTTGATGCGATTTTACCTCGTATTTCAAACGGCATGACTCGCTATGGTTGTGCAATTGTTCGCCAATTCGAAATGCAAGGAGTATGGACAACTTCTAGTTCAATTGCAATCACCCGTGCTCGCGATAAATTGCGTGCCGCTCAGATTCTCACAAAAGCAGGCATTAATACGCCAAAAACATTCGTTTCACGCAATACCACTGATATCGATGCGCTTCTTGACCATATTGGCGTACCAATGATCATCAAACTTGCTACCGGTACTCACGGCAATGGTGTCGTACTTGCAGATACTAAAAAGGCTGCAAAATCCGCCCTCCAAGCTTTCTATCTTTATAACGAAGACGGAACAAACGTTCTCCTCCAAGAATACATCAAAGAGTCAGCCGGTACCGATATTCGTGCTTTCGTTGTTGGCTCAAAGGTCGTCGCTTCAATGCAACGCCAATCACTTGACGATGATTTTCGCTCAAACCTCCACAAAGGCGGCGAAGGCAAAATCATCAAACTTACTGACGAAGAGAAAAAGATTGCAGTTCGCGCAGCAAAAGCTATGGGTCTACATATCGCCGGCGTCGATCTCATGCGCTCAAACCGTGGTCCATTGATTCTCGAAGTTAACGCTTCTCCAGGATTTGGCATTGAACGCGTTACTGGCCGCAACGTTGCTGCTCCAATTATTGACTACATTGAACACAACGCAGCTCGTAGAAATACTAAAGACCGCGTTGGTGCTTAAGATAAACAAGAGCTTCGGTTTTACCAGAAGCTCTTTTTGTGATACAATAAGCTTATGGTAATTATCCTAGCGCTCGTATTATTATTTGCAGCGTTCTATTTCCTGAAAAAACATGTTGGCCCAGCACATCTAGCTGTTATCGCCGGCATTTCAGTTTATGATTCGTTTGGCAAAAACATTGCCGAAGGAATCCATCATATTGCAAAGTCTGCCCCAGTCGGGCTACTTGAAGTTACCGTATTTCTAATTTTAGTGCTTGGTCTTCCTATGCTTCTTTATTTAAGGTCCTCGCGTGGAGGTATTTTTGGCATCCTTCGCATTACCGAGGCTGCAATTTTCGCAGCACTTTTGGTTTCGCTCTGCTCTTGGTGCATCGCATACTTCATTCCTCTCGACGGACTCAGCCAAAACATCTTGAGTTTCATTGAAGCATACAAGGGGATTATTATGATCGCCGGTATCGCCTTTGCTTACTTTGATATTCTTATGTATCGAGACGAAAAGTAGACAGGCAATTATTACATAAAGAGCCAAGAAAACTGGATTATTTTTCTCAATTTCGAATAAAAACTCGGTTCTATCATAAAGTTCAGAAACGACTCGAAAATGATAAAAAAGCACTATCTCTGCAATCTTTCCAACCATCGTCGCAAAAATTGAAAAATGGAACAAACCTAATACTCCGACAAAAAACACTGCGCCCATCGCAAAAGGAATCGTCGGTAGAATTAAAAGATTTGCAAACAGCGAAACTAAATTCAATGAACCGAAATAATATAGCTGGATTGGAAGACAAGCAATAATCGCTGAAAGCGATGAAAGAATTGTTGATCCGAAAAGCCCAGGTTTATCACGCCCATAAAAATACCGCACCAAAACTGGCACAATCACCACGACACCAGAATATGCTAACATCGAAAGCTGAAACGAAACATTAGTCAAATAATATGGATCTATAAGAAGGCAGAACCCGAGTGTCAGAATTATCGTTCGACTGACTTTTTGCCTTCTTCCAAAATACCACGCAACAAGCGAAAGAACCGCAACGAACGACGCGCGCACGATAGATGGTGAAATGCCAATTATAAAAATATATAAAACTAGCAATAAAATAGAAAAATAAAAAGCTGCAAATCTCGATATCTTCTCAAACAGCTTCCTCGATGCGCCAATAATAATCGATAAATGTGTACCAGAGACAACAATAATGTGCGCCAAACCAACCGCCTTCATCTTATTTTCAAACCCGCTCGGAAGCTCAGATTTCTCACCAAGTAGATATCCAAAACCAAGTCCAGAGATTTCTTCTGAAACATATTCGTTAACCGAATTTTTAAAACTAGCTTTTATTTCAGAATCGACATTCTGATTTTTATTATTTTTCTCCTGCGGTATAAAAAGATTAAAAAATAGCGCAAAAATAATACTCGTAATCGAAATAATAATTAGAATATTTTCTTTTCTAAGCACAGAACCTCCTTAACGGCTCCACATATTATCAAAAAAAAAATTATAAAATCAACCTCAAACGTTTTGATTAGATAGAAACCAAAAGGAAAAACTAAAATATACTCACTAGTCAGTAAAAAATATCAACACATAACGTTAACTACCTCTTTAAAAAACGTCCATTTTTTTGAAAAATACAAAAAATATGTTAAAATATACATATGTCTAGAAACCGCAGAAATCGTAAGCTGAACGAAAAAATCACCCTTGAAAAACCGGTTGATATCGAGAAACTTACACCCACCGGCCAGGGAATCGCAACACTTTCTGACGGCAAAAAAATTTTTCTCTGGAATACCCTTCCGGGTGAAACCATAAAATCTTTTACTAAAACAAAAGAAAAATCGAGTTTTATTGAAGGCATTGCCACTGAAATAATTAACGCCTCAAAAGATCGTATTGAACCAAAAGACGAGCAATTTCTTTCGACTTCGCCATGGCAAATTATGACCGACGAAGCTGAAGTCCGAGAAAAAACCAATGTCCTAAAGGAGCTCTTCAGGAACCTTTGGAATAATAAGATAGATTTCAACCAAAGTCCAAAAACCTGGCATTATCGCAACAAAATGGAGTACTCGCTCTACTATAATTTTGAAACCGAAAAAATCGAGCCAGCAATTCATCCACGTGGCTCACATACAAAAACGCCAATTAAAAATAGCTCGATTGAAAAGATCGAAATTTGGCAAAAAGCAAAAGAAATTGTCGACGAGCTTAACAAAAATGGTGACGAAGCAAAAAATTATCAATCATTATTACTTCGCGCAAATAAAAACGGCAAAGTCGAAGGTGGCCTATATAAAAAAGGCGAACCACATCAAAAATTCAATAATCTAACAGATGAAATCCTTAGCAATACTTACTCATATTCACCAAACGGATTCTTCCAAATTAACCTCGAAATTTACGAAATCGCTTTAAAGAAAATTAAAGATATTATCGACAAAACTGAAACTAAAAAAGTTCTTGATTTATATTCTGGTGTCGGCACAATTGGCCTTTCAGTTGCAAGGGATAAAGAATTGATTCTCGTTGAAGTAGATAAATCTGCTTATGAAGAACTCGAGAATAACTGCAGAGATCTCGCTTCCGCAACACCAGTACTCGCAAAATCTGAAGACGCACTTTCTTATATTGAACCTGAAATGGTCGTAATTCTCGATCCACCACGCGCAGGTTGCGATAAAAAACTCATCGAAAAACTCATCGAAGAAAAACCAGAAAAAATTATATATCTTTCCTGCAATCCAATCACTCAAGTCCGCGATGTCGAGTTACTTGTTGAAGCTGGAGCAAAAATCGAATCAATCGAAGCATTCAATTTCTTCCCACATACGCCACATATTGAATCACTCGTCACACTTACTTTCTAAAACTATTTAACATAACCTTTTTGTGCTATAATAGTCTCATGAAGATTACTATTTTTGGCGCCGGCGCGTTTGGTACTGCGCTCGGAAACATTCTAGAGGAAAACGGCCACCAAATCGAATTTTATGATCCGGTAAAATATCCAGACAAAAGCCTCACTGCCGCAATTGAAAATAGCGAGGTTTATCTTCTTGCCGTTCCATCAAGTGCTGCACCAAAATTACTTCTCTTCCTACCACATGACAAACCTCTTATTTGTGCAAGCAAAGGTTTTCTCACTTCAATTTCATTCACCCCATGGGGAGAAAACTTCTCAGTCATGTCTGGCGGCGCATTTGCTGCAGATCTGAATGAAAAACACCCTTCAGTTCTTACCGCAACCAGCCCGTTAATTGAACAATTATTCAAAACTTCATGGCTTACTTTTGACGAAACGACCGACAAAGCAGGAGTTATGATGTGTGGCGCATTGAAGAACATCTACGCTATTGGTTCCGGCTACTGGGGCCTAAAATACGGAACAACCGATTTTGATGATTACATCAATTCATGTCTCTTCGAGATGAAAACTATTCTTCTTCATAATGGCTGCGATCCCGAAACTGTTGATTTATCTTGCGGACTTCGTGACCTTGTTATTACTTGTGCATCTCCAAAGTCAAGAAACTATGATTTTGGCGCAAAACTAAGAAATGAACCTGAACTCGGGAATAAATACTTCAGTGGCGACATTAAGACTGGAACAATCGAAGGCCTCGGTGCAATTGCTTCAATTTCGCACACTCCAAACTTCTCAAAACCTCTAAATACTCCTATTTTGGATCGTATCATCTCACTCGTTAAGAATGAGCCAATCTCTACCGCTGCCACCGAAGAATCTGCCTAATACACCCAGTAAATGATATAATATATCCATGGGATTAAATAAGAGACAACAGGAAGCAGTAGATTTTTTAAATGGCCCGCTTTTAGTTTTAGCAGGACCTGGGACAGGAAAGACTCAACTTCTTTCTGCAAAAGTTGCGCACATCTTAGAAGTTACTGACGCTCTTCCAGAAAACATTCTTTGCCTCACATTTACCGAAGCTGGCGCAAATAACATGCGCGAGCGCCTACTTAGTATGATTGGCCCAACCGCTAGTGGCGTCAATATCCATACCTACCACGCTTTCGGTTCAGATATCTTAGCGCAATATAAAAATTACGCCGAAAATTTTGATCGCAATCTTGATGAACCAATCGACACTGTCACTCAATACAAAATCGTATCTTCAATTATCGATAAACTTCCAGAAACTGACATTTTAAAGACGACCGATATTCGTGACATTATTGCAACAATTTCCGAAGCAAAATCCGCTCGCTTAAGCTCCGAACAACTAGAGCTCATCGCAAAGACCAACATAAAAGACTCAGAAGAAATGAACCCACGTCTTTCCGAAGTTCTAAAAAATATCATGAAAAACATGAAGTTCGAAACCGGCAAACCAATCTATGAAGAAGCTGGAAAGATAATCGCAGAATACATTTCAAGTACACCAATCACTGGCAAAATTGAAAAAGAAGCAAACATATTCTTGCTTACACTTGACGAAGCGATCAAGGTCGAGGAAGCAAAAGAAAAGCCATCAATTTCTGGACTCACAAAATGGCGCAACACTTTCTTCGAAAAAGACGCAAACAATAATTATCGCCTCAAAAATTTCATTGCAAACAAGAAGCTTTTAAGCCTCTCGAATGTCATGCGTGAATATGAAAAATACCTCGAAGAAAACAAGCTCTTCGACTTTACTGACATGATTGAACAAGCCGTCCGTATTCTAAAGGAGGATGATGGATTCCGTTTTACCTTACAGGAACGATATCAGTATATTCTACTCGACGAATTCCAAGACACTAACCCGTCGCAATTTGAGCTCATAAAACTTGTCGCAGCGCCCGAAAAGCCAGACATTATGGCTGTTGGTGATGACGACCAGGCTATTTTCGCATTCCAAGGTGCAAACGCTTCGAATCTTATTGATTTCCAAAACGAATTCAACGCCCACCAAATCACCCTCACAGACAATTATCGTTCAACATCTGAAATTCTAAGCCTTTCAAGAAAAATCGCCGATCAAATCGAAGGTAGCTTTGCTAAAAAACGTGGCATCGACAAAACTCTCACAAGTATCAGAAATGACGAAATTTTAGATGCGTCTGAAAAAGATTCCTTGCTCGTAAATCGCCATGAATTCAAGGCGGCCGACAGCGAATATGCTTGGGTCGCAGACCAAATCTCAAATCTTATTAAATCCGGTGAAAAACAATCAGACATCGCAATAATTACGCCAAAACATAAATATATCACTCCGCTTTTGCCATATTTAAAAGCCCACGAAGAGATTAATATCGCATACGAAAAACGCGAAAACGTACTTGAAGATGAATATATACACGAACTGACACTCCTAGCTCGCTTCATTTATGAATTGTCGATTGGTAACAATCCATCCTATATGCTTCTTGAAATCCTAACATTCCCATTCTTAGAAATCCCCGCAATCGACGCCGTCATTGCAATGAAAAGCTATTATGGTGACGCGCGCCAGGCACTTGAATATCTAAAAAATTCCGAGAGCAAAAAACTAAAATCATTTGCACTCTTCCTTGCCGAAATGACAGCAAAAAGTTTCAACACGCCACTCGAACAATTCATTGACGAGCTGGCTGGAAGCCAACCGATTGAAATTAGAAAAGACGAAGGCTTCGAAGAATACTACTCTAATTTCATTCCATTCTACGCAAAAAATGAAGCAAGCTTTAAAGCCTATAATTTATACGAAAACCTCTCGATTCTTCGCGAGCATATTCGCGCCCACATTAAAACCGAGAAATCACGCCTAAAAGATTTTATCGACTTTCTCGATGATTACGATGCCGCCGGCGAAGCAATTTTAAACACCTCCCCATACCAAGATTCAACAGACTCAGTTCAAATACTTACAGCGCATAAATCAAAAGGTCTCGAATTTAAACACGTCTTTATTATTGCGACCGACGATCTTAGCTGGGGTAATAGCAAGGGAAACAATAACAAACTTAGTCTACCGAAGAATCTCGAACTAATTCGTCATACTGGACACACTGACGACGAATGTATCCGCCTCTTCTTCGTCGCAATTACTCGCGCAAAAAAGACTTTAACGATGACAAACTCGAAACAAGATTTCTCTGGCAAAACGCCAAAGCGTCTCGAATATCTTGCCGAATATGAGATTAATGACAACGAAGTCTGTTCGCCATATCTAAAAAATACTGACGTTTTTGAGCATAATGAAATTTCATCTGATTCAAAACGCGAAGACAGTATCGAAAAGCTATGGATTTCAAACTACATGAGACCAGAGCCAGAGCTTCGTCCAATCCTTGAAAAATCCGTAGAAAACTTTACAATGACCGCCTCTGCACTCACAACCTTTGTCGATATCGTCTATGCCGGTCCAATTGAGTTTTATAAACGTTATATCCTGAACGGTCCAAGTGAACCAGAGTCACCAAGTATGTTATTCGGAACGTTAATCCATTCAACTTTTGAAAACGTCACAAACAGGAATCTCTCTAACAACGAAGCGCTCAATTTCTTTAAGTCTGAAGTTGAAAAACTCGATATTGAAGATAAGGAAAAAGAGAAAATCTTAGATCGTGGCGAGATTTCTATTCTAGAATCTCTAAAATCATTCCGTAACATTCTCGTTTCAAATAGCGACAATAAAAAAGCAAAAGCTGAAGTGAATTTACATGCTGAGCATCTCATGTACAACGGCATCCCAATCACTGGAAAAATCGACCACATAAATATCGATGAAGAAAATAAAACTATCGAAATTTACGATTTCAAAACCGGTAACTTCCATAAAGAAAAATGGGAGTCACATGCAACACTTTATAAATATGCACTCCAACTTCTATTTTATAAACTTCTTCTAAATACCAGCCCAACCTACAGTAAATACACTATTACAAAAGCGCACATTCTTTTTGTCACCCCTTCCAGCAGTGATCTTGCGTTAGACAGCCTAGACAGTAATGAACTTGTCCATGATAAAATTTATGAATTCAATAACACAGAAGAGGCTGATTTTAAAGAACTGCTCGAAGCCGTTTATAAACATATTAAAACTCTTGATTTCATCGACGAAGGCTCAACACTAAAAGTAGCATCAGACGATAAAAAGGGAATCAAGCAAATCAAAGAATTCTGCGACCTTATCAAAAACACTTGAAAAAATATGAATAATGTGTTATAATACAAATATAGGGCTTTTCCCTATGTTTTAGTTTTTGCCAAAAGACTAGATCTTTATAGAAAGGGGGTGAAGCATGTGTCGGATACGCTTATCATAAAAGATGAGAGTACTAATGAATCCAGGGAATTCGTAGCGACAAGCAGTGGATATGCTCAGGCAGCAGCATACCGCAATACGATCATAAGTAGCGGCCATCAGGTCAGCGATGACGGTAATAGCCTTGGCAGGCTCGAATCGATATACCCTTGTCCTTACAATTACAATTAAATATACACATGCAACCATACGGGACGGCACTATTTGCCGTCCCATTTTCTTGCAAAATTTTCGCGTTCTGCTTATACTAATATTATCAACCTACACTTCGGTCACTGGGTTTGAGAAAAGATTTTAGCGGTCGGCATCGTCATTTATACCGGTCGCCAGGAGCCAATAAATCAGGCTCACATAAATGACTTCTAATCTAATAATTTAGGAGTTGTCTATGAAAATCAATAACAATCAAAATCAAGAACGCGTCGAAGTTATAGCTCTTTTTGGCTATTCGATGACCCCATGCCAACCGCTTACTTTTAAGCGCCAAGGCTATGAAGAAATCGAAGTCACAGAGCTTCTAAAGTCGCAAGTCAAGTTCATTGGCAAAACGACAAAACACATCTTCGATGTCCTAGCTGGGAATGGGGAATATCGCCTCACTTTCGACTCGGTAGATTTGACTTGGGTAGCCGAGGCAATCTAGTTCAAAAAGAACCGCGAGAGCGGTCCTTTTTTTATTACTAAATCTTTAAGATGTATGGATCATTTATAGCGCCAGTACCACCGTCGAAATAAACCCCTTCTTTCAAATAGACAGAAGGATGCACATCCATCGCACATGCTGCATTGTCCGAATAGACTGGGCCATGATAACTATGATTAATAACAGAATAGTTGTTTGTTTCACTTGCAGCCGGAGAGATAAACCAACCAAGTATATCCTCAAGTGTTTCCGTACCAGACCCATTAATATCATACAACCATTGGTCATAATAGCATTCAATTGGGTACCCACTAACTGTATTAAGTTTTGATAAGCACTCTAATCTATTCGAGCCACCAACAGAATATACCTGGTCTGAAGAATACAATAATCCTACCTTACCAGTCCAAGTTGCCGACCTTTCAGTCTGATCGCAAGCAGGATTACTAGTATCATGACAAATATTACCAAGATTATTACTTCGTTCATGCTCATAAATAAACTCCGGCGTAAGCAAAGCAGCACCTTCTTCCGTCCAATCTACTATTTCAGAGCCATTATTGTTAAGTGGACTCCCAAGGTACCACACAGCATCATCAATCATTACTTGAGCAGACGACTTCAGAACCTTTGTATGATCAAAATATGCTGGATTACCACCCCAGTCTGTTGTAGATAAATATTCACGAATATACCACGCGACATCTTCGTCTAACGCAGTATTAAGATAATCTCCATTTAATTCTTGCATAAGTTTTGATTTACTATAGTCATTAACGCCATACCCCATATTGAATGATTCGACAGACGAATCAAATGAGAATTGACCTAAACTTTCTACACGAACGATCTTCATTCTTCCATCAAAGACACCAACAATACGCCACAACTCATCGTTAAACGAAACGTAGTTATGTGGATTAGCCCCAACGTATCTAATATTACCGTCTGGGTCGTCGACCGCGAGTTCAGTTTGGCCAGGGGTATTATTTAGCTCATTTATCGTTGTCGCACCAGTCTTTACAACCACATCATCAATACCATTAGCATACGCAGTGAAAACTAATGTATCTGAGTATAGACCAGAAGTAATGCTGCCAATTTTAAAACCCAACGTCAATGAAAGGTCGTCACTGCTAGAATTCATGCTACTCGTCAAACGAGCTATCGTAGCAGGATTGCCGTTTGCGGGGACACTATAAAACTCTAATCCATCTAACGAATAACCCCACGTGTTATTATCCATAGTATTGCTTGTTTTTGCTTCAGAAAAATCAGACAAAACAACATCTGAAATGTTTGTATCGACATGAGTCATACTAGTATTAGAATCACTATCCTCGAGTGAAATCGTATACCCATATGGAGAGTTTGTTGAAACACTTGCATTTATTGTGCCTTGGGCAAAATTGTTTGGTCTAACATCAACATCAAGACTCGGATCGGCAGTAAATGATATTATACTACCAACATTTACGGATATATTTACTTGCGCATCTGAATCAGCGTGTGATTCTATTACAGGAGAATATAGATACACAGAAAGAACAGTTAAAAACAAGAAAGCAGAAAAAATACCAAAATTCTCAGTATATCTCTTTACGATTTCATAATCCCGTCGAAATAAACCCATATAACCTCCATATAACATATATATTTTAGCATAAGATCTTTACAACAACAATTACTTATTGCAGAAAATAATGGTTATTCTTCAATTGAGTTATGTTCAGATTTAAGCTTTATTGCTTCATGATAAATTTCTTCAAAACGTGAGAGTGTACGATTTAAGTCATGTAACTTCGACACCTCAATCGAACCTTCTGAATATTTTTTCTGCAGTTTTTCATCAGACAAAATTTTCACCATTGCCTTAGCGATTCCATCAATATCACCAGGTTTACACAACTCACCGTTTCGCCCTTTTTGGCAAAGTTCAGAAACAGCACCTTTATCAACTGCAATAAGTGGGAGTCCAGTTGCTGCAGCCTCAATTAAAACAATGCCTTGAGTTTCGGTCTCAGAAGCAGTTGCAAAAACTGTTCCCGAACGATAAATCTCGACAAGTTCTGGTGGCATAATTTTTCCGGTAAATGTAACTTTATCAGAAATACCAAGCTCCGAAACTAACTTCTTTAAATTCGGCACGTCAATACCATCGCCAACGATCACCATATCTGCATCAGACACTTTTTTAAGTGCTTTCGAGAAAGCCTTCACAACATTCGAAATTGATTTTTCTGGATCAACACGACCGATATAAAGCACACGTTTCTTTGATTCTTTGACCCCATATTTCTTCAAAACTTCCGCGCTCGGTTCTCCAGGCTTATACTCAGAAAGATCAACACCATTTGAGAGCGCCTCAACCGTAACTTTAAAGCGTTTGCGATTCTTTGGTACGAGATCACCAATCGCCATTTCAGTCGGCATGGTTGCATATTCTGCATGTTTCAAAAAACTTGCCATGTATGCACGTAACACGGCATCCGTTGGCTTTTTAATCATTTTCGGTTTAAGTAACTTAAACTGACCAGTTACATTATCCGGATAAGCATGTCCAGTTGAGACTAGAGGCACATCATATTTTCTAACATAACTCATCACTGCAAGTGCAATCGTCTCGGCAGTTTGAAGATGAATTACGTCCGGCTTAAATTCATTCAAAATATGTTTGACCTCGCTCCAAGGGTTCACACTCCACCAAATTCCATGACGATAAGCAAGTCTCGGAACTGGAAGACCTAGAATCTTCTTTTTATCAGGAACCGTATTAATCTGATCCGGATAAAATGGAAAGCGCGCCGCTGTAAGATGATATGTCGTTACATTATCCTCAAGATCAACATGATATTTCCCATTAAAACTCGGCGCAATCACAATAACTTCGTGTCCAGCTTTCGCAAGACCGAGCGCGAGATTGTGCGCAAAAACAGCAACACCATTAACCTGTGGATAATAGATATCTGAAGCAATTGCTATTTTCATGTTATAATAATTATAGCACAAATAGATTATTCGTCATGAGCAGACAGGGAAAGAAAAAGCAACAAAACAACACCGTGACCATCAACCGTCGCGCTTCTTTTGATTACAAACTTGGCGAAGAAATCAAATGCGGACTCGCCCTTACCGGGCCTGAAGTTCGTTTAATTCGCGACCATCATGTCCAACTTAAAGGCTCATTCGTCACGCTCCGAAACGGCGAACTCTGGTTAAATAATCTTACTCTCGGCCCTGAAACCGCACGAAATATCAAACTTCTCGCAACAAAAAGACAAATCCACTCTTTAGAACGCGCAAAACAAGATGGCATGACCATCGTTCCAACAAAACTTTATGGCGGCAGTCGTTACATAAAACTCGACATTGCAATTGCTGAAGGTAAGAAAAAATATGACAAACGTCAATCCATTAAACAGAAGGATCTAGACCGAGAAAACAGAAGGAGAATGTTCTAATGCGCATCTACTCGTGGAATGTAAATGGCATTCGTTCTGTCCTTAAAAAAGGTGACCTTGAAAAATTTCTAGCCTATGAAAACCCTGACATTCTATGCGTCCAAGAAACCAAAGCAAAAAGAGATCAAGTCGAAGTCGATTTTGGCGACTATGTTGAATATTGGAATTCCGCTAAACGTCCTGGCTATGCCGGCACCGCAATTTTCGTTAGAAACGGCATAAAAGTTCTAAACGAATATAAAGACTTTGAAAAATACCCGGAATTAAAAATCGAAAAAGATGTCTTTGGTGACCCACTAAACGAAGGCAGAATCCTCACACTCGAATTTAAAAAATACTTCCTCGTTACAGTCTACGTTCCGAACTCAAAACGCAGCCTCGAAAGACTAGAGCTTCGCGAAAAACTCTGGGATCCCGAGCTAAAAACTTATTTCGGAAAACTCAGCAAAGAAAAATCGGTTATAATCTGCGGTGATTTTAATGCCGCTCACACCGAAATTGACCTTGCTCGCCCAAAAGATAACATGAAAAATGCTGGCTTCACTGCCGAAGAAAGAAAAGGTATCGATAATTATTTAGAACTTGGATTAATCGATACATTCCGCGAACTTCATCCAACAGAAGAACGTTATACTTGGTGGACGCAATGGGGAAACTGCCGCGCAAATAACGTTGGTTGGCGCATCGATTATTTCTTCATCACAAAAGACCTACGCGACAAACTGAAATCTGCCGAAATTCATGACAGTATTTTCGGTTCAGATCACTGCCCAATCAGCATCGAATTGGAGGATAAATGAACCTCGACTACTGGATTAAATCCGATAAAGCAATCGATGAAAATATCTTCTGGAATGTACCAGAACAAAAAACAGGTATTCTTCAAATAATCGGCGGAAATTCAAACAATTTCTCAACTGAAATCAAACAAACCGAATTCTTAAATACACTAAACCTAAAAGAGGTACGCTTGCTCCTCCCAGATTCACTTCGCACAAAAATTCCACCAGTTCCAGGCATAAATTTTGCACCAAGTACTGAATCTGGCAGTTTTGACAAATCAAGTGAATTAAAATTCGCAATTAACGACGCAGATATTACGCTTCTTTCTGGTGATTTCTCAAAAAATTCAATCACATCAGTCGCTCTCACATCTGCAATCAAAGAATCAACTAAGCCTATCATCATTGCGCGCGACACAATCGACGTGGTTTCTGAATCTGCCGAAGAATTTATAGAAAAAGGCAACATCACAATCGTCGCAACCATGTCCCAACTTCAAAAATTATTCAGAAACCTCATGTATCCAAAAATGATTCTTCTAAGCTCCCCACTCGTTCCAATCATTGAAACGCTT
>CAMZGF010000013.1 GCA_947306315.1 uncultured Candidatus Saccharibacteria bacterium
GTCGCCAGGCTTTGTAAATTTCGAAGAAATTTACATTTGGTTCCGAAGACGAGCCCCGCGAGTCTACGGAAACCGTAGATATATCTTATCATCTTTCACCTTTTTTCGCAAGAGCACTTTTCAAAACATAAAAATTATGTTATAATTACTCTGTTATGAGTAAGCAAAAAATCGTCGCTTTAATCGGTCAAACCAACGCTGGTAAATCAAGCCTTTTAAACCGCATGGCACATAAAAGTATTGCCATCGTCGCGCGCGAAGAAGGTACTACCCGCGATAACGTCAGTGCAAAAATTGACGATGCATTTTTATTGATCGATACTGCTGGTCTTAAAAACCCAGAAGACGATTTTGAAGCATCAATCCAGGACCAAATCCAAGATGCTGTCGACACAGCTGACCTCATTTTACTTACGCTCGACTCGAGCAAATATCCTTCACAGAAAGACAAGGACATTGCTCGCACTGCTCTAAAATCAAGAAAGCCAGTCTTTCTTATTCTCAACAAATCAGACCTCGGCGAATCTCTTGATGATTCAGAATTCTTAAAGCTCGGCATTAAAAACTACGATACTTTCAGAACTTCTGCAACTACTGGTCAGGGAATTGAAGCCCTTAAATCTGCGATAAAAAACAATCTCGGCGTAAAGACTGGCCAAAATCCAGACAACGAAAAAGAGCGCCCAATAAAACTCGCTCTTATCGGCCGTCCAAATGTTGGCAAATCAAGCCTCTTCAATAAGCTCGCAAAGAAACAGCAGGCTGTTGTTAGCTCACGTCAAGGCACGACCCGTGACGTCAACCGCGTTGAAATTAAGTACAAAGGCCAAACTATTGAAATTCTTGATACTGCCGGTCTCAGAAAACCTGGCAAACGCGAAGTTGGTATCGAAAAATTCTCAGCTATCCGCACCCTCGCCGCAATTGAAGAAGCTGATATTTGCGCACTCCTCATCGATTCAAAAGAACCACATTCTAAGCTCGACCAATCTCTCGCCGGCCAAATCGTTGAAGCCGGCAAAGGCATCATCGTCGTCCTCACAAAAGCCGATCTCCTTGACAACTCGAAACCGTTTGTCTCAACTATTTCTGACAAAAAGCACAGTGACAAGGAAGAAGCTCCAAAATACACCGAAATCGACAATATTCTCGACAACCTCGAGCATGATCTTGACTTCTTGCCATTCGCTCCAGTCCTTATCACAAGCTCAGAAACCGGTAAAAACGTTACTCGTATTTTCGATTTAACCCTCGAAATTGATTCCGCTAGACATACCGAAATTAAAACTTCCGATCTTAACAAGATCCTTCGCGAAGCAGTTGTCGCTCATCCACCAGCAGGTCTTAAGAATACCCATCCAAAGCCAAAGTACATCGTCCAAACCGACATAACACCACCTTGGTTTGTTATTCATGGCCGCGAAATGGAACTCCTCCACTGGTCATACAAACGCTACTTAGAACGCAAAATCCGCGAAACATATCCATTTGTCGGCACTCCAATTAAATTTAGTTGGCATAACGACCGCGTTCAAGGAAAACGTAAAGATAAATCTCGAAAAAACTTCAAAACTTCTGAATAATGTGTTAAAATTAAATATAAGTGGGCCACATCGGCCCATTTTATATTAAGGTGTATTAGAGCGAAAAATCGCCGACACCTAGCACATTAAAAGGAGGTATTTGTATGAGTAAACTCGAAAACAAAAACTTAGAGGTGGAGGTACAAGATGACAAAAAAGAAGAAAAAGGTCAGTATGATCGCCAGTATAGGAATCATTGCGATACTTGTCATACCAACCGTGCTAATGCACGACCCTCTAAGGGATACGGTAAAAGAAGCGGTGGATATCCCGCGAGAAATAGCCGTACGAGATAAAAAGGAAAAAACGCAAAAAAGACGCCTTTTCCCAGAAGGTCTCACCAAGAGAATGCCCAACGAGGTAAGATAAGCCATTTTATGGCTGACGAACCTCAACCATATCCCCCCTTAAGGGCCCCTAATTCTAGGGGCCTTTTTTCTATCTATTGACTTTATTCCGCTTATGTGATATAATAAGAATATAAAAGGTTAACCAATACGCAGATGCACCTCTACCAAGAGGTGCATTTCCGTTTTTAAACATCAGAAATCACCCCCGTGATATAATAAAGACATGAAATTAGTCGTTGGCTTCGGAAACCCCGGAAATATGTATAATTTTACCCGCCACAACACTGGATTTTTGGCGCTTGATTTTTATGCAAAAATCAAGAAAATCGACTGGGGAAAAACTGACAAATTTGATGCAAAATTCTTCCGTATCGGTGATACTTTCTTCATAAAACCCCAAACCTTCTATAACGACGTCGGAAAATCTATCGCCGCTTTTAAAAATTTCTATAAAATAAAAAATAACGATTTATTAATTATCTGCGACGACTTCAATATTGAATTCGGCAAACTCCGCCTCAGGGAAAAGGGAAGCGCCGGCGGCAATAATGGTCTAAAATCAACCATCGAATCTATCGGAACAGATAGCTTTCCACGCCTACGCGTTGGTACTGCAAACGACAGTCTAAGGAAAAAGATCGGCGATACCGATTTTGTGCTCGGAAAATACACCAACAGCGAACGCGAAAGTCTCCCGACAATCCTCCGCGAAATCTCTGAAAAAATCGACGAATTCATCGCTTAGCTTAGAATCCACTGGTTATTATATTCTCTCTTAACGATGCCACGAATTTCTAGCATCGTAATCGCCATATTAAACCTCGAAACGTCAAAATTGGGCTTTTTCTTTCTTATTTTGTCCAATATTTCCTCACCAGAAGAAATGCCACAAGAAAGCGCTTTTAATACCTCAGTTTCATCGGGGGTAGAGCCAAAAAGATCAATTTTTTGTTTTCTTCGGTGCCGCACTGAACCAGAAAACAACACATTTAAAACATCCTCAACACAGTTTACCGCCGAAGCCCCCTTATTGAATAGCTGATTACATCCCCTGGACATCTGTCTCGAGACATCACCGGGCAAGGCAAAAAGCGGTACCCCCTGCTCTAGAGCATGCGACGCCGTGTTTAAAGAACCAGATCGAAGATCGGCCTCTATAATAATTACAGCGTCAGAAATCGCCGAAATTAATCGATTTCTCTCTAAAAATGACGTCTTTGGATAGTATTTTTCACCCACTGCAATCTCCGAAAAAACACACCCATTTTTATCTAAAATTTCCCGAAATAGTCCAGCATTTTCCGCCGGATATATTTTGTTTATAGGAGTACCGAGAAAAGCAATTGTGCGTCCACCACTAGCCAAAGCACCCCTGTGCGCTGCCGCATCTATACCTACAGCCATCCCCGACACAATAATCACCCCCATCTCAGCCAACTCTTTTGCTAATTTAAAGGCCCAAGCCTCACCATAGGCGGTCATTTTTCGTGCACCAACAATCGCCACCGTTCGCGGGCGCCCTTTCCCCTCGAGGGGGAAACGCGAAGAAGACTCCAAATCCCCCTCATTTTTTGGAATTTCCCCATAATAAAATAACTTATTAGGACTATCCTCAAGATATTCCAACCGTTTTAGATAATCTGAATCAGACAAAAAGACTTCCTTTATCTCCATATCGCTCCTTTCTGCGCCACAAATTGCGCTTATGGCTTTTTTCCAGAAATATTTTATACTACTTGCAATATTTAATTTTTCTGTAAAAAAGTGTTGACTTTTATTTTTCGATATGGTATAATAAAGACAGTTAGAGGTTATAAGCGAACAGAAATGTCCCAGCCTCTATACCGCACCTAAATAAGTCATAATTTCTGTTATTCAGTATAACAGAAGTTGCGTGTTCTTAAAAGCTTTCGACTTATAAATTGTCTTTTATCGTTTATAAGTTATATAGTATTACCTCCACTATGAAAGCACCGTTTAAGAACATAGCAACCCCTATAACCGGCGGGCCCCAATTTGTGTGAGGTGGGTCACGCTCCGGGGTTCTCCCGGTGTCACTAATAGAGAGATGCGTTATAGGGATTACAAAGAGCCTCTGATTGGGACTAGGTGATGCCCACCCTTACCTAGTTCCAATTAGAGGCTTTTTGTTGTCTTAAGTCCGACTTGACAAATCATGTTAAAATATATAATATGTCAAGTATGTCAAAAAATCTCGTGATCGTAGAGAGCCCTGCAAAGGCCAAAACAATAGAGAAATACCTCGGTAAAGACTACAAGGTAATGTCTTCTGTTGGCCATATTAGAAAGGACACAAAAGTTGATGTCCATGACAATTTTGCAGTGACATATGAAATCGACCCAGACCACGAACATATCGTAAGTGATCTTAAAAAAGCCGCAAAAGAGGCTGACACAATCTGGCTCGCAACGGATGAAGACCGCGAAGGAGAATCGATTTCTTGGCATCTTATTGAAGTTCTAAAACTTCCAAAAACTACGAAACGTATCACTTTTCACGAAATTACTGAACCTGCGCTTAAAGCTGCTATAAAGGCCCCACGCACCGTTAATATGGACATGGTTAGCTCACAACAAGCACGCCAGACCCTCGACATGCTCGTAGGTTATGATCTTTCAGACATTGTCCGCAAAAAGGTCCCCGGCGCAAAATCCGCCGGTCGTGTTCAGTCTCCAGCTCTTCGCCTCGTCGTTGAACGCGAACGCGAAATTGAAAAATTTGACTCAAAATTCAGTTTTAAAGTATCCGGAAAATTCAAAAAAGGTTCTCAAGATTTTGATGCTAGCCTTGAAAAAATCGCACCAAAATCCGAAGCTGACACAAAGAAGCTTCTCAGCGAATTAAAGGGGAAAGATTTCGAGGTCTCAGCTATTGATAAATCTGAGGGCGAAAAGGCTAACCCAGTTCCATTCGCTACGGCTGCTCTTCAAATCGAAGCAAACTCCCGCCTTGGCTTTAGCTCAAAAACAACCATGAACGCTGCGCAGGCCCTCTATCAAGCTGGCCACATCACCTATCACCGTACTGACTCTCTAAACCTCTCCGAACAAGCGCTTGGTTCAATCGCTGGGTATATCGAAAAGAAATACGGCAAAGAATATCTACATGTTCGCCATTTTAAAACTAAAGATGCTTCGGCCCAGGAAGCCCACGAAGCAATCCGCCCAACTCACATTGAAGTCGAGTCCGCTGGTAAGAACGAATACGAGAAAAAACTATATAATCTCATCCGCACCCGCACTCTCGCAACTCAAATGGAAAATGCAAAAGTCGCAAAGACAAACATTGTGATTATTCCAAAATCTACCGATTATAGATTTATCGCAAAAGGCGAAATTGTAATCTTCGATGGTTTCTTAAAGGTCTATGGTAATGCGAAAGATACAGCTCTTCCTGATATGAAGGAAGGCGACATTGTTACCGCAAAAGAAATTACCGCAAAACAAGCCTTCGCAAAACCACCAGCAAGATACACCGAAGGTACACTTGTTAAAAAGCTAGAAGAACTCGGCATTGGCCGCCCTTCGACCTACGCTTCAATCATGTCTGCAATCCAAATTCGTGGTTACGTCGAAAAAGGCGAATCTGAAGGCATTGAACGCGAAATCAGCGTCATTACTCTTAAAAATGACGAAATTACCGAAGAAAAAGCTACCGAAAAATCTGGTGCAACCAAAGGCAAACTCGTTCCAACTCCAATTGGTGAGCTCGTTTCAGATTTCCTCTGTGACAATTTTGATCAAATCGTTGACTATGATTTCACTGCTGGTGTTGAAGAAAAACTAGACCTCATCGCTGAGGCAAAACTCACGAGAATTAAAATGCTCAAAGATTTCTATGGCCCATTCTCGAAGCTCGTCGGCGAAGGCGCTATGGCAAACCGTTACAATTCATCAACCGAACTCGGAAAAGATCCAAAATCCGGCAAAATGGTTTATGCGAAAATTGGTAGAAATGGCGGATTTATCCAACTCGGCGAAAACGAGAAAGAAACCGGTGAAAAACCTCGTTTTGCTCCACTTCCACCTCACGTAACCGTCAAAACTGTCACATTAGAGCAAGCGTTAAAACAACTCGCATTGCCCGAACTTCCACGTGTACTCGGAAATGCAAAGGACGGTACCGAAATTATTGCCGCAAACGGGCCATTTGGACCATATATTAAGGCCGGTATATATAATATATCTCTCGACAAACGCGATCCAGAGCAAAACCCATATAAAATCACTCTTGAGAAGGCATCTGAACTCTATCAAAAGAAAGTGGACAGCATTATTGCAGATTGGGGAGATATTAAAATTATTATCGGACCATATGGACCATATATTAAAGGCCCAGCAATTAAACCAGCATCAGGCAAAGGTCGTCCACGTCCTAACAATGCAAAAATTCCAAAAGAACTTGATCCAAAGAAAATTACCTTAGAAGAAGCAAAAGAATTACTCGAAGGTAAGCCTAAAACAACTTCACGTCACGCAAAACATAGCAAAGCAAAGACTAAAAAGAAATAATATCCTTTTCTAGAACCCTTTCAAAAAAGATATTATTTCTTTTTTAGTGTTTATTTGACCATATATTCCGCTTATGCGAAATTTTTATATAATTTATTTGCACAAATGTAAAAAAATGTGGTAGAATAGTGTTAGAAGTTCAAAAATTTCATTACTATATGACTTATTTGACATTAGCACAAAAATATGTTAGTATAACATAAATCGACTATATCAACAGAGGTGGATAAAAGGAGTTAACAAGTGGACCAAAATGCGGAAGTGGTCGCAAAAGCGATCAATGGCAGCCTAAAAATTATCGAACAAGACCGCGAGAGAGAAATCATCTCCCGCCGCTTTGGACTTTCCGGAAGCAAGGAAACTCTAGAGCAGATCGGAGATATGCTTTCAATTACGCGTGAACGTGTAAGACAGCTCGAAAAAGCTATTCTCATCCGTCTTCGTATCGCAGCAGAGGATAATAATATTCCTGAGCTAGCACATGCAGAAAAAATTATTGTAAGAAATCTTACAGAGATGGGACGCATCGCAAAAGTTTCTGATTTAGCTGAAAAAATCTTTGGCGACAAAGTCAGCGACAAACAGCGCCAGGAACTTGCATTTATTGGTGAAATTTCCGCAAATCTCACCGTCATTGAAGAAAGTGATAAATATTACAACTCTATTGGTATTGCTGACTACGGTAATGAAAAAGAAACAAAACAAAAAGTTGATGAAATCGTTAATCTCGTAAAGAAAAACAAAGCTCCAATGTCAATCGACGAAATTGACAATAATACAAATTATGAGCATCCTGACCATATTAAAGCCGTTGCGTCAATTTCAAAGCTCCTCGCAACTCTTAATGGCTACTGGGGTCTCGCTAAATGGCCAACAGTAAACCCAAAAAATATCCGCGATAAAATTTATGTCGTTCTCGAAGAGAAAAGGGAACCAATGCACTTTGAAGAAATCGCCGAAGCAATCAAAAAGTCTGATTTCCGCCGCAAAGACGTCACAATCCAAGCTATCCATAACGAACTCATCAAAGATTCGCGTTTCGTTCTTATTGGCCGCGGTATTTATGCACTTGATTCATGGGGTTATAAGAAGGGAACTGTTTCTGAAACTATTTCCGATATCTTAAAACAGGCTAAAAAGCCTCTCACTCGTGAGCAAATCGTCAAAAAAGTTCTCTCAATGAGAAAAGTAAAAGAAACTACCATTTTACTCAACCTTCAAAACAAGAAACTTTTCAAAAAAGTTGACAAAAACTCCTATACAACAGCAGACTAAATGTGCTAAAATAAAAGGGTAATGCTAGCAGAAATTATCCATTTCTTATTAATGCCAATTTTTTGGATACCAGCTATTGGTATTCTCGGAATTTTGACATATAGAAATTATCGAAAAATAAATAGATTAAAAGTTTTAAATGTTGATTCTGTTCTTTTGATGCTCGAAATTCCAAAAACAAATGACAAAAAAGAGCTCGCAGCTGAACAACTATTTGCCTCACTTCATGGTATTTTACGTGACGCAAACGAATTAAAAAATTCTGGTGGAGTTCAAGAACATCTTTCGTTTGAAATCGTTTCCACCGGCGGACAAATTCGCTTCTTCGTCTGGGTTCCAAAAATCCTCCAGAGCTTCGTAGAAGGACAGATTTATGCCCAATACCCAACCGTCCAAATCCACGTCGTAGAAGAGGATTATATCGAAAAAGCAAAAGAATCCCATAATATTATACATACTGCTGAACTCGGCTTGACGATGAATGAAGCCCTCCCGATTAAAACATTCGACACTTTTGACGTCGACCCGCTCGCAGGTATCACTGGCACGCTCGCAAAGCTTGGAACAGAAGAGAACGAAGAACTCTGGATTCAAATTCTTGCACGCCCAGTTGCCGACTCTTGGCATAAAGAAAGTGACAAATGGATCAATTATATTAAATCTGGCGCAAAAAACTTCAGAATCTTCGGCCTTGACTGGACATGGTTCGTCCAAGCCATCCAGGCACTATGGACCCCTCCAGCAGGCGGAACAACTTCAGAAACGAAAGTCGAGCTATCAGATCGTGCAAAGAGCCAAATTGCTGCCGCTGAAGAAAAAGCAACTAAGCTTGGCTACCAAGTAAAAATCCGTCTCGCTTACCTTGGCCAAAACGAAATCAATGCAAAACTAAATATGCAAGCAATCGTTGGTACATTTAAGCAGTTCAACTCGACCAACTTAAACGGCTTCCGCCAAATTGGCAGCAGCTTCAATAAAGATGATCTCGAAGCTTATCGCCTCCGTCAATTCACCGATTCTGGTTTTATTTTGAATATTTCTGAGCTCGCTTCGGTCTACCACCTTCCACATACTTCCGTCGAAACTCCAAACATTGTTTGGGCAACCTCAAAAACTGCTGAACCACCTGCAAAACTTCCACTCATCACTGGCCATCCAGCTGAAGACGAAAATATTTCTGCATTCGGTTTAACAAATTTCCGTGGCATCAATCATCAGTTTGGCATGCTTCGCCGCGACCGTTCACGTCACGTTTACGTCATCGGCCAAACTGGTGCTGGTAAATCTGGCCTTCTTGAGTTATTTGCCCTTTCCGATACTTTCTATAACCAAGGTTATTGTATTATCGATCCACATGGTGACTTCGCAATTGACAACCTTCGTTTTGTCCCTGAAAGCCGTATTGAGGACGTCGTCTACTTCAATCCTGCAGATACCCAATATCCTGTAGCATTCAACCCACTCGAGCTTTCAGACGCCGCAAGAAAACCAAACGTCTGTTCTGAGGTTATCGGCGTGTTGAAGCGTATGTTCGGAGATTCTTGGGGTCCACGTCTTGAGCATATCCTTCGTTATACTCTTCTTGCCCTTCTTGATCGTCCTGAGACTACACTCCTCGATATCTCACGCATGCTTACTGACAAAGATTTCCGTAAAGAAACTCTCGATTATTGTACTGACGTTACAGTACTTCAGTTTTGGAAACACGAATTCGGTCAATGGAACGAAAAGCAAGTTAACGAGTCAATCGCACCAGTTCTAAACAAAGTCGGCGCATTCACCGCAAACCCAATCATTAGAAATATTATCGGACAACCAAAGTCGAGCTTCAATGTCCGTAAGATTATGGATGAAGGTAAGATTCTTGTCGTAAACCTTTCTAAAGGCCTTATTGGTGAAGATAATGCCGGCATTCTCGGTGCATTCCTTGTTACTAAAATCCAGCTTGCAGCAATGAGCCGTTCCGATATTCCTGATATCGAAAAACGCCGTCCATTTTATCTTTACGTAGATGAGTTCCAAAACTTCGCAACTGATTCGTTTGCCGTAATCCTCTCTGAGGCTCGTAAATACGGCCTTAACCTCACGGTTGCAAACCAATATACCGCTCAGATGACCGACGCCGTTCGTGATGCTGTCTTCGGTAACGTTGGTACGACTATCTCATTCCGTGTTTCTGCGGATGACGCCCCAATTCTCTCAAAGCAATTTGAGCCTACCTTCGAAGCGCAAGATCTTCTCCAAATGAATAACCGCAACTTCGTTATCTCAATGATTATTAATGGTGAAAAAGTTCCTGCCTTCTCTGCTACTACCCTTAATATCCCACCAACACCAAAAGACAATTTTGACGCTATCGTTAAGAGTTCACGCGAAAAGTTCTCAAGAAATCGTGCTGACGTTGAGGCTGAAATCCGTGAGACTATCGAACAAAGTGAAAAATACAAGAAAGAACTCTCTGATTCTGGCCGCCAAGAAGAACAGGGAACGAACTGGGGTAGCAACTATGGTGTCGAAAGAGCACATGTTTCTGGTCCTAAACCAACATTTATTGAAACCCCTGCCGATGTCAAAAAAGCGAAAATTAGCCCGAATGCCCTCTCTGGTAAACAGACAAATGGTCTTAAAGACTTAAAAAAGATTCTTGATGATCAAAAAGCAAAAAAAGAGGAAGAGAAAAGGGAAGAACAGAGCAAAAAAACCGTACTAGACCCAAAGAATATGCCAAGCGTTGATTCCCTTCCTGAAGCACCAAAAGAGAATTTAGAAAAAGCTGAGGTTGTATCCGCAGTTGACAAAAAAGATCTTTCTCGCGTAAAAGAAAAGGCTGAAAATAATAAGGCTCCAAGTACTCGCGAGACTATCCTAGGCAAAGAAACAGAGAAGAACCCTTATCGCAATAATGAACGTAATGCTCGCCGCAAGAAAAACCATAATAAGCACAAGAAGAATGGCCGCCAGACGCTCCAGGAGCGCCTAGAAGCCCCTCAAATCCAAAGGACGCCTAACTTTGCTTCTGACTTACATGATGGCGTTCCAGGCGTCGCTACGAGCCAAAATCCTCATAGCTCAGATGAATCTGACTCAGGATACCTTTCAATTCACCATTAAAAGGGAATTAAGCGTAAAAAAATAACAGGGGTCGTTCCCCTGTTATTTTTTAGCAGGGAAATACGAAAATCGACATTTTCCCTCCCCTGTTACACCCCTGTTATTATATATCCTAAAACCTCAATCATATGATTCTCTACCCCTGTTATACACATATTTACCTCTGTAATTATACACTCAGACAACCATTTGTAGACTGACCTATAAACCACGAATTTTTACAAAAAAGTCGGGGAAATATAAGCCAGTCAAAAAATACCGCATAGAACGCAACCACAAGCACAGAAACATACATGAAAGGACTAAATATAAGGATTTTGGTAAAACATAAGCGAAAAAGCCACGATAGAATAATCGTCTTTTCAAAATATTTCCAATGTCGCACAATACCTATTTTACGACACTACCGGGGGTGGGAGCCGGATGGTTAACTAATCGTCTATATAGCCATATATAATGCCAGCCGTCCTCTTAAATTCCAACTAAAACGGGAATCACTCAGCCTCATTTTTTATATATTTACAGATTATTTACAGTCAAATATATGATAAATATCAGGTTTATAGGATCTAGATAGAAAACCCTAGGTAAAGGTCTCTAACTGTCAATCCAAGCCGAAGCTCTTCTGAGCTCTTCCGGGAAGAGCTTTTTCCACAGCTACCCCCGTTAGAGTGTTTGACTTCTGTGAAATTTCCTTGTGAAATTATGGTTTCACCCCTATATTTCACGTAAATTTCACAAATTTCATGATTCTCTGTTTCCCTTTTTCCTATCTGTTATTTCCCTAATCAACCCCTATTTTCAGCCAGAATCACACTTTAATTCTCTCTTAAAAAACTACCTCTTTCCCTTTTCCCGAACAAAAACCGAACAAAATGACATAAAGAAGCACCCCCTCTTCCCCCTATGATACCAAAAAATTAACAGGGGTGTACCCCTGTTAATTTTAGCATTTTCTACCCCTAAAGCTTCTTCTTTCTCATCTCGCGGGTGAAGAATTTTACCCTGTCATCAAGTTCAATCACGAGCCTATGGTTCAATTTGAACGCGATACCACCAGTTTCACCAGCTACAAGCTCTTCTACCGCCATCTTTTCCTTCTGGACTGAGTCAACTTCAACTTCGCCAATAAGATCTTTATTACGATAAACGCGTCCGAATACTGGAAGATCTGCCCCAGCGCCTGTTGGTGAAGCAATTTTTGCTGCAGCTTTGCCAATAAGGACTTCACCACCAGCGATAATTGAAGATTTTTCAGTTCTAAAGACACCTTTAATCTTCATCTCGCCGACTTCTTCTTCGATTACTTCAGCATCAAGAAGGTCCTCCATCGAAGCCTTTGCATTATCAAGAAGCTCATAAATCACTTTATAGTTTCTGACTGCGACACCATCACGAGCAGCCATCTTCGCAATGTTTGTTGGAACATTAACGTTAAAGCCATAAATAACAGTGTTATCACCAGCTGCCATATAAACATCGTTTTCAGTGATATCACCGACACCAGTTGAAACGATATTAAGTGTAATCTCGCCATGAGTATCGATCATCTTAAGTGAGTCAACAACTGAAGTGACAGAACCAAGTACGTCGCCTTTTACAATTACGTTAAAGACCTTAGAATTATCAGAAACATTCATCATGCGAAGAAGATCGGTACTTGTCACGTTTGAGCTTGCAAGCGCGTCAGAAGCGCCCTGAGCGTTAAGAAGGGCCTGTTTTCTAGCAGTCTTCTCGTCTGCAACCTCAACGAATTGGTCGCCAAAGTTTGGAAGTTCCTTAAAACCAGTAACGGTAACTGGAGTTGAAGGAGTTGCCTTTCCTTTTGGTTTACCTTTGAAATCTACCATTGTACGAACTTTACCGTATGCTGAGCCAGCAACGATAAACTCGCCAGTCTTAAGTTCACCACCGGTAACTAGAAGATTAACGACGCTTCCCTTTCCTACTTCCATATGAGACTCAATAACGAGACCTTCTGCAGGAATATCAACGTCAGCTTTAAGCTCTTCAATATCAGCAGTAAGAAGAATCATATCGAGAAGTTTATCAAGGTTATCACCACGCTTTGCTGAGACAGGAACCATAGTAATATCACCACCCCATTCCTCAGGTTGGAGACCGTGTTGTGAGAGGTCAGCCATAGTGCGTGGAATATCTGCGCCTTCGCGGTCGATCTTATTGATTGCAACAATAATCTTTGCGTTTGCGCTTTGTGCGAATTTAATAGCCTCAACAGTCTGTGGTTTTACACCATCATCAGCTGCTACAACGAGTACAACGATATCAGTAAGGATTGCTGAGTGTTGGCGAATTGCAGCGAATGCTTCGTGACCTGGAGTATCGAGGAAAGTAATCTTACGACCTTCGTGTTCAAGCTGGTATGCGGAAATATGCTGAGTAATACCACCAGCTTCACCTTCGACAGTCTTCTTATTAAGAAGAGTATCAAGAAGTGTGGTTTTACCATGGTCAACGTGACCCATCACAGCTACTACTGGAGGGCGGACAACTGCGTGGTCAGAAAGTTCATGACGAACATTTGAAGTCTGAGTTGCGGTGTTCTTTTTCTCGAGACGAACGCCAGTAATTCCGAGTTCGTCAATCATAAGAGCAGCAGTATCAAAATCGATTCTCTGGTTAATTGTTGCAACGATTCCCTGCTTAAAAAGTTCACCGATTAGAGAAGTCACAGAAAGACCAAGCTCATT
>CAMZGF010000014.1 GCA_947306315.1 uncultured Candidatus Saccharibacteria bacterium
CCTGCAATTTGAATAATCTTCGCTTGATCGTTCATATCTCTCCTTTCATCACCAATAAAAAATAGTACCTAAATTAGGTACTATTTTATCATATCTTAAGCTTTTTTAAAAGGATTACCGGTTTAATTATTTAGCTACGCAGCGGACACCCATTCCAAACCCTTTTTCCGCATCATAATAGGTAAGAATGCTTCCAGAATCCATATATGTATAATATGCACGCTGATAATTACTAGAAGTGCTAGACCAATAATAGCCATAATCACCTTGGTATGAGACCGCTCCACTATAGAATTCGCCATTAAAGCTGAGAAGCGAAGCATTTCTTACACTGTTAGCACCAGCATACGCACCAGTGAGACTATCCCAACCATCCAACATAGTAGGCAACATCCAGCCTTTAGGACAAATATCGTGAGGAGCAGATCCATAACGCACGTCAGTAGTTCCCCAACCGGCAGTAGCTGCTTGGAATGTATAATAACCGCCATAAGTTGGATCTACATAAACTGCGTTTTGGTTGTAGTTTGTTGAATTCCAGTTTGCGTCATAAACAAGGAAACCTTCTGGCGCATTTGAGCTTGCTGGCAAAGTCCAGGTCTCACCTTCTTCAAGGTTTGAATCCGCACTAGTAAGAGTTGCATTTGCAATTTTCAAGTTTGAAGTCATCCAACAGTTACCATCAGCTAACTTCGCAATGGTATATTCAGTATTGTCACGCGCATCTCTAAGTGTACTACGTGGAACATAATTTTCATCGCCACGATGCGAACCGTCGTAATCCGATCCTTGAGCAGAGTAAGATGGGGTCGTAGTCTTGCTACATACAACTGAATTCATATCTTGCATTGTCGAAATTGCAAAGATATCTTTTACGAAACCAGGGTCAGTTGGATTAGCTGAAGAATCTTTTGGAAAACCGTCTTGTCCATTTACGTAAGCCGTGAACAAAACATCATCGCCATAAATACCAGATGGGGTATTTCCTATCTTTGCCCAAAAACCAACTGTCGTAGTTTCATTTGGAGTTATCATTGGCGAATTTGTACGTTTAAGAGCTGTTGGTTCTCCAAAAACTGGCACCTTATAAAAGCTTGTATGGTCGAGCGTAAAGCCCCATGTATTATCACTAAGGCTTCCACTCGTTTTAGCACCATCAAAATCTGAAGAAATAACGTCACGAATAAGGCTATTTGTATGAGTCATGTCTGAGGAATTATCTGTATCCTCAAGGGTTAACGTATACCCATACTGAGAGTTTGTTACAACAGATGCTTCGACGGAACCATCGACAAAACTGTGTGTATTTGCAGAGAGCTCAAGCTCGCTCTTGTTTAGACTGAGTGAAATCACATCATCAATTGTTAAACTAACATCTACGCCGTCAGAAGAATCAGCATGTGACTTTATGATTGGTGAGTAAATATATGCAGCAACCAACGCCAAAAGTAGCGATGCTGAAAATACTCCTAGTTTTTTATGAAAATTTTTCATTTTTTCATGACCTATTATGCTACTTATACTTTACCATAAGCGCTTTTAATAAGTCAATAGAAAAACTAGTTTCTTGGAGCTTCACCCTCAGGTTCGCCAAGAAGTTTCTTCGATTTAATCTCATAGCGAAGACCATTAACTGGAGAAATATAGTAATCTTCATTCATAAGGTTAATAAACATTGCGAGATCTTTATCATCTTGGATAATAATTGAATGGTCTTCATCATCAGACATGAGCTCAAGTTGCATCTCATCGCAATAATCAATAAGTTGCTTTTGAGACATTGCAGCTTGGATATCGATATCCTGGAGTTTCTTTACGAGCGGTTTTCTATCCTGGAGAAGATCATTTAGTGTAAGTTCTTCAGGAAGCGTCAACTTATATTTATCTGTAATTTCTTTAACTTTTGCATCTGCAATCATCTGAGTTTTATAGTCATACTGGAATAGATTCTCAAATTTTGATTGATTGAAAATTACGACGTTGCCATCAACGATTGCAACTTGGTTATCTTCCGGCATCTTGATTGCGATTTCTGCGGCAAATGGTTCGAAGCTTTCGCCATTAAGTTCCCAGCTTGTTGCGCCTTTAAGTGCAGAAGAACCAGCGATTCCCTTTGCAATGTAGAAAACTTTGTTTCCTTCGTCGCCACCGAGATATGAAAACTTAGCAATAATACCTTTAATTTTCTTAAACTCAGAACCAGAACCACCGTCGCTGAAATATTCGATATCTTTATATTCTTTTTCAATGAGATGAATTAACGATTCTGCACGTGTAACGTTTCTTAAATCAGTGCGATAAACAACATTCGATTCCCCATCACTTTTTTCGTATTCGCGTTGTTCAAGACCCTTGTCTGCTTCTTTGATAACATAAGAAACAGCTTCCATCATAAACATTGCCTTAACCGAAGCAGTAAGTTTATCCGAATATCGGACCTTAAAAGGAGTGTAATTTTTATTAAAAAGAAAAAGCTCGCAAGAAACATTATTCTTGTACTCTTCAATCTGATTTGCCCATTGAAAAACGTCAAAGCTAGTTTTTCTTTCAATTTCAGAATTTGTAATTTCAGTCATTTTACCTCCTTATAAAGTTTTTACATCTGTTCTGAATATGTATCAATAATTACAGTTGAAGCATCTTGTCCGAATTGCTCGAAAGTTGAAATAATTTCTCTGCGAACTTCATCGACTTTATCGTCTTCAGCTAAATCTGCTTCAATTTTTGCATAGTATCCAGCCACGCCATCAACCTTGTCCAAGAATAGCTTCGTTCCCTTTCCAAGTACCAATTCCTGACGACGGCTAGAAACTTCATTTTGCGCCTCAAAGCCAAGTTGAAGGATAATATTTGCAGCTTCTTGATAATCACGGATCACAGTCGTATCAACAATGTCGATACCAGAATCTTCAATATGACGACGAAGTTGAAGTTCATATTTTGCTGGCTTATCAACTGCATGCATTTCTGTGCGAAGAATCAAACGTGGAAAAGAGCTTTTCTTCTGGTAATTACGTGGGACATAAACGCGTTCATGAAGCCAGTACATTGGCATAAAGTCCATATCGATCTCAGTAAGTTTTTTCTCGAATTCATCACGATTCTTAAGTTTACATTTTACGATTACTTTTTTCATGATTCCTCCTTAGGTGGAATTTCAATAATTTCAAGCGCGCCCATGGTCTTCTTTTCTCTAGCATTATTTGCCCATTCGTCAGCTTTTTCATTCATCTCTGTGCCGACGTGCCCCCTTACCCATATTAGTTTAACTTTGCTCGAAGTATAGAGCGCATACAAACGCTTTACAAGATCTAGATTTTTTATTGGTCCAGATTTTTTAGTCCAATTATTCTTTTCCCATGCTGGAGCCCATTTTGTAAGTACGTTAATCCAGAATTCAGAATCAGAATGAATTTCAACTTCAGGATAAGCTTCCATCGCTGCACCCATCGCCTCGCCTTCCATACGAATATTCGTTGTAAGTGACGAACGACCCAAAATAAGTGGGTTGCCACTCTCGGCGTCGATAACAGAAAAACCCCCAGGGCCAGGGTTCGGCGAAGCTGAACCATCAGTAAAGACGACTTTTACCATATACTTTCATTATACCAGATATACAGAATAAAAAATAGGTCTTCACGACCTAAAGCTTAGGCAAACGACCCGAAGCGAGGAGTACTATTCTGCGTATTCAGCACTGCCGGCATTTTCCATTGCAGCTGCAACTTTCGAGTTGTTCGAATTTGCAATAGAAGTAAGCCTTGCACGCTCAACCGCTAAATCTTCCTTACGTGCTTCAAGATCATCAATTTGATCTGATAAACTTGATAATTGATAGTCGAAACTTGTCGCTTTCGAACTCTGGTCAACATAGAAGAATCCAAGATTAAAAAGTAGCAATGCAAAAATTCCAAAAAGAGTAAATCTTCCAAGCTTACCAGAACCAGAAAACTTTATCGTATTACGATTGCGTGAAAAATTATCACGGACACCGCCGAAATTTCCAGTCATACCAAAATCGCTTGAATTCCCTCTCCATTCATGAGATGAGACTCTGCGTTTTGCTGTATATGTTCCGTTTCGCATTTTTCCTCGCTTAAATGTTTGTATTTATTTTTGTTTTTGAAAATGTTTGTGTGAGTTGTCTTAGGCCGAGGGTAATCTAGAAACCGCACCACCGCATCGCTTCTAAATCCCCTCGGGAAGGTCATATTTTTTATAAAAACACTCTGGTTAACTCACAACCAAAATCGGATCTCGTTCGTTTAGCGAATTTGACCCGTCATAGAGGGGCTTACAAAAGCCCCGAAGTCAAATCCGTATTAGCGGAAATTCACTTTGATTTGTTGTGCGCGTGAATTGCTTTTAACGATGATTTGCTTTGGCATAATTGCCTCCTTTTTATTTTGTTTTTTTATTTTTATCAAATCCAAAGCTTTCGACGCTCATCTTCGCGTCGTTCAAAATTGATTCTAGCTCCTGAGACTAGTTTCTCTTTCTTGCTACACGAAGTTTTGCGCTTCTTGCTCTGGGGTTGATAACTAACTCCAGTTTCTCTGCAATAATTGGGCTCTTCGTTATAAGTTCAAATTCTGATTCTTCGCCTAGTGTCGAGTTTTCTTTGAAATAATTCTTTACTAGTCTATCTTCGAGACTATGGAAAGTGATTATCGCAACTCGTCCATTCTTATTTAGCAACTTCGGCAAAATCGGTAAAGTCCTTTCGATAATTCCAAGTTCATCATTTACAGCGATTCTAATCGCCTGGAAAACTTGTGTAGCCGGATGTTTTCCGAACCACCTTGTTCCCTTAGACTTACTTACGTGTTTTCCAAAAGCGATTGCATTTGCAAGTTCGAGCGTATCGTTCCAGGGTCTTCCCTCGACGATTTCTCTTGCATGTTTCTTTGCAAGGCCCGCGCTTTCTTCCCCATATTCTATGAAGATTTTCTCAAGTTCTCGTGGATGCCACTTATTTACAATATCCGATGCAGTTAAATTCTGCGAAGGATCCATACGCATATCTAGCGGTCCAGATTTTGTGAATGAGAAACCACGTTCCGAATTATCTAATTGCGGAGACGAAACTCCAAAATCAGCTAATATCATATCGAAAGTTTTTCCACACTCGAAAAGGTGTTGCGTAGCACTATAAAAGTCATCATTTATTATCTCGACTTCACCAGGAAGGTTCTTCGTGAGATAGTTGATCGCATTCTCATCTCTATCGACGAGAGTTGCGCCTTTATAATTCTGCGTAACCGCCAAAATCTTGCTCGCATGTCCTGCATATCCTGCAGTAAGATCCAAATAAGTTTCGCCTTCTTTAGGATCTAGACATTCGATTACTTCCGATAATAATACTGGTTTATGGATTTCTTCCATAACCTATATTATATCATAGGTTATATCTTTAGTTTGAGCCCGGTCAACTAGAAACTTTCGCATTTTTGTTTTTGTAAAATGTTTGTTTATAGTTCTATACAATAAATGTTACGATTCGTCCGCTTGCGCAGGACATATAATCTTAACAGTTGAGAGATTATTGTGTAGGTTGTCTTTTGAGTTAATTGGGAGGTTTTATTTAACGAAGAACTAAGGTTTTGATGACGCGAATCCTCAATCACGTGCAAAAACTCCTAGTTGACCGACCTCAAACCGTTTTTAAAGTGCGAAAAAAGAACCGTCGCTTTCTACTTATTCTTAACCAGACGAATTACTTCGTAGTCCATCTCGTTTCGTACCTTCGTCGCCTGATCTTTCATATATGTTCTTTTTGTTTGTGGTTTTTATATTGCTTTCCACTGACTTAAGTATAAACATTTTCAAAACAAAATGCAAGTGCTTTTTTTAACAATTTTTTGGAATTTTGGCAAATTTATTATATAAGTTTTCCACAGGTTTCCCTGTTGCTGTGGATAAATATCTCTATAATTTATAGTATGCCCTGCCAGCAATGCGGACATCAATATATTGGGCTTTTTTATCGCTCTTTTCTAGGTGATTTATCATGCGCACTGCGTCCTCAGCCGACTCAGAAGTACTTCGATCGACATGAATCTTAAAGTAAGGCGCAACATTTTCTAAATAGACATCAACCTCGCGCGTCGTGTTGCTTGGTAATAATACCTTCGTAACTTTATATCCATAATCTTGAAAATCTTCTTCCAACATGCCGACAGCAGACTTAATCTTATCCGTAATATACCCAGCACCATCTTCATCAATAATTTGAACAGTTGGAGTATATTTTTTAGTCAAACTCTCCGGAAGCTCCGCCTTCTTCCGATCGTGAACGGCCTTCATGACAAAACCAAAAATTATCACCGCAACAAGCAAAAGACCGGCAAAAAAGATTGCAACCGATATTTTTTTGCGCTTTTTCTCTTTCTCTCTCTGTTTAAAACGTTCAGACTCCGAGATGGCTTTCTCGCGCTCAGAAACAATCGTCTTCCCAATTTTCATATCTTAAGTATAGCACAAGCGTTATCGCTTAGCAAAGCTCAATCAAGATATCTGCGAGTCTCTCTGCTGCATTATTTTTTGACTCAGCATGCAAGTTTGCAGCAAGTTCTTCGCGTTTCTTTGGACTACGAATCAATGTTCTCGCCGCCTCAAGAAGAAGTGTTGGGTCTTCTTCCATTTTACTATCAGGAACCACCATTGTTGCCTCGGCCTTTTCGAGTCTCTCTGCGTTCTTAAGCTGATGTGAGCCAGGTAGCTTTTCAAATGGAACCAAGATAACTGGTTTCGACAAAACTGCAAGCTCAGCAATTGTAGTTGCGCCCGCACGCGATATTACAACATCAGCAGCACCCAAAAGCTCATGCATTACCGGAGAAAACTCCCAGAGCCTAAAGTTAGACTGGAGCTTTGCCTTGTCCCATTCCTCATATTTCTTTAGGTCAACCATATCTTCGTAATGTTTCCTACCTGCTACGAGCCCAACGCTTGCAACCTTCAAGAGTTCAGGCAAAATCTCACGAACAGCAATATTAATATGCTCTGCACCCTGAGAACCGCCGGTAATCATCACGAGTGGCTTTTCCGGGTCAAAACCTGCTGAACGCTTTAGTTGCTTCATGGTTGTCGCGCTGATTTTCTTATATTCAGCTGCTACCGGAATGCCCACCCATTCCCAGTTCTCTCTTCCTTTAATCCCCTCGTCAAACGGGCTACCCATCGCGACAACTTTCGCGCGTTTCATAAGCATCCTGTTCGCAAGACCAGGAACTGCGTCGGATTCGTGAATCACGTATGGAATCTTAAACCACTTCGCAACAATCCCAACCGGAAGGCCAACAAATCCACCTTTTAAGAAAATTACGTCTGGGCGGTTCTTCTTTCTAACTAATCTAAAGAACGACTGGAATAAACCGAAAGAAAATCCAAAGAACCCGACTATATTTCCAAACGTCACATCGCGAAGGGTTTTTGCGCCGTTATCGAAGTAATCTTTAAACTTTAGACCTGCATAGCGATGAAATTTTCCAGCCTTAAGTTTTCGTACCTGAATATATGGATTCTTTACAGAGCCCAACTTATCTTCATCACCCCAATGAACGCCAATTTCTGTTGTAATTTTCACAACATTCTTATAGTATTTCTTGTCTGTCCAAAACTCGACCTTCGCACGTGGCCTCTTCTCTAAAATTTCGCGAACTACAGCAACTGCAGGGGTAATATGACCGCCAGAACCGCCGCCGACAACAAGAATCTTCATCTTCTCCTCCTATAATTAAATTGTTCGTATTCCATTTTTCTTGAACCGCTAAATGTGTCCACAATCTCCAATTTTCGCTGCCTGTCTGTCACAACCTCGCGTGAAGTGTATTGCGATAGTTGATAAACTACACCAAGAATTGCGCCAACCGCCATCATACTTGTACCACCATAACTCAGAAGTGGCAATGTTATACCTGTAAGCGGAATAATATTTGTCATTGCCATCACGTTAACAACAAGATGTGTCATAATCCAAGCAAACGCCCCGATTGCAATCAAATTATTTTGATAATCCGTCGAATAATCCGATACTTTCAGTATTCGCATAAGTAACCATACAAATCCAAAAAGCACTAGACAAAGGTTCACGAAACCAAAAGTTTCGCCCATAATTGCAAACACCGAGTCATTAATCGATTCTGGGAGATACCCGGTCGCCTGAACTGAGTTTCCAATACCAACGCCAAAAAGTCCGCCGGTTCCAATTGCAATCAATGCATTTTCAATATGATACGCATCCGCATCATCTTCCTCCGCATGTTCTGCTGGCGCCGAAATGCCAAGATAAGTCCAAAGCCTTTCCCTACGGTGTGATGACGTCATGACAGCGCCAACACCCAGCACTAATGCTGCAAGACATACTAACACAAAACTTCTTAAAGGTACACCAGATTGAAACAACATAAATAACGCAATTACTGCAATTGGTACACCAGAACCCAAATCTTTCTGAATCACTACCACGAAGAAAAGTGAAAGCCCGACCGAACCAACAAACCTCAACAAAAAGTCCATATTATGAAGAATATTTCCCTTGTCGCGGTACTTCATAAATATTGATGCAAGATACATAATCACTGCAAATTTCACAAATTCTGCAGGCTGGATCGAAACGCCCGCAATTACAATCCAACGGCATGCACCAAGCTCACATTTTGCGAGCGGAAGCGAGGCAAATTGCGAAATCGCCAAAAAGGTACACACAAGTAGTGCAACGACTAAAATTCCTGCCGACATTTTCTGTAAAACTTTATAATTTATCACCTTTGCAAAAACAAAGAATATTGCAAGTGATAATACTACCGAAATTCCCTGATGCAAAAAGAAATAATTATTCGAGTATCTTTGCTCCCCAATTGCAGCATTGAGAAAGTTTGCGCGAACTGGGCCAATCGTATACATCACAAGTAGGCCGAGTGTCATCAAAATAAGCATAAGAACTATGATAAGTGTATCTCCCCTATGCTTTCTCACTCTCCCTCCTTAATTATCTTGGTACAATTCCACCAGTCATCGCAATGAAAATACCAATAATCGCAACAACACCCGCAATAATCCAGAATCTCATCACGATTTTTGCCTCACCCCAACCCGTTGCTTCAAGGTGATGGTGAATCGGCGCGGAAATAAATAATTTCTTATGGAAGAATTTTTTTGAAACCATTTGAATCAAGCTCGAACCAGCCTCCACGACAAGGATAAGTCCAATAATCGGGAGAAGGAAGAATGAATTTGTCATCATTGAAACAACACCAAGACCGGCACCGAGTGCAAACGAGCCAACATCGCCCATCATGAAACGTGCAGGTGGCACATTAAACCAGACATACGAAAGAAGCCAACCAACGACAGTCATACAAAATGCAAAGAGTTGAATTTGTCCACGGAAGAGTGCAATTACACCGAATGCCCCATATGCAATCATCATCAAACCACCAGCAAGTCCATCAAGACCGTCTGAAATATTTACAGCATTTGATGTCGATACCACAGCGAATGCAAAGACTAGCATCATAGCTGCTGGACCCCAGTTAAAATCACCATAGAACGGCAAGTGAATCGATGTCCAACCAAGTTTATAAACGAAGAACCAGCCGAGTCCAAGTCCCACCATAGTAATCATAAAGAACTTTACTGGTGCACGAAGTCCAGCTGCGCCTTTCCCTGTTCCAAAAACATTAATAAGGTCATCAATAAAACCAACGAATGCACCGCCGAGAAAACCTGCAAGCGGAAGCCAAGTCTCAGCACGATCCCAGTTACAAATGAACGTTACAACTGAAACCGTTACAATACCAACGATTCCGGCCATTGTTGGGAAAACATGCTTAAATTTATGCGCATGCAACTTCGTCATAATTGGAAGTGAGTCGCCAGTTGCAGTTGTCTTTTTCTGTTTCTTCCACCACTTATATTTATATGCAAAGTGTGTGTAAATTGGCGTCAAAAACATTGAAAAAAGAAATGTCCCGAGAGCCAAAATTAATCCGAAAAATGTTTCCTGTGAGATAGAAGAATTTGTAAACATATTTATATTATTATACCACTAATTCCTTAATTTTAAGTAATCAATCATATATTCAGACATCTCGTTAAACGCCGGCATTGCGTGGGTATCACCGCCTAAAGCTCTACCCTTTTCCCAGAATTTCACCATAATAACATACTGCGCTTGTTCATTCTTATTTCTTGCACCAAAGCCGACATATGACGCAATTGTTTCATTCATCACATATTTCCCATCACGCACGGCTTGCGCGGTTCCAGTCTTTCCCCCGACAAAAAAGTTTTTGTCATATTTCGGGTTTGCACTATATATTTTACGGTTGTTGACTAGCATCTGACGCATTGTTTCCGATGTCTCAGGTTTAATCGTCGCATGATCAGCATCCCATAATTCATTTGGCTTATATTCCCCATTCTCATCGATCACACCAGCTACAACTGTTGGCTTAAAATATTCTCCGCCATTTACAACTGATGAAAACGCAGTCGCGACCTGGAGCGCAGTAATTGTCATACCCTGGCCAAACGTCATATTAGCATAGCGCGCGTTCGTTGCGTCTTCATCATCTGGCTCAACAATCAAACCCGGACTCTCCGCAATCTCAATTCCTGTATATTTTCCTAGCCAAAATTTATTGTAATAATAGTCAAAAAGTCTTTCCTTGCCGACTTGTGTAATCTCATTGTCCGAGTCGCCAAGCCATTTTAGAGCCTGTGTTGAACCCGTGTTTAATGAATATGCAAGTGCTTGTTGCATAGTATTCGTGCCAATATGTCCCTTTGTAGAGTTATTGATAGTCCATCCATCAACTACAACATGACCTGAATTATAAAATGTTGATTCAGGTGTCATTTTCCCGAGGTCAATCGCAGCAGCAAAAGCGAACGTCTTACAAACCGAAGCAACTTCGTAGGCATCCATCGTTGCATTAGTCTGGAAGATTTCAGCATCTTCAACTTCGTTATATTTTCCAGGATCATAGTTAGGTAGGCTCGCAATCGAAAGAATCTGGCCATTTCCTGGATCCATCACAATCATTGTACCGTGCGAAATCTTATATTCTTTCATCTTCTTCGCAAGAATTTGCTCCGCTTTATTCTGAATATTACGATCGATCGAAAGCACGATATTTTTACCATCCTGAGCCGGAACTTTTACGTTATCGTCACCAATCGTGAGTGGGATATTATTAACATCCTTAACGGTTTTGAGAACGCCATTAACACCAGAGAGTTCTTCATTTAGCGCCTGCTCGACGCCATACTGACCTTTGCCGTCTTGGTTAACAAATCCGAGAAGTCCGGACGCAAGTTCACCTTCTGGATAAACACGTTTTGTCGAGCCCTGGAAATAAACACCTGGAAGTTCAGCATCCCTAATTTCCTGTGCGTTTTTATATGGGACATTTCGCGCCACAACGTAATATCTAAGTGTCGAAGTTTTATAAGCATCGTCAAAATTATCTCGAATTAGGTACTCGCCGGCCTTTTCGTGCAAAACCTTCTCAATTTCATCGCGATCACCACGTGTAATCTGCGGATCAATAATAATGCTCCAAACTTTCAAGTTCATCACAACCGGGACCGGAGTATCGCCATCCATCATATAAATTTCGCCGCGTTTTGCAACAATTGTGTTCTGCATAGTATGCTGTGCTTCAGCTTGCGCTACATATTCATCGTGGTGAATAACCTGAATCGAAAAAAGTTTCACGACAATCACAGTCATTGCCGCAATCAAAATAACTCTTAAAATATTTGATCGAAGTTTCAAAAACTCCTTCATGGTTCAATTATACCATAAGAGGAATTACCAGAGTGCTATTTTTTTGGTTTTGGTGGGGTCATTTTTGGGATAATTTCACTCGCACGTCCAAGCTGTTGTTTCAACTTATTTCTAGCGTGTGGAGTGATAATTTTCTCAAACCAAGTTGGCTTTGCGGTCTGAGCTTTTCCGGTCAGAATCTCAACCACATCACCATGCTGCAACTTCGTGTTAAGGCTCGACATTTTTCCATTAATTTTCACGCCAGTCACACGCTCACCAATTTCCGAGTGGAGACGGTATGCAAAATCGAGTGGCAACGAACCATTTGGAAGATCAACGATGTCACCTTTCGGGGTGTAAACAAAAATCTTGTCCGAAAATAGGTTTAGCTTCAGTTTATTAAGATCAACTTTCTTGCCAGCACGAAGCTGCGAAGCGGCCTGCTGAAGCTCCATAATCCAAAGAAGATTAGTTGGAAGATGTTGAATCTTTCCCTGCTTGTAGCTTTCTGTGAGTTTCTGTTCATTATAATAGAACGAAGCCGCAAGACCATGCTCAGCATAATCATGCATCTCACGTGTACGAATCTGAAACTCAATAATTTTCTTGTCTTTTGTAATGACGGTTGTGTGAATCGATTGATAACCGTTCTGCTTTGGCATTGCGATATAGTCTTTAATTCTGCCAGCCATCGGCGTATAAAGCGAATGGATAAGACCAAGCACAAGATAACAGGTCGTGATATCATCAACAATCACGCGCATTGCTGTAAGGTCATAAATTGCATCAATGTTTTGGTCATACTTCGCGAGCTTCTTATGAAGCGAATAGACAGATTTGATACGGCCAGAAAGTTCAAACTTAATTCCCTCGGATTCAAGCAGCTCTGATACTTCGGCTTTAATTTTTAGAAGAGTTTTCTCAGCCGAGCGGTTTCGCTCTTCAATCAATTCCTTAAGCTCGTTATACCTTTTTGGATTGACGTAAGAAAATGCAATGTCGCTCATCTCGACACGGAGACGACCCATGTTAAGACGGTCTGCGAGCGGTGCAAAGACTTCGAGAGACTCTTTCGCAATCTTTTTCTGTTTGTCTGGAGGGAGTGCAGAAAGTGTGCGAAGGTTGTGTAGACGGTCTGCGAGCTTAATGATGAGCACGCGAATATCCGAACCAGTCGCAATTAGAAGGCGAAGCAGATTATCTCTTGTTTGGGGGAGATAAGTATCGATGTCTTTCATTCCCGAGCGAACTTTACCAAGTTTTGTGACGCCATCAACAAGCCTTGCGACATCCTCGCCAAATTCCGCTTCGATGTCTTTTAACGTGAGCTTTGTATCCTCAACCGTATCATGAAGCACACCCGCAATGATTGTGTTTTCATCCATGTGCCAATCTTCAAGAATTTTCATCACAGCAAGCGGATGAACAATATAAGGATCACCAGACTTTCTGAACTGGCCTTCATGTGCTTCTGTTGCGATTTTAATCGCTTTATCGATTCTACGTTTTCCCATTAAGGATATTATACAACAATTTAACGCAGAGTTTTAGG
>CAMZGF010000015.1 GCA_947306315.1 uncultured Candidatus Saccharibacteria bacterium
ACCTCTGACCTCGTCTACGTCAAAGACGCGCTCTAGCCAACTGAGCTAACCGCCCTGATTTTTACTAGATATATATTATCATATTTTTCTAAAAATGACAAGCTCTACTTCTTTTTTGCACGGTATTTCGCATAGCACTTCTGACAAATTGCACGATATTCTACTGCTATCTTTCCATCATCGATAACAATATCTGGCCCATCTACGGCAATTTCACCATTTAAAAATCTTACGTTAACAGTCGCTTTTCTTCCACATTCGCAAATCGTCTTTATTTCGTCGATATCCTGTGCAATCTGAAGAAGCCTCGTTGCTCCTTCGAATCCACCATCGGTTTGTCTAAAATTCAATCTTAGTCCATAAGCCATCACCGGGATATCAAGCTCCGTCACAACTTCCATCAACTCATCAACCTGTGTTGGAGTCATAAACTGCGCTTCATCAACCAAAACACACGCTATTTTTTCCGATTTACATTTCTCTCGAACAAACTCATATATATTATCGTCATTCTTAAAACAAAGATCTACTTCCCTTTCTGGGCCAATCCGCGTAAGCAATTTCTCGCCATTCTTCGTATCAACCTTTGGCTTCATCACCAAAACCTTATGTCCACGCTCTTCATAGTTAAACGCAACCTGAAGTAGTTGTATTGTCTTTCCGCACCCCATCGCACCATATCTGAAATATAATTTCGCCATATTGCCTCACTATCTATATATATTATATATCGCTATGGTATAATTTTTCTAATGAAATCTAAAAGAACTATCTTTATCTTATCCTCACTTGTTCTATTATCTATTAGTATACTAATCCAAATCATTCTCGCTAAAAACCAAACTAGTTTTTCTAATGACAACAACCTACTACTGACCGAAACCCAAATCGAAGAAAAGAAACAAGCTGTCACCATTAGCTTTGTCGGCGACGTCTCACTTGCAGATAATTGGTATATTGCCCCAAAATACGATTCGCGCGGAGGAATCAACGGCATTCTTGGCGAAAAGATCCTAAAAGTTATGCGAGAAAGTAATCTAATGGTTGCCAATTCCGAATTCACTGTCTCAAATCGCGGTGAAGCCCTAAAAGGAAAAACCTATACTTTCCGCGCAAAACCGGAACGTCTAAAAATCTACGAAGAAATGGGCGTAGATCTCGTTTCTCTCGCGAACAATCATGTCTATGATTACGGAAAAACCGCCTTTCTAGATATGCTCGAAGCATTCGAAAAATATGAAATACCTCATATTGGGGCAGGCAGAAATCTCGACGAAGCCGAAAAACCATACATTATCGAACTTGGCGGATATAACTTCGCTTTCGTAGCCGCAACCCGCGCCGAAAAAAATATCTTCACAGCTGGCGCCACCAAAGACTCACCAGGCGTCTTTCGTTGCTATGATCCATCAGAGATGATTCGCGTAATAAAAGAATTAAGAAACGACCCATCAATTGACTATATTATTCCAATCATTCATTTCGGTCGCGAAAACTCACATGATCTCGAAAAAGAACAGGTCAGTTCTGCAAAAGCTTACATTGATGCTGGCGCAGATGCTGTCATCGGACATCATGCACACACCCTCCAAGGCATCGAACTATATAAAGATAGACCGATCGTCTATAATCTCGGAAATTTCCTCTTTAATGAAAGTACAATCGACACTGCGCTCTTTGAATTCAAGATTACCGAATCAGGCAAACTCGAATATTATATGCTCCCAGCAGTTCAAACAAACTACAAAACTGAACTTGTTGAAGGCTCAAAAAAGACCCAAATTATTCGAGATTTGAATAGTTGGTCAATCAACGTGAAACTGAACGAAAACGGCAAACTTGAGAAAAAATAATTACTCGTCGTCACTGAACTGTGAATTATACAGTTCAGCATAAAAACCATTGAGCCTTAATAAGTCGTCATGTTTTCCCTGCTCAACAATATTCCCGTTCTTCATAACGAGAATCAAATCAGCATTCCTAATTGTTGAAAGCCTATGTGCGATCACAAACGAAGTTCTTCCCTTAGTTAAACGCGAAAATGCATCCTGAATCATCTGCTCAGTTCTCGTATCTACGTTCGAAGTCGCCTCGTCTAAAATCATCATAGGTGGGTTCTGTGTCATTGCGCGTGCAATCGTGAGAAGTTGTTTCTCTCCCGCCGAAATATTGTCAGAATCCTCATCTATCACCGTATTTAACCCCTTTGGTAACGAATCGATGAAATGCTCAATCCCCACCAGTTTCACTGCTTTCCTTACTTCATTATCAGGGATATTTTTTCCTGCGCCATATTTCAAGTTATTCATAATCGTGTCTGAAAATAGCCATGTATCCTGGAGTACCATACCGAACAGCTTCCTCACATCATTCCTCTTCATATCACGAATCGGTTTACCATCAATCGTAATATAGCCAGAATCTGGTTCGTAAAAACGCATTAAAAGATTCACGATTGTTGTTTTACCAGCCCCCGTTGGGCCGACAATTGCAACCTGCATACCAGGTTCAATTTTTGCTGAAAAATTCGAAATAACTGTTTTTTCTTTGTCATACGAGAAACTCACATCATGAAATTCTACTTCACCAATAACTTCTTGAGCTAAAATTGGAGTCAGGTTCCCTGTCTCTACAGATTCTTCATCGGCATCTAAAAAATCATAAACGCGTTCTGCTGCTGCCGCAATCTGCTGAATTGTTGCAGACAACTGTGCAATCTGCGTTATCGGACGGTTAAACTGATTTACGTATTGGATAAAAGCTTGCACATTACCAATCGTAATTTTTCCAAGAATTGCAAACCATCCACCAAGCACACATATAAATACATATGCAACATTAGTAAGTACATGAGTAATCGGAAATGGTAAGCTTCCAAAAAATTGAGCTTTCCAAGAACTTTCACATAGCAATTCGTTTGTTTTATTAAACTCATCAATCGAAGCCTCTTCGTGCGTATTTGCTTTAATAATCAGTTGACCTGTAAAGTCTTCCTCGATTTTCGAGTTAAGCGCCCCAAGCACCTCACGCTGTTTTCTAAAATGTTTCTGTGCTTTTTCCGCAACACGCTTTGCAAGAATCATTGAAACTGGGATAGTAATTAATGCAACCAAAGAGAGCGGAATTGAAATGAATAACATCATTCCAAGGATTCCTATAATCATTACGACGCTTGTCACAATCTCATTAATGGTGTTTGAAAGTTGACCTGCAACCGCTTCAACATCATTCGTCATACGGCTCATTACATCGCCAATTTTTACATTATCAAAATAACTTACTGGCAACCTTGAAATCTTCTCAAGAATCTGTGTACGCATCTTTTTTGTAAGCTTCGCAGATATTCTCGTAAGAATAAAACCTTGCATGTATGCAATAATTCCCGAAACTACATAAAGCAAAAGTAGAATCACTATGAGCCGGATAATTTCATCCCATAGAATTCCTTTCCCTTCTGCGATCGAAGTCGTTGCACTCGTAGTCATCATACCTAAGATCATTGGTCCAAAAACCGTCAGCAAAACGCCAACTGCCGACAAGACAATTGTCAAAATCAGTTGCTTTCGCCATGGTTTTATCTCAGAAATAAAACGTAGCGCCGTCTTCTTCATATTCTTCGGTTTCTGTACAAGTCCTCTAGGCCCCGGCATTCTCAAGCTCCTTCCTAAATTCCTCTTCCGAAAGCTGGGATCTACAAATCTCACGATAGACATTACATTTCTTCAGAAGCTGCAAATGAGTACCCTTCCCTACTACTTTACCTTTATCTAACACGACAATCTGTTCTGCGTCACGTATAGTAGAAATTCTCTGCGCGACAATCAAAGTAACCGAATTTTTTGTTACCGGTTTTAACGCTTCACGAAGAATCTTATCCGTCTTCATATCAAGCGCCGAAAAGGCATCGTCAAAAACGTATATTTCTGGGTTCTTCGCGATCGCTCTTGCAATTGCAATGCGCTGCCTTTGCCCACCAGATACATTCGTACCGCCCTCCACAATCCTTGAATCATACTTCTCAGGCATCTTCTCGATAAATTCTTCAGACTGCGCAATTCGTGCAGCCTCCTTCATCCTCTTCTCAATATCACCGCCATCCACACCATATAATATATTGGATTTTACAGTCCCAGAGAACAGGAATCCTTTCTGTGGTACGAGCCCAATCTTCTTCATTAACCCTTTTGAAGAATAATCTTTTACATTAACGCCATCGACTAACACTTCACCGCTAGTTGCCTCGTAAAACCTTGGTACTAAATTAATAAGTGTCGATTTACCGGAGCCAGTCGAACCAATAAACGCGGTCGTTTCACCTGCTTTCGCAACAAACGAAACATCAATAAGTACATTCTCATCCGCACCAGGATATTTGAATGAAACATTCTTAAATTCAACTGTTGGCTCCATAGCTCTGTCGCCACCGCCAGTATTCTTCCAAAGAATCTTTGGCTTCGTTTTGAGGACTTCGCGAATACGTTTTGCCGAAACCGACGCTCTTGGAATCATCACAAAAAGCACCGTCAAGAACAAGAACGACATAATTACCTGCACTGCATATTGCATAAATGCAATCATCTTGCCAAGATAACTTGCATCGAAAGTAAGATGTGAGATACCAATCCAAATACAAAGTACACTCGTGCCATTAAAGATTAACATCATAACAGGCGATTGGAGGCTCATAACAGCACCAATAAACATGTCTGTCTTCATTAACTCACTATTAGATTTATCGAATTTTCTTTCCTCAAAACCCTGATTATTAAATGTACGAATTACTCTTAACCCCGTTAAATTCTCACGCGTGAGAAGGTTTATCTTATCAACCAATTTCTGAAAAATCATAAATTTTGGCATCGCAAGTGACAAAATCAAAATTGCAAAAACAATCAAGGTCCCGACCGAAAGCGCCAAAATCCACGTCATGTCTGGTGCTAGAGCAACCGCTTCAGCAATCGCACCAATCGCCATGATAGGCACACGTAACATCATACTTAACATCATCATTAATGTCTGTTGCACAGTAGCAATATCATTCGTTGTTCTCGTAATAAGTGATGCTGTCGAAAAATTATCAACCTCCGAAATCGAAAATGACATGATTTTTCTAAACATTTCATCGCGGATGTCACGTCCGATTGCCGCACCGATTTTCGATGATAAGAATGAAGAAAGCAGTGCACCAGCTGCGGATAGCACTGCCCAACCAAGCATCTTAAGACCAGTTATAATAATAAATCCCATATCTCCGGCACCGTCATTTATCACGATACCCTGATTAATAATCTGGGACATTAACGTTGGGAGGCGTAGCACACCGTACGCCTGTATCGCAACCGCGGAGACAAGCACAATTGCCTGCCTCCAATACGGCCTCACATATCCCAACATCCTAAACACCAATTAGCCTTTAATGCGTTTTCGAGATTTAAATGAGAATCTTGTGACTGAGAAATTAATTGCATTCTTCTGGAAACATCTTGACGCGAGATAGATTGAGAGCATTGAGAAAATTCCAATCTCAATCAAGCCAAAGATAAATTCATACCACGGCAAGAAACCGTATGCATTTCTAATCATCATTGCAATAGGTGCAGAAAGTGGGAAGTATGAAAGAACGTAGGTGATTAGAGATGGTGTGCTTGTCATCATTGTGCCGATAAACATAAGAGGAAGCACCATACCAACCATCACAATACCGATGTATTGCGATGCATCTCTTGCTGTTGGCATAAGTGAACCAACAAAGGTACATGCACCAGTAAACAAGAAATATGAAAATACGAGAAGTGCAAGGTTACCAATAAATGTAACTGGATCAAACTCAATAATTCCCAAAATGCCAGAAACCATTGGGTTATCACGATAAACGAAGATTGCGATTATCACTGGAATCAAGAAGATAATCATCTGTAAGAAACCGAGCAAAATCAATGCAATTATTTTACCAATAATGAGTTGCTTTGCTGAAACAGCAGTCAAGATCATCTCAGAAATACGGTTTTCCTTTTCCTCAACCACTGCCATCAACATTCTGTTACCAAAGACACAGATAAGGATATAGAAAATTGCAAGCACCGCAATTGGGATAATCGCTTTTCCGAGAAGATTAAATTCTTCACCGGTCTCATCAAAAGTCGTAGTTTTAACATTTACACTGTTCGAAAGAATAATAACATCCTTAATATCGACTCTTGATGCTGCCGATGCACTCAGAATCGACAAGATATTACCGCTTGTCACACCTCCAAATAAAGAGGTTTCGTCGCTTTTCTTTCTTACATACGATTCAACTTCTTTTGACTCAACAAAATCATTTCGAATCACATAAAGTTCATCAAGCTCACCAGTTTTGACTGCTTCGATGCTCTTCTCTTTATCTTCAACAAATGAAACATTCGCTGGTACGACATCTTTATTTACGACTTTCGCATCATCAATCAATCCAACCTTTACAGTATCATCAGTTTTCGAATTTTTATCAGATATTTCGTCATCCATTGAAGAGCTTGAAAGGATTGAAAGCCCAATCACGCCTCCAAGAAGAATTGGCAAAAGTAGAACTGCGATCCAGAACGAAGGTTTCTTAAGTTGCCTAATTATCTCAAACTTAGTAACAATTCCAATTTTACTCATCTGTTCCCTCCCCATAAACTTCTACAAAGATCTGGTCGAAACTCTTTCCGCCAAACTTCTTCTTAATATCTTTGACTGGACCATAAGCATATGCTTTTCCACCTTTTAGGAGCAATGCCGAATCACAAAGACGTTCAACTTCATCCATGTAATGTGTAATCATAATGATTGTTGAACCTTTTCCATGTAACTCATCAATAATATCCATAAGAAGCTTTCTGTTGACTGGGTCAAAACCCTTTGTTGGCTCATCAAGAATCAATAGCTCAGGGTCACCCATTACTGTAATGCCGAGCTGTACTTTTTGCTGCTGACCAGTTGAAAGTTTTTCAATCTTCTCATTCACCTTGTCGCCGATGCCAACTCTTTCGAGATATTTGACTGACCATTCTCTTGGATCCTTAAGGCCTTTAAGCCTACCAAAATACTCCATTGTGTCAATTACGGTCTCTTTTTTATAAAGGCCACGCTCTTCAGGAAGATATCCGACGTTTACGTTCTCGGCACTATATTTTTTACCGTTAATTAATAATTCTCCGCTCGACTGAGTATATAGCCCAAGCAGAGTTCTGATTGTTGTTGTTTTTCCAGAACCATTTGATCCTAGAAGGCCAAAAATCTCACCACGTTTTACGTTGAAAGATAAATCTTTAATGACAACCTTTCCGTTAAACGCCATTTTAAAGTTTTTGACCACTACAATATTGTCTAAAACCTCACTCATAACTCTTAAATTATACCATATAATCCGCTTATATGTTATAATATTAAACAATAAAAACGGAGGAAACTGTCCGTTTTTTTGAACATTAAAAGGTTTATCTCAAATCAGGGGAGGTGATATATGTGTCTCAAAAATTCGCAGTAAAAACTTGGGATGGGTCGACCGTCCGCATGACCGCCGAGGAACTTCGTGATCGTATCAAAACCGATTGCAAACGTGACTATGGCTGGATTGCTGCCGCTAGCGATCTCGTGAGAGTAACTAGCGCCAAAAGGTTCCCCGAAGATATTGCATACGAGATCAAGGATACTATCCTGAATTGTTTTGCAAATCTTGCGGTAAAAAGAATCTATCACGAAAGTAATCAGAAAAAGCACGACGCCAAAGCAGTCTGGCAATGCTACATCGACTCAAAAGATAAAGTTCTAAAGAAACGTTTTATCGATGAAACTATAAGAGCAGTCATTCTTCTCGAATATGGTGACGACGGTCTTCCCTTTCATTCCGGCCCGAAACACGATAAATTCGAAAAAGAGTTCGCGATCGAGATGTCTGACGATCTGAAACATCTCGAAATATATTCCGAACGAGAACTCTATCCGAAGAATTACATCGAATGGGAGAAAGGACTCCAGAGAAAGTATCACGATGCGTACGAAAAAGCATCCGAAGAAGGCTTGCTTAAAGGTGAAACCATTCAGTCCGGCTTGTTCTCAGGAACAATGAACCATTTCAAAATTGTAAACGCAGATTTTAAAGAGATGAACCTCAACTCATAAAAACCTCCGGGCTAGTCCCGGAGGATTTTTTATTTATCAGCTAGAGATATAAGTCCGGGTAGTTTAAGTCCAGATAAAAGTTCCAGGCTTGCGCCACCACCCGTAGAAATCAAAGAATATTTTAACCCCGGTTCTAACTTCTGTACGCCTTCAACAAATCCAGTCGTGTCACCACCACAAATAATTGAAGTTGCATCTGTCTTATGTCCAATCGCGCGAGCAATCGTCCTTGACGCTAGATCAAACGGCTCTCTTTCGGTTAACCCTACTGTACCATTCCAAATAATTGTCTTTGCAAAATGAATTTTCTCGAGAATATCTCGTGTTGCGATAGCCCCAATATCAAGTTTCGCGCCATTTTCATCAGTCACAAAATCCGAAGCCACATATATTTTCTCATCTTCAGCCACATAACCATCAGATGCGATTTTACCACCTACGCAAATATTGTCCGCAATCGGTAAAAACTTCTCAATCAAAGGTTTCTTATCGTCAACTTTCGCCCCACCAATAATCAAAAGCACCGGCTTTTCAGGTTCAGAAATTACTGACTCAAGAACCGTAACTTCTCTCTCTACCAAAAGACCGGCTACTGCTGGCAAGACTTTACAAATAGCATCAGTCGAAGCATGTGCACGATGAACAACTGCAAAACCGTCCTGAACAAATATTTCTGCGCCAGTCGATTCAATAATTTTCTTTGCAAATTCAGCATCATTCTTCTCTTCTTCTGGCCAGAAACGCAAATTCTCGAGTAACATAACCCCCTGGTTCGGAAGATCCGTCAATAAGGAAGTGACACCGTCACCAAAAACATCTGACGAGAAACGCACAATCGGTACTGCACCATCATGAGTTCTAATAATCGAATTATTTAAAATCTCCGTCAATCTGTCTGCAACCGGCTTCAACGAAAGATCGGGTTTCCTCTCCCCTTCGGGACGACCCATATGAGATATTAAAATAATCTTCTTCGCTCCATTCGAAACAAGATATTCAATTGTTGGAAGACTTGCCCGAATCCTAATATCACTCTCAATCTCACCACCATCCATCGGAACATTATAATCAACACGAACAAGCACGACCTTATCGTTAACGTCGATATCTTTTATAGTCTTCTTATTGAACATTTTCACCTCCTTTGAAGTCAAAACTAGACTCTACGAATCTGAATCGTATCAGTTCCGCCAACCGTGTTTGGTTGTCCAGAAACGATTACCGCGAGAATATAATCTCTGCCTTCCCTCTTCTTAAGGTAATCGGACTCTGCCAGCTCTTGAGCGAGATCTAAGCCATAAGTATCAGAAAATGGACGTACGAACGCAGAGTTCGCATAAGTCAAAGCCAGTTGGCCTGCAACACGTGCATTTGAAGTGACTGAAATAATTGGTACATTTGGACGCTGAGCTGCTATCGATGCCGCTGTTGCACCAGAAGAGGTTTGGCAAACTATCACGTCTGCTTCAATCTTCTCAGCAAGACGAGCTGCTGCATGTGCAACTGCATCATAGTTCTTATATTCCCCAATTGTCTCATTTTCAATAGGAGCAATCTTTGAGTGATTCTGCGTATAAAGAATCACTTTTTTCATCTGTTTAACTGCTTCAACAGGATATTTACCATTTGCAGTTTCATCTGAAAGCATAACAGCATCAGCACCTTGGATAACTGCGTTTGCAACATCTGAAACTTCTGCACGTGATGGTTCCGGATTATCAACCATCGATCCCATCATCTGGGTTGCAACAATCACAATCTTTCCATATTGGCGACAAAGTGCAATGAGTTTACGTTGAACAATAGGAACAACTTCGTTTCCTGCTTCAACAGCCATATCACCACGAGCAACCATAATACCATCAGTTGCTTTAACAATTGCTTCCATCTTTTCGTCAGATTCAATTGCTTTCTTTGTTTCAATTTTCGCGATAATTTGTGCAGTTGAGCCATGCGATAGCATTATCTGGCGAAGTTTCTCAATATCCTCCGCACTCTGAACGAAGCTCATCGCAACATAATCAAAATCACGAGAAGCGCCAAACTCAATATCTGCCATATCTTTTTCAGTAATAACATCGCCGCCGAAATCAGTGTCAGGAAGGTTAAGTCCCTTCTTGCTCATCAAGACGCCATCGTTCAAAACTTTTACTTTAATTGCTGTTTTTGAAATGATTTCTGCAACTTCAGTCTTAATCTTTCCATCGAACATATAAAGTGGTTCACCTACTTTCATGCGTTCCGCAAGATTATATTGCACAGGAAGTACATTTGTACCATCATGTTCTTCAAGACTTGAATCAAGAATAAGTTCATCACCAGCTTTCACATCAAAGTGATTGTCTTTAATTTCACCAAGGCGAATCTTTGGGCCCTGAAGATCCTGCAAAATCGCAACTGAACGGCCCTTCTTAGTAGCTGCTGCACGAATAGCTTTAATCTGCTCATCACGCTCTTCATAGCTACCGTGCGAAAAGTTAAGACGGCATCCATTAACGCCCGCCATAATTAGTTCTTCGATTTTTTCTGGCGCAAATACGCTCGGGCCAATCGTAGCCAAAATTTTTGTTCTCTTAAATAATCTACTCATAACTTCCTATATTTTACCATAAAAAGTTACAAACGGCATCTTATTCAGTAGTGAATCTGAGAGCAATATGGTGATCAAGCGAAATTTCCGAAACAACACGCATTTCTTCTGCCCATTCAGGAATCTTTACTCTGCTGCCCGCTGCCGGTGTATCGGTCACGAACCAAACACTCTTTTTATCCTTTAAAAAGTCTTCTTTTGAATCCACTACATTATAATGATAATTTCTAATTGGCTCAAGCGAACCATATTCGTAATTCACGTCTTCGTCGAAAAGATAAATTGGATGTTCATCAGACGAATAGAATATTCCATCATAATAAATCCACACACCATCCGCAATAATAGGCTCTCCTGCTTCTGCTACCACAAATGTTTCTGCTAAAATCTCTTTTACATAACCTCTTGGTTCACGGTTCTCAACGAAAACTACACCAAATGACGCTACTATAAAGACTGTTACAATAAGCAAGTTCTTTAATAAACCGCTCTTCAATAACACTGCTACTATTCCGAACAATGCCCATAATGCGACAATACTATATAATATATATCTATCCACAAAAGTACTTGTTAATGGTGGCAAAGAAAGAATAGTCATAATCAAAAATGGCACAACTACTAAAATCGAAGCACATTTAACATATTTTTTATTCTTAGCAGATGCTTTTCTAAAGATAGTTATCAATGCAAGAATAAAGAACACAACTAGCGTCACTCCGAATGCGAAGCCCCAACCAGTTACTTCTTGAGCCTTGTTGAAAAATAGAACGGAAGTAAAGAAATCTGCCATCGAGCTAAATGAGATCGGCGGAATCCAAAAGCCACCTTGCACCGACCCAATCTGCGTAAAGAATCGTGGAATCCATGGAAGATAGAGCAAAACTGCAAACGCATATGTAAAGATTATGGTTCTGAATAACTTTTTATTATCTATAATCTTCTTAATTCCACCAAAGTGAACAACTATCATAACAACATGAGCAAGCCACATGAATGCTGAGAAATAATGCGTCCACATACCGGCTGAAATTAAAATCGCGTAAATTGCCCAGTATTTTCTCCCCCTTTTATCTGCCGCCTTCTCAAGCGCAAGCGTAAGAACATAGGTCGCAATCGCAGCAATCGCGAGCACCATTGTATACATTCTCATTTCTTGGCCAAAACGAATAAACATTGGGGAAATCGCTACAAAAATCGTCGAAAGCGATGCTGCACGCATACCAAACCATTTCTTTACTAGATGGAAAATGAAGACAATCGCGATTAGCCCAAAGAAAACCGACATAAATCTAAGCGCAACATCGCTTGTCCCAAAAATCGAAGACCAAATTTTAAGTGCAAAATAAAACAGTGGCGGATGCACGTCCTGAGCTGTCATATCCCATATCTGACCAAAATCCCCACGAATAAGATATGCGGAATATGATTCATCAAACCAAATTGAAGAAGAAAGGTTCAAAATTGAGAAAATCAAAAACAAAACACCGGCAAAAATCGGAACAAGGATTGAAAAAAGACGCTGGTTCTTATCCATTTTCTTACTAAGCCCCACAGCTACTTTTTTCTTCTGTTTTGCAGTTTTCTTTAAAATTTCTTTTACCTTCCTTTTATCACTCATAACTCTTAAATTATATCACTTTACGAGATAAAAAATAAGCCCCGAGGGGCTTATTTTGATTATTCTTCTTCCTCTTTCTTAAGAGATTTGTCGTAATCTTCTGTATCTTTCGTCAGCTCTTTTCTTAGCTTAACTTGGATCTTTGTATAATTATATAGTGAACTTCCTTCCGTGCTTGCGCCTTTTGGAATCACTACACTCTGGTTTCCAATACGGCCAGTGCCGAACATTCCTCTGGTGTCAATCGATTCAACATCACCATGTAAACCTGTAGCGACATCAATTGCTGTACCCATTTCTGCCCAAGTGATATTAGTCTTTACGTTATCACCAAATGCAACAAGCATTTCTTTCACCTTATTTACGTCTGCCAGAATACCAATCGAAAGCGCCTTATTTTTTATTGCATTCATGATACGCTGCTGATTAATTTCACGGTCGAAGTTTGAATTTGCAAGACCGTAGCCACCTTTAGCATTACGAGCACGCGCAAGTCGAAGCGCCGTTTCACCATCAAGGTTAT
>CAMZGF010000016.1 GCA_947306315.1 uncultured Candidatus Saccharibacteria bacterium
AGTAGAGGTTTTAGGCAGCTTATGCTAGAGGCGTATGCGCCGATTCGTAAAAAAACAGGCCTAGGTCAAATGGACCTGCAAATCATTTTTGCTTTATACAAGAACCCATGTATGACTGTTGGCGAAATCTATCGTAATACGAGATTTAATAGAGGGCAAATCTCAACATGTGTTAGTAGAATGATAAAAAAAGGGTATATTGAAATTTTTGATCGCGGAAATACCCGCTTCGATACCTATGTTCTTACGAAAAATGGTTTGGAAGCCGCAAAGATTATCGAAACAAACGCTAAGAATGGTAGAAAAAAGCTTTTTAAAAACTTCACGAAAGAAGATATACAAGCCTTCCAGTGTTATCTTGATCGTATTTTGAAAAATGTTGGTGAATTCGATCGGGCTATAAATAGCTTCAAAGACGAGCTCAATCGGTAATATATATAAGCTTTTTCTTCGCAAAAAGTGTTATTTTGTGCTAAAATAGAAGTATAAAAAAGGAGAAAAAATGCCAATTTGGTTAATTATTGTCCTAGTCGTTTTAGTAGTTCTCCTACTTGCGGTTTGGGCATCATACAACGGATTAGTAAAACTTAACGAACGCGTTGAGGAAGCTTGGTCTGACATCACAGTACAACTTAAACGTCGTGCTGATCTCATCCCAAACCTCGTCGAAACAGTTAAGGGTTACGCAAAACACGAGACAGAAGCAATCAAACAAGTTTCTGAAGCTCGTGCAAAGATGATGGGCGCACGCTCAGTCGCACAAACTGCTGAAGCTGACAAAAGTTTCATGGGTGCACTTTCACGCATCATGGCAGTTTCTGAGTCTTACCCAGAACTCAAAGCTGATAAGAACTTCCAACAACTTACTGCAGAACTTACTGACACAGAAGATAAAGTTCAGGCTGCTCGCCGCTTCTATAATGCTGGCGTTAAAGAGTTCAATACTAAAGTAAAACTCTTTCCAACAGTTATTATTAACAGTATGTTCCTTCACTTCAAAGTTCGTGATTATTACGAAGTTGATGAAGAGGAATCAAAGAGAATCGACAAGGCTCCAACCGTAAAATTCTCTGATGACAAGAAAGAAACTAAATAATAATAATGTATAAGCAAATCGCAGCTAATAAACGAAATACCATTATCATAATGCTTGGCTTTGTGATTCTTATTTCTGCTATTGGCTGCGCATTTGCGTATGCTTTTAATGACTGGGCCGTAGCAATCTACGTTTTAGTCATTAGTAGCATTTATGCTTTAATCCAATACTTCCTTGCATCTCGTCTTGCAGTTGCAATGACTGGTGCTAAAGAAATCGAAAAAAGAGATAATCCGCGTCTTTATAAAGTAGTCGAAAATCTTTCGATTACTACCGGTCTGCCAATGCCAAAAGTATATATAATCGATGATCCGGCTCCAAATGCCTTTGCGACGGGTCGTGATCCAAAACATGCTATTGTCGCTGCAACTACTGGACTTCTTGATATTATGGATGATAACGAGCTTACGGCAGTCATGGCACACGAAATGTCGCATGTTGGAAATTATGATATTCGTGTCTCTATGATTGTCTTCGGCTTAGTATGTTTAATTGGTTTTATCTCTGACCTTGGCCTTCGCATGATGTATTATTCAGATCGTGATGATGATGAACGCTCACCTGTAGGTTTTATTATTATGCTCTTCGTTGCAGTACTTGCGCCAATCGCTGCAAGCCTCGCACAATTAGCTGTTTCTAGACAGCGTGAATATCTTGCTGACATTTCTGCTGTAAAAACCACACGTTACCCTGAAGGAATGATTTCTGCGCTTAAAAAACTTGATGAACATGGTCGCCCAATGAAACGCCAAAATTCTGCGACAAGCTCAATGTATATAAATAATCCGATGAAAAAAGGTTTTATGAGCAAACTCTTCAGTACTCACCCACCAATTGAAGATAGGATCGAGAGACTTGAAAATGCGAAACATAACTTCTAAAAAAACAACAAAAAAGACTAAAAAACCTGAGAGCCTTGGGTTTTTTGCTAGTGTTAAGCTAAAAATTGCGAAAAGTAAGGATCGTCGTGCGTTCCGTAAAGATACGAGAGTAAGTCTACATAAAAGCTTCAAACGTTCCTATAAAGAAGATTATAATCGAAAGACAGAACTACCTGGTCTTCTTTCTCATTCTCATGAAACTTTTAAGGTCATCTTTAGAAACTGGAAATTATTCCTTCCTTTAATCCTGTTTATCTTTGTTTTTAATGTAATTCTAGTTGGTCTAATGAGCCAAGAATCATACGATACTTTTAGAGATGCGCTTGATGAAACTAACGAAAACCTCGCCCATGGTCAGCTCGGAAATCTTGGTAAAGCTGGTCTTATGCTTATTGGTACAATCACAACAGGCGGTCTTACTCGTGGCATGTCAGAAGTCCAACAAGTCTTCATGGTTTTTCTGGTCATTGTCACATGGCTCATTACAATCTATCTTGTCCGTCATATTCTAGCTGGTCATAAAGTAAAATTTAGGGACGGTCTTTATAATGCTCTAACTCCATTTATCTCAACTTTCTGTATTGTCGGCATAATCTTTATTGAACTTATTCCAATCTTTATTGTTACGATTACTTATTCTGCTGCGGTTCTAACTGAGTTTTTGAATACACCATTCTATGCGCTTGTTTATTTCATATTTGCAGCGCTCTTGGTTCTACTTAGCGCATATCTTCTGTCATCAAGCATACTCGCACTAATTGCAATTACCGCTCCTGGTCTCTACCCAATTACAGCACTAAATACTGCATCAGACATCATCACTGGACGTCGTATTCGCTTTATTATTCGCGTTGTCTTTATGTTCCTTGTCTTAGCAATTTGTTGGATTGTTGTGATGATGCCAATCATTATGATCGATACGTCATTAAAACAGAGTATCGAATGGACTCAGTCGATTCCGGCAGTCCAATCTGCGCTCCTCTTCATGACAATATTCTCGGTGGTTTATATGTCAACTTATCTCTACCTCTTCTACCGTAAATTATTGGACATGGACTAATGGATAAACAAGAAGCTGAAAAAAGAATTCATAAACTCCGCGAACTGATTAACGACTACCGTTATCATTATCACGTTCTTGACGAATCGATCATGAGCGAGGCTGCTGCTGATTCACTTAAACATGAACTGTCTCAACTTGAGGAGAAATTCCCTGAGCTTATTACTCCTGATTCTCCAACTCAACGTGTTGCTGGTCGCCCGCTTGATAAATTCGAAAAAGTTACACATGAACGTCGCATGATTTCGCTCGCTGATGTCTTTTCTGAAGATGAGGTAAGGGAATGGGTTTCAAGAAACTATAAACTCGTCCCAGCATCGACGAAATTTGAGTATTTTACTGACATTAAAATGGATGGTCTCGCAATGTCTCTCCATTACCGAAACGGTATTTTAGAACGCGCGGTAACTCGTGGAGACGGTCTTGTTGGTGAAGATGTGACGATGAATGTTCGTACAATTGAAAATATTCCGCTAAAGCTTCGCGGTGAAAACATTCCTGAGATTGTCGAAGCACGTGGTGAAGTTGTGATTTTTAAGGCTGATTTCGAAAGACTTAATGAGGAACAGGAAAAGAAGGGTGAGAAACCATATGCAAACCCTCGTAATCTTGCAGCTGGCTCAATTCGCCAACTTGATCCAAAGATTGCAGCCTCACGTCCGCTTCGCTTCATGGCTTACGATTTAATTACACCAAGTGAGAAAACTCACCATGACGCCTACGAACGTCTTCGTGGATTTGGCTTCCAAACTTCGAAACAAGATAAGGTCTTTGATAGCATTGAAGATGTCTTCAAGGAGATTAAACGTCTCGGCGAAACTCGTCAAGGGCTACCATTCGGCACTGATGGTATGGTTATTAAAATCAATGATCGCGAAATTTACGACAAACTCGGTATTATCGGAAAAACTCCACGTGCTGCCGTTGCGTTTAAATATCCTGCAGAAGAATCCACGACGAAAGTTAAGGATATTGTCATTCAGATTGGTCGCACTGGCGCTGCAACTCCGGTCGCAATTTTCGATCCAGTCGAAGTTGCAGGATCAACTGTCCGCCACGCGACACTTCATAATGCTGATGAAATCGCACGCCTCGACCTTAGAATTGGTGATACTGTGATTATCTATAAAGCTGGCGATATTATTCCTCAAGTTAAGGAAGTTCTTACTGCTCTCCGTGATGATAATTCAGAACCATTTAATTACGAAGAAGCTCTAAAAGAACAATATCCAGATCTCGAATTCTACCGTCCAGAAGGCGAAGTTGTCTATCGCGTTAAAGGCCTTACCTCAGACCTTATTCTTAAACGTTCAATCGAATATTATGCAAGTAAATCTGCTCTAAACATTGAAGGTCTTGGCGAGAAAAATGTTGTCGCACTTGTTGATGCTGGCCTTGTTAAATCAATTTCGGATTTGTATCGTCTCGACGTTACAAGAGTTAAACAGCTTGAACGCTTTGCTGAACTTTCTGCTAAAAACCTTATTGATGCAATTAGTGCTTCGAAAACTGCCCCACTCGCAAAGTTTATTACTGCTCTTGGCATTCGCCACGTTGGTGCTCAAACTGCGGTTTCTCTTGCAAATCACTTCGGCTCAATCGAAGCTCTTCGTGATACAACTGAAGACCAACTTCTCGAAATTAACGATATAGGCAAAGTTGTGGCAGAATCAATTCTCGCTTACTTCTCTGATGAAGATAACTTAAAACAACTCGACGAGCTAAAAGAACTTGGCATGAATCCAACCTTCGAAGATCCAAATAAACTCCCACTAAATGGCAAATCGTATATTATTACCGGGACTCTAAGTTCAATGGGTCGCGAAGAAGCTGAAGATAAGCTCCGTGAAAAAGGCGCAACTATCACAAGCTCAGTCACGAAAACCACTACCGCTCTCATCGCTGGTGATAAACCGGGCAAGGGTAAAACAGATAAAGCTGAAAAACTCGGAATCCCAACAATTTCGGAAGATGATTTCCTAAAACTAATTGCGTAAAACCTCATAAAACCTGGAAAAAGCATAAGCTTTTTGATACAATAAAAACATATGGACAAAGAGTTAACGATTAACGGGATTAAGGCTCGGCAGGTTTTAGATAGCCGAGGCAATCCGACCGTGGAAGCTGACGTTTTTTTGTCGAGCGGACACGTTGGGCGGGCAATCGTACCTTCTGGTGCAAGTACGGGAGCTGGCGAAGCCCTAGAACTCCGTGACGGTGATCCTGATTATTATAATGGTAAAGGTGTCACAAAAGCCGTCTGGAACGTAAATAGTAAAATTAGAGACGTGCTTGTCGGAAATAGCGCAGAGCAGAAAAATGTCGATAAGCTCATGTGTGATCTTGATGGTACTGATAATAAATCAAATCTCGGTGCAAATGCGATTCTTGCAGTCTCAATTGCGAACGCAAAGGCTGTCGCAAAAGCTAATGGCCTGCATTTTTATGAACACATAGCGAGGCTTTCTGGCACAGAAGATGAGATGTCTTTGCCGATGCCAATGATGAATGTCATGAACGGTGGTGCACATGCAGATTGGTCAACAGATTTCCAAGAATACATGATTGTCCCAACTGGAGCAGATGGTATAAATGACGCTATCCGTATGGGCGCAGAAGTTTTTCATGCGCTTAAGAAGGTTCTTAAAGATCGCAGCTATCCAACGACAGTCGGTGATGAAGGTGGTTATGCACCAAACGTCCGCGAGGGTAATAATGAACCGCTCGAATGCATTCGCCAAGCAATTCTTGAAGCGGGCTATCGTCCTGATGATGATATCTCAATCGCAATGGATATTGCGTCAAGTGAATTCTATGATAATGATCACTATGTCCTAAAAACCAATGGTGATTGGAAATCATCAGAAGATCTTATTAACTGGTATGGCTGGATTCTTGATAATTATCCTGTTGTTTCCATCGAAGACGGTCTAGCTGAAGACGATTGGGATGGCTGGAAAAAACTTACCGAACGTCTTGGTCGACGCGTGCAACTCGTTGGAGATGATCTTTTTGTAACAAACACGAAGTTGCTCCAAAAAGGTATTGATGAAAAAGCAGGCAATGCAATTCTTATTAAGCCAAACCAAATCGGAACTCTTACTGAAACAATTGATGCGGTTCTTCTCGCAAAGAAAAATGGATTTAATACTATTATTTCTCATCGCTCTGGAGAATCTGAAGATAACTCAATTGCACATCTCGCTGTCGGTCTTGGTGCTGGCCAAATTAAAACCGGCTCTTTGTCACGCTCTGAACGCATTGCAAAATATAACGAACTTATGCGTATTGCTGAGGGAAATTCATCGCTTGGTCTAAAAAATCCATTTAATAAAAGATAAGAAAGGAAGAAGATGGACAATATTCCAGAACAAAAAAACGATAATAGCGCACCAGAAACTGTACAAGAATCTGCTCCAGTAGTTACTCCCAAGGAAGTTACTCCAGAAGCTGCTAAAAAGAGCAAAAAAGGTCTCTTGGTTGGCTGTGCAGTAGGCGCGGTTGCACTCGCTGGTGTTGGTTTTGGCGTTACCTATGCAATTAGCAATAGCCCAGAAAACGTCGCTCTTTCAGCGGTGGCAGATTTTATTAGTAGTAGAACTATGGCCGTAAATGGTACAATCTCTCTTGAAACAAAGAGCTCTACCTCACCAGTCAAAGATATTACATTAACACTTAAAAGTGATCAGAATAGCGCAAAGGAAGTTTCAACAACTGCCATCTTGAAGTTCAGCTACAGCGGCAAGAATCTTGAAATTACTCTCGGCTCTGTCGTAATAGAAGATTATACGCTCTATGTAAGAGTTGATGGTCTTAAAGATGCAATAGGGGAGCTCATCAAAACTACGGGTGGAACTGTTTATGAAGAAGCAGTCGAACTTTATGAAGATTTGATTAATAATGTAATCGGTCAAGTTGAAGGCAACTGGTGGAAGATCTCAGTCCCTGAATTGATTGATGAAATTTCTGAACTTGATACATCTTCAAAGAAAGAAATCAAAGAAGCTTATAACTGTATCGTAGATGTTGCCAAGAAGGCTACAAATAAGAATGATGACTATGCGAACATCTATAAAGATAACGCGTTTGTAGTACTAAAGAAATACGAAGGCGACATGAAAGTTTCTGGTAAGGGAACCGCATATACCCTCTCGCTCGACGCAGAAAAACTTACGAGCTTCGCAAATAAAATGACAGACGAACTCGACTCACTTGGCCTTGAAAGCTGTGTCGAAAAACTCAATAACTTTGATGGTGTTTCAGCAAACTATACGGTTGAAGAAGTCAAAAAAGAAGATATGGAAAAGATCACCAATAATCTTCCAGAGATTATTGTGACGGTAGATAGTGGCCTATTTAGTCATACTCTAACTGGTGTCTTTATGGCAATCGGTGACGAATCAACCGGTTATACTGGAAAAGTTGATTTAACTTTCAACAAGGATATAGCTAAAGTTGCAGCACCTGCTGAAGCAAAACCAGTTACAGAGCTCTATGATAATATCTCAACTGCTATTGAGGAATGGAAAAGTACTTCAATCTGCAAAGCAATCAAAACCCAGAGCCCTGCGTACTATAACACCTACTGTGACTCGAAAACTAACAAAGTTAAACCGGAATATAAAAAAATGCTAGAAGGCTCAGACCTTTAGAATGAAAAAACAGGGGTAGATATCCAATCTACCCCTTTTTGTGTGGTATAATATACATATGAATGAAGCTTTGAAAACGAAGCTAAAAACTCTCCCAAGCTCTCCAGGCGTGTATTTTCACAAAAATGCCGATGGCGAGATTATTTATGTTGGGAAAGCAGCGGTTTTAAAGAACCGTGTCCGACAGTATTTCCAAAAATCTGAGAAGGATCCAAAAACCGAAGCACTAGTCAAGGAAATTGCAATGACGGATTGGATTATTGTAGACACGGAAATGGATGCACTTTTTCTTGAATCGGAAATGATTAAAAGATATATGCCAAAATGGAATATTCTCTTGCGCGATGATAAAACTGTAAGCTATGTCCGAATAGATATGAAATCTGAGATTCCGTATGTAACGATGACGCGTAATCCTGAAGGAGATAATGCTGAATATATTGGTCCATTTTATGCAAAAAGAACAGTCTCGGACGCACTGAGAATTCTTCGTCGAGTTTTTCCGTATTATATAAAACCATATGATGGAAAGAAAAACCTCGATACCGACCTTGGGCTGAATCCGGGGATTGAAATCGGAAAAACGACGCCGGTCGAGTATAAGAAGAATCTAAGAAAATTGATTCGTTACTTGAATGGTGAGCGAAAAGATTTACTTCGCGATATTGAGATTCAGATGAAGGAAGCTGCGGCAGAAGGAAAATATGAAGAAGCTGCGACACTTAGAAATCAACTCTTTGGACTAAAAGAGCTTCGAAAGAAAATTGTTTTTTCCGATAAGGAATTTATGGATATTTCAAACGATCAAGCTTTGAAGCAATTAAAAGAATTGCTTAACCTAGAAAATCCGCCTCGTCGTATTGAAGGGTATGATATTTCACATCAATCTGGTGAGAACGTTACTGGTAGCATGGTGGTATTTATTAACGGGGCTTCGGATCGTGCAGAGTATCGAAAATTTAAATTAAGAAACCAGAAAAATGATGATACTAAAAACCTTCGCGAGATAATTGAGAGAAGGCTGAAACATAAGGAATGGGACTATCCAGACCTGATTATACTCGATGGCGGCGAGGGGCAAGTGAACGCTGTAAAAGACTTGCTAGACGAAGCAGGGATTCCAGTAATTGGACGCAATAAATCTGGTAATCATAGTAAAAATTCGGATATGAATATTATTATTCCGGGTAAAGGTTTTTTTGAAATTAATCCAGGGTCTCATGTTGCAAAACTTATCGCCAGAATCGACGAAGAATCGCACCGTTTCGCTATTACTTACCATCGTTTATTAAAACGAAAAAACATGATAAAATAATCGTTATGATAAAAAATCAAATACTCATATTTTTATCTCGTTGGTTTGTTTCAAGCGTAGGTATGTGGCTTGTAATACGTTGGTTTGGAACCGTTGATGATGGTATCACCGGCGGATTATCGCTCTATATTGTTGCTGGCTTAGTTTTTTCACTAGTTAATAGTACTGTTAGGCCGCTCACTACAATGCTTAGTCTCCCGCTCATTATCTTTAGCATGGGTATTTTTACGATTCTTATTAATGTCGCTATGATGGCTCTTACTGTCTGGATTCTTCCAGGTATTCATATTACATTTTGGGGCGCAGTCTTTGGCACAGTTGCGATATCAATCTTAAATGGTCTGATAAATTTACTAGTTCCGTCTAGACAACCGAAATAAAATCGACTATAATATTTATATGAATTTGGGAAATATTTTAGAGACAACTACTTTAATTTCTGCGATTTTGAGTACTCTTCTCATTCTCTTGCAACAACGTGGCGCATCTCTTGGTGCTGGCTTTGGTGCAAGCGGTGAGCTTTATACAACCCGTCGTGGTCTCGATAAATCTCTCTTTAACGCAACAATCTTCTTTGTAGTATTATTTGTCTTGTCGATCTTAGGTCTCCTCTTAATTCCGGAGTAAAGATGAAAAACAAGCTAAGTAGTGGGCAAAAATTAGCAAGAAAGTTTACACGTTTCTCTAGAAAAGCTGGGGAAGCTACAATTGAACATGTCGAAGAAAATATTATTGACCGTATTGGACATATTCGTCGTGTTCGTCTTTTGATTCTTGAGTGGGCACTCCTTGTTATTGCGATAATTTTCCTTTCTTTAACTCAGGCTTACTGGTATTCTGATTCGTACGCAGTTGTCACATATAAAGAAGGTGGTACGTATATTGAAGCAACGCTCGGTGAAGTTAAAACATTAAACCCACTATTTGCTTCTTCGAACTCGGAAAAAACCGTTTCTAAACTGGTCTTCTCGTCGCTTACCACAAATGACTATACGGGCCATTCCGGCTATGGTCTCGCGAAAAGTGTCAGCACCACCGATAATGGTAAAACATGGAAAGTTAGACTTAGGGATAATTTAAAATGGTCAGATGATACTAAACTTACGAATGAAGATGTTATCTTTACAGCTGAACTTATTAAAAACCCTCTCCTAAACTCAAGTTATTCAAGTAATCTTGCAGGTGTAGTTGTAGAAGAAGATGACGACGAAAATCTTATCTTTAAACTTCCAGCGGTAAATGCTTACTTTGCAACTGCGCTTGATTTTCCAATCTTGCCAAAGCATATCCTCGAAGGTGTATCCCCAGACCTTATTTTAGAGCACGGTTTTTCTGCAAAGCCAATTGGAAGCGGTCCATACATTTATAATCACACCCAGGCTATTGGAAATCTTGGTGAGAAATCAATCTACCTTCAATCAAACAAAAATTATTACAAAGGAAAACCAAAAATTGATAGCTTTATTATTCATGCCTTTGTTAAAACTGACGATATCGTAAATGCGTTGAACGCTGGGACTGTTACTGCAAGCGGTGAGCTTACAGCCGGTGATATAGATCGCGTAAACTCTGTTAACTTCAACGAGAAAGAAAGTTCCTTGAATTACGGTGTCTTTGCCTTTATGAATCTCGAACGCCTTGGAAGCAAAGATCTTAGAACGGCGATAAGACAGGGAATCGATATGACTAAAATTCGTAGCGTTCTTAAAAACGAGAGACCACTTGATTATCCAATCTTAGAAGATCAGGTCGATATATCCTCGTATCCGAAGCTTCCGGAATATAATTTCGATGATGCTAAGCTAAAACTAGAAAGTATCCTTGAGAAAAATGAGGAGCTTAGAAAAACTGGAATTACAGTTGAAACCGTCAACTCTGGCTACCTTCCAGAAATCTCGGAAAAGCTCGCTGAACAGATTCGTTCACTCGGCATTAAGGTTGAAGTTATGACACTAGACTCCGGTCAGGATTTCTTCTTAAACGTCCTTTCTCCAAGAAACTACGATATTCTTGTCTATGAAATCGGACTTGGGCCAAACCCTGATGTCTTCGCATATTATCACTCAACCGAAGCAAACCCAAACGGTCATAACCTAAGTAATTATAAAAACGTCATTGTTTCCGATCTTGTTTTATCTGCGACTAGAACTATGAATCACACTCTTAGAACGAAGAAATATGAGAGTTTCCTCAGATATTTTGTCAATGATGTCCCAGCAATTGGTATTTATCAATCAAATATTCACTACTACGTAAATAGAAACGTTCGTGCATTCTCTCAAGAAAATCGACTCGTAACAGCCGTAGATCGTTTCTATGACGTTGAAAAGTGGGGAATTGAGAAAACCTCAAAAAACCGCACTCCGTAAAGTGCTTGTGGAAAACTCAGTAGATTTTTTCAAAAAAATGTTAAATTATTATTGACACAATTCTTTTTAAGTTTATAATAGGACTTAGCTTAGGTCATATAAATAAACAAGCTAAAACAATAATAAAAATATAACAAAAAGGATTAGTATGACGAAATCAACAAAAATTATTGCTGCGCTTGGTGTTGCAGCAGGTCTCGGAATTGCAGCTCTTCCTGCAGGTGCAATCTTCGCAGTAACAGACCCAATCTTTGATTACAGCAGCGATACTGCTACATCAGCAAACGTTACCGTAAGACTCAACGTTGGCGAAGCAATCGCTCTTAAAGTAAGCGCTACTGACTGTCTTGGTGATAGCGACTCTACTGAAGCAGGTGTTCAGAGCTTTACTCTCAGCGATGCTGGTAGTTGTACAATGAACGTTTCTGGTGGTACTAACGCAGTTTCTGGCTTTGATCTCAAAGTCGCAATTGCAGACGGTGCTACTTCATACCTCAAACTTGCTGGTTCAACCACTCAGACCTCACAGAACTCGATTCCTGGCCAAAACGGTTCAGCAGTCGCAGCAGGTACTGCAGGTTGGAACCTTACTGGTGGTGCATTAACTAACTTTGCTCCAACTTCAACTGCAACAACAATGCTCCGCACCCAAGGTGCTAAGCAGCTTACAACTGAAGTTACTTACAACTTCGCAACTGGTGCAGATCAGGAATCTGGTGAGTACTCAACTCAACTTACCTACACTATCGCTCCAAACACAGCTGGCCTCACTGAAGCAACTGGCCACATAGTAGCAGAATATCCAGAAGCATAATAGCCTAAGTGATAGAAAAAGAGCCCCTGGTGGGCTCTTTTTGTTTGTTCTGATACCCTTGACTTTTTTTGAATTTTAAGGTAATATAATTCCATGCACCTGTGGTGAAATTGGTATACACGCTACCTTGAGGTGGTAGTGGCCGTAAGGCTGTGCTAGTTCGAGTCTAGTCAGGTGCACCA